>NZ_JBHXRM010000004.1:0-183431 GCF_042716895.1 Streptomyces sp. NPDC058653 | reverse complement strand
TTTGCTGTCGTTGGAGCCTTTTTTTTTTTATCTTTGTGGGTGCGACGGGGGGGGTGGGGTGGGCGGCCGCGCCCCCCCCCCACGACTTCGCGCGCGGCTACCCGCCATAGTTGTTCCTTCGGCGCGGTAGTGGTGACAACGGCCCTGAGGTGGTTGAGCGACGGAACTCAGGGTGCCCGGCGACAAGCGATTCGTCGGCTGCGAAGCGGTGAGCGTCTGCTCGGCGATCTCGACCCAATTGGTTGATCTTGTTTGTGAGGTTGCGCGCATACGCGTCAAGGTCGGCTGCGATCGGCCGGATCTCCCGGGGCCGGTCATTCCAGCGTCGAGAGAGGGTGTCCGTGATCAAGACGAGGAGCGGACTGCAGGTAGAACGTGCCGCGGTGCGGGTCTGCTGGACGAGCGGAGCTTGAGAGTGGTGACCCTGGCTGACCTCCCTCCAGATCAGGACTGCGCCGGTATCACGGCAAATGTCATCGTCGAAGCGGCGGCCGGAACGTGCTGTCAGACGCTCGCGTAGACGGTCCAAGTCAGCTTCCGGTAGCGACTTAGGCAGCGAGGGCAGCGGCCCACCAGCACAAGCAGGCGTGGGCGGAGTCCTGGGCTTTGCGGTGAACGGTGGCGACGCGGACGACTGAGAAGTCCGGGCATGAAGTGCGGTGCCCTGAAGGCGAGTTCACCAAGGCACCGTCGTAGAGAATGAGGAACGGTACGTCTTAGACGTGGTGGGTGTACTGCGACGAGCGCCCCGGCTCAAGGGCAGTCCGTCCGAGGTTGTCGTAGACGCCGTGAGTGAGCAGCACGGTGCGCTGCTGGCGGTATCCGTCCGGGTATCCCCATCGTGATCTCCATCGCCATCAACAGCGATCATCAGGAGACTCACTGTCATGCCCACGAAAGCGGCTCACGGCGGACTGGAAAAAACACTCAACTCTCCCACCCCGAAGGGCTATTGTGGTGACATGGTGAGTTAATCCAGGGAGAATCATGGAGAACTGGCTTCTTATCGCAGTTATCGTGTCAAGTCTCGCCGTTGTGGTAATGCTTGTCGTGGTGGTCGTTCTGATCCTCAGACTGCGCGCCAGCTTCAAGCTGTTGAGCAGCGAGGACGTGCCGTTCCAGAACAAGTTCGCGTTCTGGGCGTCGATCGTCTACACGATCTGCCCGGTCGACCTGTTGCCCGATCCGATCTATCTCGACGACATCGGCATTCTCGCCGCCTCCCTGCACTCCTTGAACAAAGCGGCGCAGCGGGCCGGAATCACGGCCAAGTAGGCGACACCCCCCGGTACGACGGGCAGTCCGTCGCATCACCCCTTCGCAAAAAGGAAGTGCCTATGTCCACACCCACCGTCAGCCCGTCCTCCGGGCTGAGTCTGCCGGAAGCCGTCGCCAGTCTGCGGGAGCAGCTGAGCGAGGCCGTCGCTCTGGCGGCCAATGAGAATCTTGTCTTCGACGTGGAAGCTGTCGAGATCGAGTTGCAGCTGACCGCGACGAACGTGGTGCGCGGCGAGGTCAAGGCGACCCTCTGGCAGGTCGTCTCGCTCGGCGGTGGCGGCGAACGGTCCTCAGCCGGCACTCACCGGGTAACGCTGTCGCTGACGCCCCAGTTCGTCGATCAGCCGGGTCGCCGGGTCAGGGTGTCCGACTCCGACTGATGGCCCCGCCAGCCAGGGTCACGGCTCCGACCCGAGGCCGTCACTCGCCCGGTGGCGAGGCGAAGTCAATCAGATCCCGGTCGTGGGTGGACGAGCGGAGGGAAATCACCTCGGCCCGCAGGTTCTCGTAGACGCACAGCGCGGTGCCCGGGTGCAGACGCCGCACCGGGCGCCGCCGCAACTCGTCGACCGGCTCGTCCACGAGCATCTCGCGGACGACGTGTCCGGTGCGGATGTCCCGGTTTCCGGGGAGCACGAGCAGGGCCGAGTGGTTGTTGACCAGGCTCTGCGCGCGGTGTTCCCCGTAGAGTGCCTCCATCTGCGCCACGTCGTGGAAGACCGTGACGAGTTGGATCTCCGTGCCCGCCGCGGTCGTGGCGATGGTGTCCAGATTGTCGATCTTGGCGATGTTGCCCGCCTCGTCCAGCAGGAGCAGCAGCCGGGTCCGTTCTCCCGCCTCGTGCCGCCGGTACGCCGCGTTGACGACGCGGCGGATCAGCGCGGTGAAGATCGGCGCCAGCATCTCCTGTTCCTCGGGCGGCGCGCAGAGGTAGAGGGTGTCGGCACGAGAGCCCAGGAAACGGTCGATCTGGAACCCTGAGACGGACCGGGCCCGTACCTCCGAGGAGTCGTACGCCCGCAGGAGTGTGCTGGCCGTGGCGTAGACGCTGGTGAGCGTGAGCTCGGACAGCTGACGCGTTCCGTGGAACGTGGCGAGCGCCTCGGGGGACCCACCCCGCAGACGGGCGAAGACCTCCGCTGCGTTCATGGACTTCACCCACTGGTTCACCTTGTCCATGGTCTGGCCGGTGGTGGCCGCGGCGAACAGCAGGCTCTGCAGCAGTTGTTCGGCCATCGAGTACCAGAACGCGTCGTCCCTCAGCCCGCTGTTGTTGCCCAGCCGGGCGGCCTCGGTGAGGGAGCGGGCCGTGATCACCGCTCCGTCCCAGGTGACGCAGTCCTCCAGCGGGTTCCAGGTAGTTGTGGGATGCCCCCCGAGACTCAGGCGTCCCGTCGGCTCGAAGACGGAGATTTCCCCGCAGGTCCGCCGCCGGTCCGCGCTGCCCGCCAGGACGTCCGCGCGGACCGATGTGACCAAGGCAGGGCCGTCCCCCATCTGCGGGGTGGGTTTCCCCCTCCTGTTGTTCTTGCGGCTGGTTGGGGGCCCGTGGCCGCGCCCCGCCTTGATGTGTGGGGCGGCCTTTGGCCGCCCGCCGAACCGACCCAGCACCACCCGCCAACGCTCCGTTCCGTCCACCGAGAGAGAACTCAGCGAGTCGTCGCCGACCACCGGAGGCGGTGCGCCACCGAGTTCCGCCAGGCATTCGGCCTCGAATCGGGTGAGTGTGGCCAGGTCCGCCTCGTCGCCAGGCGTGGGGAGTGTCCGGCACAGCGCCGCAGCCTCGTGAAAGGCATCCGCCGCGCCCGGCAGCCGGCCCAGCTCCCGCAGCCACTCGCCGCGCACGGCCAAGGTGAGCGCGAGCAGTCGACGCCCGCTGTCTCCTTCCTGCGCTCGGGAGTTGGCGCGTGCCGCCCGTACCGCCTCCTCGTCTGCTCGCCCGGCCACGTCCGTCTGCCCGGCGCGTGCCGCGCCCACCATGACGAGCAGCCGCGCGCCCACCAGGTCGGCCGGATCACCGGAGGGGACCCGAGTGTAGAAGTCGGCCGCCTCACCGGCGAGCGACGCGGCCTCGGCGTTGTCGTCAAGGTCCAGCAGGAGCCCGGCGAGCGCGATTCTCAGCCGCGCCGTCAGAGCCTCGCCCCCGGGCGTACGGATCGGTCCCAGGTCCCGTAGCGCCACCCGGAGCGCGTCCACGGCCTCCGGCCCCTGGCCCACGGTGTTCAGCGCCGACGCCACCGTGAGCGCGACGACCGACCGGAACCCCGCGTAAAGACGGGGCCGGGTACCGAACAGCGCGCCGGAGTCACGGGTGACCCGGGCGGCGATACGTGCCGTCCGGTCCTCGTCACCCGCGACGGCGGTCATCTCCAGAAGCGGCAGTGAAGCCAACGTGGGCAGCATCCCGTACACGTCCGGAAACTCCTCGCGCAGACGGGCGCTCTCCCGGTAGGCGTCCTCGGCGAGCGCCAGCGCCTCGTCCGGGGGGAACGCGACCAACGCCAGCAGAAGAGCCGCGATCCGGGTCAGCCGGGCGGACTCGCTCGCGGCTTCCGCCGGATGCGCGACGAGAGCGACCGCCTCCCCAGCCAGTTCCCGGGCCCGTGCCTCGTCCCCGGTAGCGGCGGACAACTGGCTCTGGAGGCCGCGGACGATCGCGAGGTTCCGCAGTGCTTCCGATTCCGTCCGCTCCTCAAGGACATGCGCCGCCGACGTCAGGGTCTCAGCCGCGCCGGAGACGTCCCCGGCGGTGAGATACACCTGGGAGCGCGTGATCAAGGCTTGGGCGTGGTCCAGGGGGCCGAGTTCAGCTGCCTGGACGACGAGTTCGGCGGCGCTGTCGGCCGCGCCGCTCACCGCCGTACGGTCCCACTGGAGGAGGGTCAGAGTGCTGAGAGCCTCCACGTACGCGGGGCGATGAGCCTCGGGATCCTGTGTGACGGCCTGCCGAGAGACGGCCACGGCGTCTCTCGCGGCGAGCAGCGCGCGGTCGGCGTTGCCCGCCTCGACCCCGGCGAGAGCGCGGGTGGTGAGGATGCGGCTCAGCAGCGGATCGGAGTGCAGGCCCGGGGCGGAGACGAAAGACGTCGCCTTGCGCAGAACGTCGAAGGCGGCCTCGGGACGGTTGACCTGCACCAGCGCCCGGCCGGCGGAGTTGAACAGGGCAGCCGCCCGCGCGGGTTCGCCCTGTTCGGTCCAGTGGGCGGCAGCCTGCCGATACAGCACGGCGGCCATTGGCTGCACCGAGGAGGCCCGGGAGAGCGATGGCATCTCCTCCGCGACACGTGCAGAGTTGGCGGGCAGCGGTACGGCTTCCAGTACGGCCGTGAGACGCCCGGCCAGAGCCTGTTCGTCCGAGCCTGATGCGGCGGTAGCTCCCTCGTCCGCCTGCGCGACCAGTTCACCGAGGGACGCCTCCAGCAGCGTACGGAGCGCGCTCCCGACGGAGCGCGCCGCTCCGGAGAGCGGGGAGGCGCGCATCCGCAACAGCACCTCCAGCATGCGGGAACGCTGGGCAGCAGCGGTGATACGCGTGAACAGACCTCTGGTCCGCCCAGGGCGCAGCAGCAGTTCGCCGATCAGATATTCGCCGAGCAGGTCCGGCTGGACCACGGGCACCCTGTCGCCCCGGTGGTAGAGGCCTGCGAGGCGTTCGAGGATCGCCGCCCGGCGTCCGGCGGTGGCATCCGCCAGGGCGGGCACCGCTGCGATCACGGCGTCCGCCTGCTCGGGCGAGTCGGCGCCGGCGAAGGTTGCCACGGCGAGCAAATCGCGCAGTACGCCGCGCGGCAGGCCCAGTTCGGCAGTGACGGGCCGCCAGAAATAGCGCTCCTCGCGGGCCAGCACCGCACCGAGCAGGGAGTCGACCGTCGTCACGGACGGCCCGCCCGGGGCGGCGTTTTCGGCTTTGCTGGTCCTTTGCGTCGACTCGGTTCCCTCCGTCCGCGCGGTTCTCTCGGCAAGTACGTCCAGCAACGCGGCGGCGTGCACGAGCAGCGGGGTGGTGAATCGATCCAGCTTCCCGTCCGGCGCGGGACTACCGGTCTCCTCGATGCCCGGGCGGTTCCTGGCGTCGTCGGGGGCGGCGGTGACGGTGGTGCTCGTGGGGGTGGCTGTGGTCTCGGGAGAGTCGGGGCCGTCGGTGATGCCCGCGCCGTCGGTCGCATGCATGGCGTCCGTCGTGGCGTCCACCACGGCAGATTCGCCGGAGTCGTCACTCTCGCCGGAGTGCGACTGGGGGCCCAGCAAGGACCGGAACGCCTCGGTCGCGATCCGGTGATGGGTGCGGCGCGACTCCCCGTCCAGGGAGGCGTCGTCCAGTGTGACCGTGAGAGCAGGTTCGAGCATGCCCAGTTCAAGCCGGTCGGCCAAGGCTGCTTGGAAGGCAGCGCCGTCGCGTGCCAGGACAACAAGGCGCACGGCGACATTTCGGCTGCGGCAGTGGTCGATGACCGAGCCCACCCACTCGGCCTGGTGGTCCACATAGTCCATCGTCAGTACAACGGGAAGCCCCAGTTCGGCGATGTCGGCACCGGTGGAGCCGGCCAAGGCCGTCACCGTACCGGCGACGAAACCGGCGTCGAGGGCGGCTTGGCAGACCTCCGCCGCCAGCCGGGACTTGCCGCTGCCGCCGGCCCCCGAAACCAGCGCGTAAGCGACGGTCGGCGTGCCGGCGACCGTGCCGGCCAAGCACCAGCGGGTCAGCTGTTCGAGGGGCTCGTCACGGCCGGTGAAGGGGACCACCCGATAGCGCGAGCGCAGCGGCAGTGTGGCCGACGCACGCAGGGATGCCACCTCGTCGGAACCCAGGGCGGCGTACGGAGGGTCCACCCGTATCGCCGCCGCACCCACGGACAGGGCCACCAGGCTTCCGGCCCGGCGGGTGTTGCTGCTCCACCACGAACGCGGCAGTGCTTGCCCCAGCGCGGAGTCGTCCAGCAGTTCCGCGACGGCCACCGCCTCCAGGCGGCTTCCGCCGAAACCCCGGTTGTCCTCGACAACGACACCGCCGAGGAACCGCCCTGCCAGGAACACCGGGGCCCCGGACATGCCTCCCCAGGGCGACGCGGCGACCCGGCGTGGGTCGGCGACGGGAACCGCAGAGGCCACATCGAGAGAGAGCGCGCCGCGTCGCCCCGCGGTGCCGGGGGCGGTCGCTCCACGGGCGACCTCGACGTCCCGCTCGTCGCCCTCGCGCTGGACGCGGGGAAAGCCGGGGGCCCGGAACGCCAGGGGCAGTTCGACGTCGATCCGCAGCAGGGTCGGGGTGAGATCGGCGGCGTCATGGTCCTCGGGCGCGAGGCGCAGCAGAGCCACGTCGATGCCTGGTGCTCCGAACACCAGGGCCTCGGGGCGTTTCCAGTCCTTCTCCGCCTGTCGTGTCGCACGGCGCAGCCTGACGTCCGAGGCGGCGAACTTCCCGGAACCCACCACGTGGGCTGCGGTCAGCACCAGGCCAGGGGCAATGAGAAACCCCGTCCCGCGGTCTGCCCGGGGGGTGCCGCACTCGATCTCCACGAGTTGCCGGTCAAGCGCCTTCACAGTTGGCTCCCACTCCCTCGTCGCTGTTCCCGTCGCCCGTCCCGTCCGCCGGGGCACGGGACACGGTGGCCGGGGGGAGTGCCGCCTCAGTGGGCCCGGCCTGGTCGCCGGGCTCCGCCAGTGTCCCGGAGCCCGTGGTTTCCCCGGGACCGGGAGGCGCATCGGGCCGAGGAGGTGCCGGCTCCTCGCGGGCCGGCACGCGATTCAGGAGTGGTGTCTCTCCCTGATCCAACTGCCAGTGGACATCGTGGTGGTCGTAGAAGCGCAGGTGGCACCGGGCTCGGCTCATCGGTGGGTCGTCCGCGGTCAGGGTGAAGGAGAACGTCGCCGCCTCGCCCGGCGCGAGCAGGGAGACCCGGCTGTCTGCCAGCCGCATCTCGCCGTCCTGGGCGCCGAAGGTGAGGAACGTCTCCAACCCGTAGACGCAGTCCGCGCCGTGATTTCGCGCCTTGTACGTCGCGATGCCACTCAACCCCTGCTCACCGCTGCCCACTTCGAAGACGTCCTCCGGGATAAGGCTGATGCGCCGTGCCTGGACACGCTCTTCGGCTTCGGCCGCGAGTCGCAGTCCCCCGGCGACCGCACTCAGCCCTGCCGCCACTGAGGTCAACGCCTCGCTGCTGGAAGCCAGAGTCGTCCCGGCTCTCGATACCATCTCCTGGGTGGCCCGCACGGCGTTCCTGATGTCGCGTAAGGACTGCCTGATCTGCTGGACGGCGATCAGGACAAGCACGCCGATGACGAGAGCCAGTGCGACACGGACGCTCTCACCCTGGAGAATGGGCACGGTCCACTGCATCGTGTTTCCCCCCGGTACACGCTGCCCCGCCCCGCACGAAGCTGTCTCCGCGAGCCCGGAGCGTAACACCGGGGATCGGGTGACTTCGGTGTATTGGTGGAAATCCGACGAAGCACGCCCACGTCGTCTGAGGCTCCTCACGATTCTCGACCGTGGCACCGAAAGAAACCGGAACCGCCCGATGGCCCCGCTGTCCAAGGAGACACGTGAACCGGGACGTTGGCCTCCCTCCAATCGGCGATTCGTGTACAGCCCCTTCCGCAGGACTGCCGTCCTAGGCTGCTTGACGAGACGCCGATGGCCGCAGCGGGGCAGGGCAACATTTTGGCCTCTCGGCTGATCCACCGTGCGCATGCGGATTCGGGCTGGTACCTGTGCGCCCCGGTGAGTGCGCCGGTAGAAGCCAACCGCGCCAGGCCCGGCTCCGCCCAGCGCTTGGCCGCGCTGCCGGGCCTCGCCATCCTCGAACTGGACCTACCGGCCGCCCTGCCTGCGCCCTACAAAGACTGGGGTCCAAAGGTGCGGAAGGCCGACCCCTCTACCCGGAGCCGCCCCACGAGGCGGTAAGCGTCGCCCGGCCGGAAACCCACCGTGTCACGGCTCCAGTCGGCCACCGACATCCGCATCAACATCGTCCACCACGGAAGCAGGTGCAGCAGAGGAGAACTCAGACCCGACCACAAGCGCCCGCGCCTGCTGAACTGCGGCCGCCAGTGACGCAGGCGGTAAAGCAAACGTTGAACTGGCGGCGGACCTCGCTGTCGGGGTAGGCGATGATGTGTCTCAGGTCGGTGTAGGTGCCGACCAAGCCGGTGATCTCTGCGTCCAGGCCGGTCTCTTCCGTGACCTCGCGGACGGCCGTGCCTGGCAGGGAGTCGGTGAGGTCCATGCCGCCGCGGGCAGGGCCCACAGGTCGTTGTCGCTGCGGCTCTGGAGGAGGATGCGCCCGTGGTCGTCGGTTACGACGGCGGACGCGGCGACGACCATGCTGTCCGGCTTGGGCGCGTTCGGGTCGTCGTAGTACTCGGTGCGGGCCACGGTCAGCCTTCCTGTTGTACCGGGGTTGCCGTCGTCCACACGGCGTCGAAGCTCTCGGCGTAGGTGACGCCCCAGACGTGTGCGTTGACGAGTTGCTGGTCGTCGGCGCGGTAGAAGGAGCTTTAGAGCGTGGTGCCGTGGGTGCGGACTTCAATGCCGGGAATGCCGGCGAGCTTCCTGTAGTGCATGAGTGCGAGGCGGCAGCGGGATTCGATGCCGTGGCCAAACCGCTCTTCCTGGCCGCGGGCTTGGACGTTGTCGCTGTCAGGGTCCCCGATCCCGATGCGGACGGTGCAGCCTTCGGCGGCGCGTTCGGTGAGGAGTTCGTTCAGCCGCGGGTACGCCCCGTGGAGGAAGACGGCCGCGTAGAACGAGGATGTCGATCCGCTCCCGGGCCTGGGCCATCAGGTCGGTGAACACCGAAACGGGGATGTCGGCCCGCTCCTCGTAGAGCGCCACCAGTTCGGGGCTGATGGCGCGGGCGGGGCGGGCCTGGCGGAGCGCCGGCCAGAGCGCGTGCACGTCTTCTCCCAGGGCCTTGGCCGCCTGGAGGGCGGTGGCACGACGCGGGATAAGCCCGAGGTTCACCCAGCACTCGACCGACTTGGGGTCGACCTCGACCTGCTGAGCGAGTGCGGCGTACGTCCAGCCTCCCGTCCCCATGACGGCTCGTGGTCTCTCGTTCGGCACGAGTCTCCCCCTTCGTCTCAGGACGGCACCAGGGACGTTCTACAGGGTGCAGGACGTCCCGAAATGGGGTTTGGTGGAGGTTCCTTCGTCCCGGTGACCGGCGTGAGGATCGGTGCCGGCCCTCCGGCACCAACAGGCCCGGGAGCAGGCATCAACGCCGCCGAGGAGCGTCACCGTGCGAATGAGCGCCACCCCATGTGTTCCCGCCCTGCGCCTGGACGCCCGGTCGTGCGCCGCCTCGCTGGGGTGGTCACGGTGACGGCCCCCACCCCTGATACCGGCGGACCCACCGTCCCGCAGGGCGCCGGCGCCCTGGTGGTCGACCGGCGGAACGGCAAGGTGGGCATAGTGATGGGGCATGTAGGGCCGTACGCGCAGCTTCGACCATCTTCTCCTTCGGCAACATCTGGGCCCTCGCCCCGCGACTCGGCGTCCCCCACCCGATCGCGCCACTGATCGCCCCCATGGTCGACCTGTCCGTCGTCGGACTTCTGGTCGCGCTGCGGTTCCTCGCCCTGCGCGGCGTCCCCAAGGCGGAGCTGAAGGCCGGTACCCGGCTGCTGCACCTGCGCGGCCTGCTCACCCTCGCCCTCAACACCGCCGAACCACTGCTGACCGGGCGCTACGGACGGGCCTGTCTGGACACCGTCGCCCCGCTCCTGCTGCTCGGCTAGGGCCACGTCGGCCCCGCCTTCCTCACCCAGTTCCACACCTTCGCCCCACGCTTGGAGGCCACCACCGCCACCCCTGTATTCGAGCTGGTGCTTGACGAAGCGCCCGTACCCGACGTGGCACCCTCGGCGGCCGTCCCGGTCGTCGTCGCTTCCCCGGCCGAGGAACTGGAGCCCGTCCCGGTTCCGGCTGCCGCTCCGCCAGTCGCCGTCGCCAAGGTGACCCGGCCCGCCTCCGGCCCGGCCCTGCCTGCCGCCCTGCTGGACGCGGCCCGGCGCATCGCGGACACCCACCGTGCCGAGCACGGAACCCCGATCACCGCCACCCACCTGGGGACTCGCATGGGCATCGCCCTGCCCGTGGCCACCGCCGCCCTCGCTCAACTCTGAGCCCCGGCCCTCGCGAGCCACACCACCCCCGCTCAACCCCACCCCCGCTCATGGGCCTGGTTCGTCATGCCCCGAGCAGCATCCAACACGCCTCCTCCCCCTGCTGGTTGCTGCTCGGGGCCACCCACCCGGACAGAAGGGACACGCCCCGAATGGTCTCCCTGGACCTGCGCCACGTGGCAAGCCCCGCCGTACGGGACCTGCTCCACCTCGTCAACCACCCCGACTTCGACCGCACACAGCAGCAGATCGAACACCTCGGCGGCTGCACCGAACCCATCCGCCTGACCGGCCGCACCACCACCGTCAGCACCACGACCGGTGAAGTCCTGCGCTCCTACGCCGCCTCGGACGAGCCCACGGGCAGTCTGCTCACCGCGTGCGGCAACCGCCGCGCCTCCCGCTGCCCGGCCTGCTCCCGCCTCTACGCCGCCGACACCTACCACCTCATCCGCGCCGGGCTCTCCGGCGGCAAGAACGTCCCCGACACCGTCCGCACCCACCCCCGCGTCTTCGCCACCCTCACCGCCCCCTCCTTCGGTCCCGTCCACAACCGCCCCGATACCCCCGGCGGCGACATCAGGCCCTGCCGCTGCCGCAAGCTCCACGACCCCACGGACCCGCTGCTGGGCACGCCGCTGAACCCGGCGACGTACGACTACGCGGGCGCGGTCCTGTTCAACGCCCGCGCCCCCACGCTGTGGGCCCGCTTCACCATCTACCTGCGCCGCGAGCTCGCGGCCCGGCTCGGCCTCACGCAGAAGGCCGCCCGTGCCGTGCTGCGGGTCTCCTTCGCCAAGGTCGCCGAGTACCAGAAGCGCGGCCTGGTCCACTTCCACGCCGTCATCCGGCTCGACGGCCCCGAGGGCAGCACCACGCCTCCGCCCCGGTCTGCCACCGTCACTGTGCTCGCGGACGCCATCCGGGCCGCTGCTCTCCGTGTCCGAGTGGCCGTCGTGTCGGACGCGATCGGGGAGCGCGAACTCACCTGGGGCCAACAGCTCGACGTGCGCGAGGTCGCCTCCTTCGGCGCTGACGCCGAACTCACCGATCAGGCCGTGGCCGCCTACGTGGCGAAGTACGCCACGAAGTCCGCCGACGCCTCCGGCATCCTCGACCGCGCCCTGTTCTGCCGCCCCTGCCAGGGACGTGGCGCCACCCTCCTGCCCCACGGAACCCCGCTCCCGTGCACCGCCTGCGACGGCACCGGACAGGCCCGCCCGCTGTCCCGGCTCCCCGTCGCCCGGCACGTGCGACGGATGATCCGCACCTGCTGGGAGCTGGGCAGGCTGCCGGAGTTCGCCCACCTCAAGCTCTGGAAGTGGGCGCACATGCTCGGCTTCCAAGGCCACTTCTCCACCAAGTCCCGCAGCTACTCCACCACCCTCGGCGCGCTGCGCAACGCCCGCCGCGCCTGGCGCACCGAACAGGCCCGCACCCACTCCGGTCTGCCCGAGCCGGACCCGACGACCACGCTCGTCGTCGGTCACTGGGACTACCTGGGCTCGGGTTACAGCCCCGGCGCCGCGCTCCTCGCGGCCGGCGTATGGCACCGCAAGGAACTGGAACGGCAGTTCATCGCGGAAGGGGGCTGCTGATGATCTCGCCCCCGCCAACCGTCCTCCGCACGGAGGCGACCCCTGCCCTGGATCTGCTCACGGTGCCCCAGGTCATGGCCCGCCTCCAGCTCGGCCGCTCCGCCGTCTACGACCTGCTCCGCACCGGACAGCTCGCCTCGATCACCCTCGGCCGCGCCCGCCGCATCCCCACACACGCCCTCACCGACTTCATCCGCACCCGCCTCGAACAGGAAGCCGCCGCCTGATGACCACGCCGCGCCCCGCCTCATCCCGCCGCACTCGCTCCCGCGCCAACGGCGACGGAACCGTCTACCAGCGCAAGGACAGCCGTTGGGAAGCCGCCGGATACATCCTCGCCCGTGGCAACACCCGAAAGCGCGTCCGCGTCTACGGCACCACCCGCAAGGACGCCCTGGCCAAGCTCACCGAGAAGATCGCCGCCAGCAACCTCGGCCTGCCCGTCGCGGCGGCCGACATCACCCTCAGCGCGTGCCTGAAGTACTGGCTGAACGGCGTCGCCGTCCACCAGGTACGGGAGAACACCCACACCCGATACGCCGCCTGCGTCCGCCTCCATCTCAACCCCGGCCTCGGGGCCAAAAAGCTCGCCCGCCTCACCGCCCGCGACGTCCGCACCTTCCTCGACCGCCTCCGCCTCACCTGCCAGTGCTGCGCCCAAGGACGCGACACCGACCGGCACTCCTGCTGCGCCATCGGCGAGTGCTGCAACAAGCGGCTCTCCCCGCTGACCGTGACCTACGTCCACTCGGTCCTCAAGTCCGCCCTGGAGCACGCCGTACGCGAAGACGACCTGCCCCGCAACGTCGCCCGCAACGTCAAGACCCCCGCACCCCGCCCCCGGCGCTTCAAGCCCTTCACCGCGAGCGAGGCCCGGCAGTTCCTCCACGCCGCCAGCAGCGACCGGCTCCACGCCCTGTACGAACTCGCTCTGCGCACCGGACTCCGCAAGGGCGAACTCCTCGGCCTGCACTGGGAAGACCTCGACCTCGACACCGGAACCGCCGCCATCCACCGGTCCCTCCAGCGCACCCGCACCGGCGGCCTGACCATCCTGCACACCAAGACCCGCACCTCCGAACGCCGCATCGTCCTCCCCACCGAATGCGTCAACTCCCTGAAGACCCACCGGGAACAACAGGAGGAAGCACGCCAGACCGCGGGGACGAGCTGGTCGGACAACGGCCTCGTGTTCACCACCCTCACCGGCGGCCCTCTCGAACCCGCCAACCTCACCCGCAGCTTCAGCCGACTCCTCGACGGCGCAGGACTTCGACGCATCCGGTTTCACGACCTACGGCACTCGACCGCCACCCTGCTCCTGGAACAGGGCGTCGACCTCGTCATCATCAAGGAACTGCTCGGCCACGCCCACATCGGCGTCACCGCCGGCGTCTACGCCCACGTCCGACTCCGCCTCCAGCGCCAGGCCATCGACACCCTCGGCAACGCCCTCCGCCCCACCGGTAACGACCCCGACGACCCACCCGCCACAGCCGTCGTCCACTGACGTTGCCGTCAAACACCTAAGAAGCCCCGCCGGAAACATCCGGCGGGGCTTCTGCTCTAACAGACGGTCAGGCTAGTCAAACTGATATCTGATCCAGTCCGTTCCGCCTATCGGAACCACTCCTGCTTCCGAAAGCCGCTTGGCATCTGCCGTGTAGTAATGGCTGGCCACCCGTGATCGCGCGCCCGACATGGTGTTCTCCACCCAAGCGCCCTTACACATGGACTTCCTGGCGCGCTCCCGCAACCTTTTCCAAACCGGCACGAGTGCCACTTCATCGGTCATAGCCGCCAGGACCGACTCTCTCAGAATGGCGTCCGATTGCTCACCAAGGTTGATGAATAGAGAGTCCGGATTCCTCTTTACGTAATCGAGGGATGAAGTGGCACTCAGATCGACGGAAGAAGGGTTCAGGGAAATACGATCAATGCCGTCACTGCATCTCGTCTTTCCATCTTCTTCCCGAACCCCACCCACCAGTTGCACTTGATAGGTGGGGAAGAAGCGCTCCTCCACCAGGGGCATCCCCGAGTCGCGGGCCCACTCCAAGGCCATCTGGTAGATCTCTTGACGGTCACCGTGGAACTGAAGCGTTACTTTCATCGCGACTCGCTAGTTGTAGGCAACGAAGTGCATTGGGATCCCGATACCTTCAAGATCCTGTAGCGCTTCCGCTTCTCGTTTGATTGGGGCATCAGATCGCATCGTCTGCTTTCCGACGTTGATCCCATACATGCTACCGTCTGATCTTTGCACAAGAACATCAGGGCGACGAGAACCCTTGAATCCTCCAGGCGTAGCAAACTCCCTTTCAGGCAACCTGCCACCTCCCGCAATCACCTGCCCATCCGTTACCTGGTCGCCAACCTCGGTGATCTTCAAGTTGTGCGGCCCTGTACCTGCCGGCTTGGGTCCACGCATCATTGCGGGCTTTCCACCGTTAGCGCAGTCGCATATCGACCTATGGCTAGGGAGGGATCCACCACAGTTATGTACCAGGACCGGCGTGGCCCCCGCCAGCACATAGTACGTGTGGAGGTCGTCGACGGTGAGGTTGTAGACGGTCGTTGATTTGGTGTGGTGGGTGACCGCGGTGATTTGGGTCCAGGCGCCGGTGCTGGTCTGGAGCCATTGGCCGGTGGTGAGGTCGTCGGCTTCGATCCAGCGGCCGAGGGCCGGGACCCAGAAGGGGTGGCCGTCAGTGGCTGTGAGGGTGCTGGTCTTGCCCGTGTCGAGGGTGATGTCGACCAGTTGTTTGTCGCCCGTGCCCCTGATCAGAGCCGTGACCGGGCGGGGGCCCGACTCGCCGGTTTCCGGGTCGGTGGCGAGGACCTGGTCGCCGATCTTGATGTCCTTGATCGGTTTGCGGGTGCCGTCCGCGAGGAGAACCGGGGTGTCTGCCGTAAAGCTGTTTTTGGGGACAGTCAGGCAGGAGTCTCCCCGGGACAGCCATTTGATTTTGCCGATCATTCCGCCGGCGCAGCCCAGTGCCGCTGAGGCGCCGACTTGGCCCCAGTTGACCTTCCGGCCCGACAGCCGTTGGCCCAGCCAGTCCAGGCCCGCCTCGCCGAGGCCGCCGATGACGCAGCCTGCCAGCATCGGGGAGTTGCCCGTGGGGTCCGTGTAGGTCGTCGGGGAACTCAGCGCGTACTGGTAGAGGTTCGTGCGGCCCGCGTAGCCGATCGGGTCCTGGGAGATGAAGCGGCCGGATTCCGGGTCGTAGTAGCGGTTGCGGTAGTAGAGCAGGCCCGTGCCGTCGGACTCGCGGCCCGTGAACGTGTACGGGTTCGTCGAGGTCGCCCCGGACGCGGTCGGCTGGCCGTACGGGTCGTACGTGTAGCTCGTGGCGACCGTGCCGTCCGCGTTCGCCAGGCCCACCACCGTGCCCAGCGCGTCGGTCAGGTAGACCTGCGTCGCACCGTTCTCCGTACGCGTCAGGTACTCGTCCAGGCCCGACGTCGCGACCGTCGCCTTCGCGGCGCCCGCACCGTCCTGCTCCACCAGCGGGTTCGAGCCGTCGGTCAGGTACTTCTGCGTCGCGTCGCCCAGCTTCTTCGAGCTGCGGATACCCAGCGGGTCGTAGCCGAAGACACCCGCAGGCCCGTCGCCAACAGGGGTGAGGGCTGATAGTTGGCCGCGGGCGTTCCAGTCGTACGTCCGTTTGCCGTCGGACTTCAGCTGTCCGTCCGCGTCGTACGTGAACGAACGGCCGCCCAACGACGTGACCCGGTTGTCCTTGCCGAACACGGCCCCCGTCTCAGCCGCCGGCAGCGCGACCGAGGCCAGGCTGCCGGTGAGGCCCGTCTGGAGGCCGCGGGTGTCACGCGTGTACGTCAGGTCGCCGACCGCAGCAGCACCTCGGGTGTAGTCGATTCCCGAGACCACGCCCGTCTTGTCCAGCGTCGTCGTGCGCGTGATGCCGCCCGGCAGACTCGCCGTCTTCTCCCGGCCCACCGCGTCCAGACCGAACCTCACCTCCTGCCCGCCCGAGGTGACCGAGGTCAGGATGCTGGAGGTGTCGTACCCGTAGACGGTGGTGGTCCCGGCCGCCGTCATCTCCTTGCGGCGGTCCGCAGCGTCGTAGTCGTAGCCCACCGTCCCTGTCGGGCCGGTGACCGTCTTCAGCCGGTCGTAGGCGTCGTAGCCGAAGCTCTCCGTGCCGGCCTGCGTGTCCGTGACCGTCTTCGGCAGGTCCACCACGTCGTAGGCGTACGTGGCCGTCGACTCGGCGACACCCGCCGCGTTCACGCCGTACTTGGTGTTCTTCGCCCGCCCCAGCAGGTCGTACTCCGCCGTCGCGACCAGGCCCGCACGGCTCGTCGCCTTCGTCAGCCGGCCCGCCGCGTCGTAACCGAACAACGCCTGCGCGCCCAGCGGGTCCGTCACCGACTCCGTGCGGTCCGCGTCGTCGTACGCCCAACTCGTGCTGTTCTCACGGGCGTCCGTCAGCTTGGTCAGGTTGCCGTTCTCGTCGTAGTCGAGCGTCGTCGACTGGCCGAGCGGGTCGGTGATCTTGCGCGTCTGGTTCAGAGCGTCGTAGGTGATCGTGGTGCGGGAGCCCGCCTCGTCCGTGATCACCGTCGGCCGGCCCGCCGCGTCCAGAAGTTGGGACCCGGTGCGGCCCTCAGCGTCCTTGACCGAGACCAATTCGCCGTTGCGGTAGGTGTATTCGGTAACGGCGTCCGACGCGTCGGTGACCGTCTTGATCTGCCCGTCCGGCGTGAACGTGAGGGTCGTCTTCCGGTTCTCCGGGTCCCTGACCGTCCGCAGATCACCTTCCGCGTCGTACTCAAGAGTGGTCGTGTTGCCCAACGGGTCCGAGACAGAGGTCGGTTGGTCGTACGGGCCGTTGTAGACCGCCGTACCCGACTGACGCGCCTGCGCCGTACCCGCCAGCTCCGTCGTACGGGTGACGTAACCGTTCGCGTCGTACGTCAGCTCCGTGCGCCGCCCGTACGGATCGGTCACCGCGTCGATCCGGTGCCTCGGGCCCCGGTCGTACTGCGTGGCGCGCGCCAGTGAACTCCCGTACGCCTCGGTGTCCTTGACACCGTAACCGTCCGCGTCGAACTCCACCCGCCGCACCGAGCCACCCGGCTGCGTCACACTCGCCGACGTCACCTTCCCGCCGGTCTGCGCGTACGCGAACGAGTACTCCGCGCCCTCGGTGAGCGTCTGGCCCTTCACCCGCCCGTCGGTGTGGAAGGTGTTCTTCATGTACGTGATACCGCGCGCGTCCGTCGCGCTCTCGATGCGGTTCGACGTGCCGTCGTAGGTGTACCGGCTGAACTTGCCCGCCGGATCCTTCACAGCCGCCAGCCGGCCCGCGGTGTCGTACTCGTAGGAGGTGGTACGGCCCGTGTTGTCCTTCGCGGACGTGACGCGGCGGTGCTGCGGGTCGTAGGTCAGCGAGATCCACTTGCCGCCGGAGCTGGTGATACGGGTGATCTCACCTCGGTTCTCGCCGTTCAGCCGGGTCAGCGTCGTCGTGTTCCCGTGCCGGTCGCGGATCTCCTTCAGGGGCGCGTACTGCGGGAACACCCACACCGTGCCGTCGCGGAAGGTCAGGTCCCAGCCGCCCAGGCCTCCCTTCCATTTGATCTTCGATCCCTGGAAGGCGGACGAGGTGTCGAGCGGCTCGAACACCGCGTCCGTCCAGCCGGTCCCCGAGGAGGTGCGGGTGAAGTGGACCGCGCTGCCGCCCGGTATGTAGAGGTCGACCTCCTGCCACGATTTCTTGGAGTGCAGGAACGCGTTGTAGGAGAAGTCGCGGCCGATGCCGAACGCGCGCTTCTCCTTGTCTGCCTGCCAGTACGTGCGAGTGAGTTCGACGCCGCCGTGCGCGTCCGCGACCGCCAGGTCCGTACGGGAGTCGGTGAGCAGGCCCGTCGACAGCTCGACCGGGTCACCGGACAGCCAGTCCATCACGTCCTGGAGCCAGGAGATGTCCCACGGGATCAGGTCGTCCGTGTGGAACATGGCGCCGTGGAAGGCCCAGACGCGGGTCTTCTTGTCGGGTACGACCTGGCGGCCGTCGGCGGACACCTCACCCCCGCCGTAGACGTGCCAGCCCTTCTTCTTCGGGTCGTAGTCCTGGAACTTGACGCGGGTGCCCGGGGCCTCACGCGTGTAGTTCGGGTAGACGATCTGCGCGCCCTTGGGGAAGACGTACGTACCGCCCGGCTGCACGGTGAAGTACACCGGCACGATGCCGTTCTCGGGCAGCGGGAACGGCGGCCGGTCGATGGGGATCGCGGTGATGCCCAGCTCCGTGACCGGCTTGCCGTTCTCGTCACGGACCACCGAGCCCTTCGGGATGCGGACTTCGAGACCCGGGATCTTCGGGGTCTTCAGTACGACATCCGCCTTCGCCGGGGCGGCGAACCTCACCGTGTTCTTCGTGTCCAGCGGTGTCATCCACACCGGGAATCCGAGATCGACCGTCCGGCCCGCCTTCGGGCTGATCCGGATGTCGTAACGGCCGTAACTGCGCCGGGAGTTGTTCGCGCTCGCACCGTCGACCACCAGGGTGGTCGACGTGTCGGCGATACCGCTCAGCAGGAACCGGCCGCGCGCGTCCGTCTTCGCCGACCTCTTGCCCACGGAGACGGTGACCTCGGCCAGCGGCTTCCCGTCCAGCTTGAGGATGTGGCCGGTCAGCGCGGTCTTTCCGAGCGGGGCACGGAGTGCGGCCGGGCCCTTGGGCGCGTCACCCCGTCGTGCCAGCCAGTCGTAGCCGGCGAGGTTTCCCTTGTCCGGCTGCCAGGCGTCCGGACCGCTCGGGGTGCTGCGGGCGGCGGGAGCGGCGGTGTCGGGTCCCGCGTCACCGTCGGTCGGCTTCGCCGACTTCTCCGCCTTGGACGCCGCCGCGGTGAGACCGAGCGTCCAGGTACCGGTCCTGAGGGTGTTCGGGTCGACCGACAGCGTGTAGGTACCCGCCGCCGGAAGCGTCGGCAGCGCGTACGTCACCGCCGACGCGCTCATCGAGCGCCCGTCGACCAGCAGCTTGCCGTCCGGACCGGCGATCGACAACGACCAGGCGCCGGGCGGGGTGTTGAGCCCGAGAGTGACCTTCTGCCCCTGGGTGCCCGTGAACGTGAAGTGCCCGTTCTGGCCCGCCGTCGCGAGGTTGACGGCCTTGCGCGTACCGGTGGTGGTCAGCTCGCCACCGTTCACGTTGGGCACCAGGGTGGCGGTCGTCTTCCCGGTGGCGGGCGCGTTGGGCCGTACGAACAGCAGGTGGGCGCCGGCGGCCAGCGGCGGCAGCAGGTCCCCCTCGGCCGCGGATGTGCTCAGCGAGCCGAGGTCGTTCTCCGCACCCGCCGGTGCGCGGTGAACGAGTTCCGACGTGGCGGTGAGGGTGGTACTGCCGAAGACGACCGCCGCGCCGTAGCCCGCGGTGGCGTTGACGGTGTACTGGAGCTGCTGTCCCGGGCGGGTGATCTCGCCGGTGAGCGCGGGGGTCGCGGTGGAGAGGGCGCCGGCCACGACGGGCTTCGACAGCCAGAGCGTCATCCCGCCGGTCGCGGCCTCCGAGGGCTCGAACACCAGCGAGTACGCCGCTCCCGCCGTCAGACCGTTGAGATAGAACGTGTCGGACGCCTTGCTCGCCAGGCGGCCGACGTCCGTGCCCGCGCCCCCGTCGGGACCGATGAGCCTGATCTCCGTCGACTGGGCGATGGTGTTGGCCGTGATACCCAAGCCGAGGGAGGCCGAGGTGGGTGCGGTGAACCGGGCACGTACCAGCTGTCCGGCGCGGGCCGCCGTCGTCACGAGTCCGGCCGCGTCGACGGTGACGGCGGCCTGCGTCTCGGTGGAGAGCGTGAGGCCCGCCGATCCGACCCCGCCCTTGTAGGGATCCAGCACGACCCGGTAGGTGCCGGTCTCCGGCAGCGCGGGCAGCGGAATGGTCGCCGAGTCACCGGCCGACACGTTCAGTTCGTCGATCACCTCGGCGCCGGACGGCGCGAAGACGCTCAGATCGACATACTGCCCGAAGGTGTTGCCGGTCACACCGAGTGAGAGAGCGGCCCCGGCCTGTCCCTGGAAGGAGGATTCCGCGTTCTGACCGAGCCGGCCGACGCTCGCCGTGATAATGCCCCCGGTCGTCAGCAGCGGGGCCAGGACCACGAGAGGCGACAGGGTCAGCGCGAGCTCACCGGCTCCGATGTCGCTGGTCGGCCGTACGACGAGCGTGTAGGTCCCGGTGACGGGCAGCGGATCGCTGTCCCACTCGTCCCCGACGTCACCGTCGGACACGAGCAGGTAGTCCACAAGCGCGCCGTCGGGCCGCAGGATGTCGACTCGGGTCGACGAGCCGAACCCGGTGGCCGTGGCACCGAGGGACACGCGCTGACCCGCTGTGCCGGTGAACTGGGCGCGTCCCTGCTGGCCCGGCCGGGTGAGTGAGACCTTGAGCGCCGCTCCGGCAGGGTCGAGCGTGCCGGCGTCGGCGTACGGCGACGCGGTCACGGTGACCGTGCCCTTGGCGTCTCCCTCTCCGGGATCCAGCATCAGGGTGTACGTCCCGGACTGGGGCAGCATGTCCAGGTCGATGCCGCCGTCCCCGCCGGCGGACATGAAGCTGTTGTCGACCTCCGAACCGTCCGGTCCGTAGAGACGGGCCCACAGCGGGTGCGGCAACTGCGTGGCGTCGATCCCGAGGGAGAGCGACGTCCCCAACGTGCCCGGGAAGGTAAGGAGTTGATCCTGCCCCGCGCGGTCGAACACGGCCTGCGCAGCCGGTCCGGAGATGGTGAAGGAACTCGTCACCGGCGTCGAGAGCGTGACCACGGCCGTACCGAAGTTGCCCGATCCCGTCTCCAGCACAAGCCGGTACAGGCCGGCGGCCGGCAGGTCCTCGAACTCCGCCTCGCCCTCGGATCCGTCGAAGGTGAAGGACTGCAGACGGTCGCCGAGGGGGTCGATCAGCCGTGCCCTCGTCACGGAGTTGAAAGTCCCCTGGGTGATGCCGACGTTGAGATCCGTACCGGCGGCGGCCTCGAAGGTGGTCTCGGCCATGTTGCCGGGTGTGGTGACCGAGAGAGTCGGCGGGGTCTCGTCGTTCAGCGACGACTCGACGGACATCTCCATCTCGCCGGTGGCGGAGCGTACGTCGAAGCCGGCGGCGGACACCGCCTCACCGTCGGGAGTGGCGACCTGCACCGGGCCGTCCGCCGCTCCGACCGGTACCTGCACCGTCAGGGAGGTGTCGGTACGGCCGGTGACCTCCGCGACCATTCCGCCGCCGAAGCGCACGACGGTGTCGGCGGCGGCGAAGTTGGCGCCGGTGACGACCACTTGGCTGCCCGCGCCGCCGAAGGCCGGCTCGATCTTCGAGACCGAGGGGCTCGGCGCGAAGGTGAACGACTCGGGTGACTCGGCCGTTGTCCCGCCCGTCGTCACCGACACCTTGCCACCCGCCGCACCGGCGGGGACCGTCACCACCAGGCGGGTCGACGTGGCGGAGGTGACCGTGGCCGTCGCCGTACCGAACTTCACCACGTTCGACGCCGGTGTGGTCGAGAAACCGGTGCCGGAGAGGGTGACCTTCGCGCCCGCTTGGGCGCGGACCGGGACCAGGGAGAGAACGGACAGGGTGCTCGACGCGAAACGGTCGACGCCCAGGCGGTTGCCCGCCGCGTCGTACCGGTAACGAGCCGTCTCGCCCGCCGGGTCCGTCACGCCGACCAGACGCGAGGCGGCGTCGTACGCGTACACGGCGTTCTTCGTCGTCGGCTCGGCGGCGGCCCGCGCACTCGCCGGAGCGACCGGGCCAACTGGAGCCGCCGGGGGCACGAGTGGTGGAGCCTGGGTCGTCGTGGGCGCGGAGGCCGGAGACGGTGGTGCGGCCTCCGCGGACACAAGGCCCGCCGACAGGGCCAGCGCGAGCAGACCGACCGTCAGAGACCGTCTGCGCGCGGACATACGTATCCCAAAGCGTTCGCCGTGCATGCGCACCGCGCCCCTCCCCAAAACCCCCTCATGAGCCACTAAGGACCCATGACACTCACACTCCCCATGCAAGCGGTCACAACTTACACACAAACTGTCACCGCGGCGAGGAAAAAGATCAAGATCTTGCCAACCGCCCCGACCAGCAAGGCCGGAGACAACCGGACCCCGCTCCACCGTGGCCGGCGGTTCATATTCCGGGCGGGCAGGGCCCGCACAGGCATCCCGACGATGAAGACGCCCTCGCCCCCGGCTTCCGACCGGGCCTCCCGGAGACCTGCACTTGACCGGATCCCGCCGGTGACCGCAACAACGGCTCCGCGAAGGGCTGTTGCCCTCCGATCAATCGCTCAGCGTGCCGAGAGACGCCTCTCACCGTCCGCGGCGATGCGGTCGAGCCATTCGCCGAGCAGGTGCTGCTCCGCGCCGCTGAGCGCTGTCTGCTCGGGCAGCAGGGCGCGCAAGGTTCGGGCGACGCCGGCGGGGCCCGCGTGTCGCACGACGGATTTCTCGTGCGTGACGGCGGAGACCATGGACTCACGCATGGCGGTGAGCAGGGCGGGGTCGCGCTGATCCTCGGGCAGCGACAGCCACGTGAGCACCGCGCCGCGCGCGGTCGCGTGGATGAGAGCGGCCGCGAGCTTCTCGTCGACGCGGAGCCACCCGCCGGCGGCGAGTCGGCGGATGCGTCCCAGCAGGATCCGCATGCCCGCCTGGAAGGCGGCCGATGTCGTGCCGCGTTTGGGCTCGCCGTACATCAGCGCGTACAGCTCGGGATTGGCGAGCCCGAACTCGACGGCGAGGTCCCAGCCGGCACGCAGGTCCTCGACAGGATCCTGAGGGTGGGTGTCCACGCGCTTCGCCGCAAGGAACGTGGCGTAGCCGTGCTCCGCCACCGCCTCGAGGAGCCCGTCCTTGTCGCCGAACAGACGATAGATCGCGGGCGGTTGCGCCCCCGCGGCAGCCGCGACCGCACGTGTGGTCACCGCGTCGCGCCCCTCGCGTGCGAGCAGGTCCGCCGCAGCCTCGAGAACGCGCTGCCGGGTGACCTCACGGGCGTCGGCGGAGGGTTCCGGCTCCGGGGCGGATGGGGGGTCGGCCTTCGAACCATGAGTCATGTATCGATGATATCAGCGGTGCGGTTCCATTGGAGCTATCGATGTTATCGTCATGGGAGTATCGAGGGAAACATCGAAGCAAGAGGAGCGCGCGATGCCTGAGAAGCTGCACGTCGTGGCCATCGAGGAACATGTGGTTCTGCCGGTCCTGCTCGAAGCGTGGACGAGGACAGGGGTGCCGCCGATACCGCAGCTCGGCTACGGCGACGAGCCGTTCGCGCGGCGATTGCGAGACGTCGGCGACCGGCGGCTGGCCGACATGGACGACCAGGGCGTGGACGTCGCGGTCCTGTCCCTGGCCACACCCGGGGTGCAGAACCTCGCGGCGGCGGACGCCGTGAGCGTTGCGCGGGAGGCGAACGACGCGCTCGCCGAAATCGTCCAGGCCCACCCGCGGCGTTTCCAGGCGTTCGCGGCCATCCCCACGCCGTCCCCGGAAGCCGCCGCGGCGGAACTGGAGCGCGCGGTCACACAGCTCGGCTTCCGCGGCGCGATGCTTTACGGGCGCACCGGCGACACGTTGGCCGACGCGCCGGAGTTCGACGACCTGTACGCCGCGGCCGAGCGGCTCCGGGTTCCACTGCACTTCCATCCGCAGACCCCGGTGCGAGCGGTCCAGGACGCCTACTACGCGGGGCTGCCGAACGGAGTGGGGCGTGCGCTCGCGACCGCCGGACTGGGCTGGTACTACGACCTTGGCGTTCAGTACCTGCGGATGATCTTCTCCGGTGTGTTCGACCGCCACCCCGACCTGCAGGTGATCGCGGGACACTGGGGCGAAGTGATCCTGTTCTACCTGGACCACATCGGGATCCTGCGGGACATGGCCAAGCTGGAGCGGCCCCTGGCCGACTACTTCCGCGAGAACTTCTGGGTGGCGGGAAGCGGCACGGTCAGCGAACGCTATCTGCGGTGGACGGCGGAGGTCGTCGGCACCGACCGCATGCTGTACTCGACGGATTACCCGTACACGTTCGGCACACGGCCCGGCGGTTTCCCCTTCCTGGACACCAGCGGAGGGGTCGCCCGGTCGTTCCTCGAACAGGCGCCGTTCACCCAGGAGGAGAAGGCCGCCATCGGCTCCGGCAACTGGGAGCGGCTGACCGGCCGTGCCGCGGCCACCACGGATGCCGGCAGCCGCGCCAGGGACCCCCGAACCGACTGAAGCCGGCAGGCCGACCTGACGGCCCGCCGGAATCGTTCCGGCGGGCCGCGCCGTCCATCCGGGCAGGCTTGCCCATGCCGGCGGCGGCCAGCAGACCACGACAATCACCGGGCGCTGGGGTCTGGAGGACGACCGTGTGAGCTCGCCCAATGCGGCGGATCGTGGTTGCGGAGGGCCGGTGGCCAAGGTCACCATGCGTGGAGATGCCGGGTGGTCATCCCGGCGAAGTGTGGGAGGCGCTGCTTGTGAACACCGCACCGCGGTTCGCGTCGCCATGCGCGCCGGACGCCGACCACTTCGCTTCGCCCACCGGCTGACCTGCTTCGTTCACGGTGGGCGCTTCCCCTCTGGGAGACCACCGTAGTGTCCGAAGACTTCGGGACGGCTGATCGCCGTCCTCCGGCAACGGTTCTTGCCGCCAACCTCGTTTCGATCGCGGGGAATTGCCTCACCTACATGGGCGTCCCATGGTTCGTGCTGACGAGCACGGGCAGCGCCACAGCCCGACGTGGAACGTCCAGCCGGCAGCCCGGAAGGCTGGATCGGCGAGCGCCTCCGGTCGGCACCGGGCTACCCGGACATGCGGGGGCCCTGGCCGACGGCGAGTAGCCGCCTGCCCCGCCGGGGGCGATGTGGCGCACATCTTCTTCCATCCGAACGGAAGCACCGCTCCCGGTCGTGTCCATGTACGACTTCCCGACGATCTGCGGCCCGCCCGCGCTCGCGCTGCATCGATCCGGGTGGAGGGCGCGGCTTGTTCACATGTTCTGGCCGTGGTGATCCACAAGGACCGTGAGGAGTCGGGCCAACTGCTCGCGTTCCGACGGGGTCAGTGGCGCAAGCACCTCGTTCTCCACCCCGGCGAGCAGTTCGTCCAGCTTCAGTAGTTGCCGGTGGCCCTGCTTGGTGACAGCGATCACGTTCTGCCGGCGATCGGCAGGGTTGGGTGAGCGTTCCACCAGCCCGCGATCGGCCAGCTCGCTGATCACCGCGACCATGTCGCTGCGGAAGATCCCCGTGCGGCGACTCAGCTCCGCCTGGCTGGCGGGTCCGAATTCGTCCAGCGTGGCGAGCACGGCGAAATGCCATTTGCGCGCGCCCGCGCGCGCCAGCTCCTCGTTCACCAGGCGATCCGACCGGATCGCGGCCAGTGACAGAAGCCGGGTCCCCAGGTTCCGCAGCCGCGTGGCAGGGGCCAGGCGGTCAGTCGAGCTCGCCATGTCGGGCGTGCCGTTGCTCATGCCGCGATCGTACGTTGCGTTAGTCCCACCAACAAACTATCGTCGCCGACAAGAGAACCGTTAGTGTGACCAACGATTTGGTGTGACGGACGTTGGCCGGCCGAACATCTGGACGCCACTGAAGCAGCCCCTGGAGTTGAGACCATGATCAAGCCGTTCCGCATCGACATCCCCCAGGCCGACCTCGACGACCTGGCCGACCGACTCTCCCGCACCCGCTGGCCCAACGAGGTCGCCGACGCCGGATGGGACTACGGCTTCCCACTGGCACGGCTCAAGGAGCTGGCCGAACACTGGCGCACCGGCTACGACTGGCGCGAGCACGAGGCCGGACTCAACGAGCTTGCGCACTTCACCACCGAGATCGACGGCCAGAACATCCACTTCGTCCACGTCCGGTCCTCGAAACCGGACGCGCTCGCGCTGATCCTCACCCACGGCTGGCCCGGTTCGTTCCTGGAGTTCCTCGACGTGATCGAACCGCTGTCGCGCGACTTCCACCTGGTGATCCCGTCCATCCCCGGTTACGGCTTCTCCGGGCCGACCCACGAGCGCGGCTGGGACATCGTCCGGGTCGCGCGGGCGTGGGCCGAGCTCATGCGCCGTCTCGGGTACGAGCGCTACGGTGCGCAGGGCGGCGACTTCGGCTCGGGCATCTCGACGGCGCTCGGCGCGGTGGCACCCGAGCAAGTCGTGGGGGTGCACGTCAACTACCTGCCGACCCGGCCGGCCCCGGACGCCGACATCCAACTGTCCGAAACGGATGAAGCCCGGCTGGACAAGGTCAGGCAGCTGATGGCGAGCCGTCCGCCGTACCAGGCTCTGCAGGCCCTCACCCCGCAGACCATCGGCTACGCGCTCACCGACTCGCCTGTCGGCCAACTGGCCTGGATCGCCGAGCGCTTCGCACAGTGGACCGACCCTCGCTCGCCCATCAGTGACGAGCGCATACTCACCGACATCTCGCTCTACTGGCTGACCGCCACCGCGGCTTCCTCGGCACGGCTGCACCGCGAGGCTCCGCGGCGGATCGAGCCGTGCCCGGTACCGGTCGGCGTGGCGGTGTTCGCGCACGACATCACGCAGTCGGTACGACCGCTGGCCGAGCGCTTGTACGACATCAGGCATTGGTCGGAGTTCGAGCGAGGCGGCCACTTCGCCGCCATGGAGGTGCCGGACCTGCTCGCCGAGGACGTCCGGGAGTTCTTCCTCACCCGCATCAAGGACGACCACCGGGTCGCCGTCCCATAGGACGCACTGCTGGCCGCGAACTGCCGTGCACTGGGAGCTCGCGGCCATCAGGCCGTTCGCCTCCGAGGTTCACGCATCCCAACAGGCCACGTCCCTGGGCACGTTCACCCGTACGCGTCTGTGCACGCGAGTCCGCACGCCGACAGACCACCAACGCCCGTGCCCCGAACGCCCTTTCTTCACGGCGGGTCCGTGCATCAAAGGGCCCGCGTCCCCAGGCGCAGCCCCGCGTCGCGGGGAAGCACTCCGGGATGCCGGTGTCCGACGGCTGCCCCTGGGGACCACTGACCACTCCCGCATGGTCCGGTGACAAGTGGGGGCTCACCGCGTGTACGCCGGTACCACCGCCGAGAGGCGAGGTCCGCCCGGATGGGCGTTGCTCATGCTGGCTGTATGGCGGCGCTCCGCAGGCGCTGAGCCAGTTTGACCAGTGAGCGTTCCTGCAGGCGCCCGTTGTGCGCGACGCGTACGTCGCCGCGGGCGGCGTCGATGATGGCGAGCTGGCTCCGTAGAGCGGTGTCCAGATCATCGGCGAACAGCGGACGTTCGGCGCCGTGCCGTGGGAAAAGGGCCTCGCCGAAGGCGTCCCCGGCCAGGACGGTGCCGGTGGGCAGCTGCACGCTCGCCGAGCCGGGGGTGTGGCCGGGGGTCCAGAAGGACCGGCCGATGCCGCCGTACTGGGTGAGGTCCTCATCGTCGTCGAGTTCGAGGTCAGGGGTGACCGGTGCCTTCAACCCACGCATGACATTGGCGGCCAGCATCCGGCCGAGGGGCCGGCGCGGGATCACGTGCAGTTGGCCACCGGCGCGCAGCGCGGCGGAATCGGCATGATGGATGGCCACGCGGGCGCCGGTGGCCGCGCGCAGGGCATCGGCAGCGCCGACGTGGTCGTAGTGGAAGTGCGTCAGCACGATCAGCTGAAGCTTGGCGCGGGTCTCGGTGAGCTTGGCGAGCACCTTCGGCGCGAGGGTCGGGGTGGCGGCGTCCACGAGCATCGCCGTGCCGTCGTCGATGACGAGGTAGGCGGTGGAGATGCCGTCCTTGATCGGGTGGATGTCCATGCGAGAAGCCTCCAAGGGTGTTGTTGTCAGTGCTTGTTGGCGTCACTCCGCCGGGACGCCGGCGCGCCGCTGGACCTCACGCAGCGCCATCGCGCCGGTCTCCTGTACGCGCAAGGTCGACAGTTTGGCGAATGCTTGGGTGAGCGAGTCAGTTCGAGATGACCGAGGCGGAGGACAACGGCACTGCACAGAGGGGGAGTCGGCGACCAGAAGCAGCGGCGCGGACATCACTGGCGCAGGCCAAAAGGGGGTTCCCGGGGCGGTTTGAACGGTACGGGCTACGAGGTGATGAACGTGCTGCGGAATGCCCGGCCCTTTGGCCGGCCGTCTCGGCACGATCTCCGCCGACCCCCCGTACGGTCGCCAGCCGGGGCCCGCTGAGGATGTGCAATCTCGGCAAGTCAGTTGGGCTCGCGAAGCCTTGCGATCGAGCTGATGAGCTCCACTTCGGCTTGGGCAAGGTCCGGCCATGGGAACTCGTAGCCGTTGCGCAACAGAACAAAGCCGTGCATGGCTGCCCACAATTGCGTTGCGGTGGACAGGACGTCTTTCACGCCGGAGGATCCGTCGGCGATGCAGAGCCGGACGCCGTCCATGAGGTAGGCGAACGGCCCGGCGTCAGGGTTGCGGTTGTCAGGCTCGTCCGCGGGGGCCGGGCGGGGTTCCGCCCCACGAAGGAGCCGGTTGCGCTGGAAGAGCAGTCCGTACAGATTCGGGTTGTTGACCCCGAACGCCATGTAGGCGCGGCAGCCGGCGATGAGCTGGTCCCGAGGCGTCTCGATTCCTTGTTTCGCATCCGAGATGAAGCGGCCCAGCTGGGCGAAGGTCTCGACGGTGACGGCCTGCACGATCTCGTCCGGGCCGGAGAAATGCAGGTAGATCGACTGCGGTGCGATGCCGATCCGCCGCGCCAGCCCGCGCAGGGTCACCGAACTCGCGTAGCCGTCCTCGATGAGGATCTCCCGGGCGGCCGTCACGATGTCGTCGCGCAGTGCGTGCCCCGCACCTCGGGCGTTTCGCCGTCTGCTCCCGGCAGCGTCTTTGCTCACGGCCGTAACTTTACGCCGCCGCCGGTTCGGTGCGAACGCGTGTCAGCCGAGAGGGTCCGGGACCTCGTCGGCGGTGGCCGCGGCGCCCAGCAGGGCAGTGTCGTCGCCGCGTAGCGGTTGACCGTGGCCGAAGCAGACGGTGTCGACATCGATGTCGGCGAAGCGACGGAAAGATTCACGGGCCAGCGGGCGGTCGTGGTTGAACGGCCCGAGTATGACCTGGCCCTGGTGCTCGGTGGCGATGTCACCGGTGAACAGGACGGCCTCGTTCGGGAAGTGCAACGCGATGCTGCCGTCGGTATGGCCGGGAGTCGACAGGACGCGGGCGCCGATCGCGTCGAGGATCTCGTCGTCGTCGAGCTCGCGGTCGACACGGGAAGGTGCGGCGTCGGGGATGGTGCCGGCGATGTGGACGTAGAACTCCTCCTCGTTGTGGGTGAGGGAGGGAATCGAGCCGTCGATGTCCCCGCGGATGATCGGGGCATCGCCGCGGTGCGCCCAGATGCGAACATTCGGCCAGGTAGCCAGTTCAGCAGCCGAACCGGCGTGGTCGGGATGCCAGTGCGTCAGTACGACGTGGGTCAACGACTCCCGGTCCAGGCCCCAACCGCGCAACGCCTCGGTGATGGCCTCGCCTTGGCCGGCGATTCCGGTGTCGACCAGCACCGCGTCCGACCCGCGGCGCAGCAGGTAGGCCTGCCCAGGTCCCTTGTCGAGCACCATGCGCAGGTCAGGACGTAGATCAACGATGTTCACAGCAGTCTCCCTTGATCAAACCGGATGGATCCCACCTGCGGGTAGCCGTGAGCGCCAGTAACCTCACGGCCTTCACCTCATGGGTGTGATGTTATGGGTGTGATCTTGGCTTGGCAATACCTCGACGGGCGTCCGGCGACGACGGAACCCTGCGCGCTCGCCGAGGAGTTCGGCCGCGCATGGGAGAGACCCGGGGCACCCCGCCTGGACAGGACTTCGGGGATGCGGCTCTGCGACGACGTTGAGGTTGCGTCAAGCCGCGCCCACGGCGGGGGCGGAGCCGGTACGCAACTGGAAGGCGTCTTCGGCGAACGGCACGTTTCGGACGAGGTGCCGGACTTCAATCAACCGGCGAGCTCGGTGGGTGAGGCCTGTTCCGCACTGAGGCAGGCGACCGCGTAGACCGCCTTGACGCTGATCTTGACGGTCTTGCGATCCGTGCGGCGGCGTTTGAGCTGGATGGCTTGGCGGTGTAGTTCCGCATGCTCGCCCGCCATCCTCGCTGTCGGCGTTCGACGGACCCAGGGTGATCTCACCGACCACCAAGGCGCGTTGCAGCGGATCAGGCGGGGGCACCTGCTGGAGGCTGCGGCTCACCCCGGGGGCGGGTGAGCCGCGGCCTGAGTACGATCCGGACCATCACGGCCCTCAAGGAGTACGCCGCCTACCCGATCCAGTCATCGACCGGGGCGAAGCACCAGTCATCGAAAGCCAGTCCCCTGGACCTGAACGCAGATCACCCCAGGAAGGTGCTCAGCCCCTCCACTCCCCAATCCCGTCCCAGGCGACCTCGACATTCCGCAGAATGGACTGCCGCGTTCCGGACTGCTCCATGCAGAAGGCTTCGGCACTATGAAGCACTCTGACCATCAGGGAACGCCCACCTTCCTCGTTCAAGCGTTCCCCGATAGCTCGAACTTCCTCTCTTGTCGTCGACAAGGCCAGGTGGCCGAGCGAGGCGAGCCTCTCTGCACATTTCTCCTGCTCCAGGGAGAGCGTCTGGGTCGCGGCCGCGAGCCTTTCGAACCTCCCTTCGACCGCTTCCGCATAAGCTTGAGCGATACGCCGTTCGCGCCATTTCCTGAACACTGGGTTTCCCAACTTCCAAGTCGAACAGAGCAAGAGAGGCTTGCGCCTATTCGCAAATCACGGGCGCCTCTGCAAGGAGATCCACTCCGGATCCCCAACCCTTTTACATCATAGGCAGGTTGGTCGACCGTGAGGCCGGAACGTTCCCGCTCCAGCCGGCCCGGGATCACCCCGGATAAGGCCAGGGAATACTCGCGGAGCTGGTCACGGACAAGCGGGATCGGCGATGGCGCGTCGGCGGATACTGTTCAGTCGCCCGCGGTGTCCTCGGCCTCCCAGCGAAGCAGGTCGCCCGGCTGGCAATTGAGCACCTCGCAGAGCGCGGCGAGCGTCGCAAAGCGCACCGCCTTGGCGCGGCCGTTCTTGAGTACCGCCAGGTTCGCGGGCGTGATCCCTACGCGGTCCGCGAGTTCGCCCACGGACATCTTCCGCTTGGCCAGCATCACGTCGATGTCGACAGTGATCGGCATCAGATCACCTCGTCCAACTCGGCCTGCATCTGGGCCGCTTCGACGTCACGGGCGACGGCTTGGGCGAGCAGCATTCGCAGCACGAGCACGATGAGCGCCACTCCCAGGATGGCCACGCCAATCCCGCCCATAATGAGGGTGACGCCGGGGTCTTCCCGTTGGCCGGGCGCATTCAGGGCCGTGACCGCGAACCACACAAGTGCGGCCGCGACGATCGCGCCCATGATGAGGTCCACGTACCGGAAGGCGGCGTCGGAGAACACGGTTCCGTGTCGCACCATCGTCACCAGTCGCCATACACAGACCAGGGCCACCTGGGCTGTTCCGATCCCCAGGATCGTGATCACGCGCAGCGGGGTGAGCGGGAGCGACCCGTCCTCCGGGTCGCTCCCGCTCACCAGGGCCCACACCATCAATGCCTGTACGGACACGGTGCCGGTGAGCACCACCACGAGCACGGCGCGCAGCGCGCGCACTGCCAGCTTTCCCATGACCGATCCTTCCATCGAGTTACGATGGAAATCTATCGAATCTCGATAGGTGGAGCAAGGGGTGGGTAGTCACCGCCGTCCGCATCGTCCGCCGACCACGCTGGTGGTGAGTGCTACCTCGGCTGTACCGTTCGGCCAACGCCCGCCCGGCAGAGGTCCGTTGCCGTGGCCGAGATCCGAGCGAAGCGTCACTGGGGGAACGCGGAGCATGGACAGACTGCTGCATCATGAACTCAGAGGCGCGTTCGCGGCGCTTGCGGCCACCGCCGTCGTCGTTCCGGTGGTCCTGGCCGTCCGTGAGCCCCCAGGACCCGGGGCGGCAGCCCTGGCCGCTACGGCGTGCGCTTTTGCCCTTCTGCGGACCGTGCCGGGTTTCCTGCGCGTTCTTCCCTGGCTGACTGACGTACGTATGTACGACGAGGCCCTCCCTCTGCCCGAGCCCCTGCCCGCCCTTCCGGCCACGCGGCTGCGGAAGCAGAGTCCGTTCAACGGGTTGATGTTCCTCATCCTTCTGGTCCCGAGCCTGGTCCTCGCCCTGGTGTGGCATCCCCTCATCGGGTTCATGCCCTTGCTGCCGGCCACTGACTGGCTCGGTCGCGCAGCGCTCATCGCCGACTGGGAGCGCCGCAACGGCCGGATCCTGTGGCGGGGACGGAACGCCGACGAACCCTGGGCACTCTCGACGAGTCCCCGCCTGCCCCACGCCAACGGTCGGCAGGATGGTCTTTGACGGGTTGACCCCTTCACTCACCTGCCGAATCCGACGGCCGCAGGTTGCCAACGGCCAGGTCAGAGCAGGTTCGCGGAACGGGAGCCGGGGTGTCGTAGCGGAAACGTGTAACGATCACGGAACCGCTTCCTGAGTTTGGTGGTCTGCGGATGTCGAGAACGGGGCGCCAGCTCCGTCCCAGGGGCATCAGCGGCCACCACCGGGCGGCCGCACAAGGGAGAAGGAGAGAACGGCATGGCCATTCAGCGTATGGACAACGTCGGCATCGTCGTCGAGGACCTCGATGCCGCCATCGCGTTCTTCGTGGAACTCGGCATGGAGCTTGAAGGCAGGGCCGAGGTCAGCGGCCCCGTCGCCGACCAGTGCACCGGACTCGACGGCGTCCACTGTGACATCGCCATGGTCCGCACCCCCGACGGAAACAGCCGGCTCGAACTCGCGAAGTACCGTACCCCCGCCGCGGTCGGCACCAAGCCACGCGACCTCCCCCACAACATTCTGGGCACCCACCGCGTCATGTTCGCTGTCGACGACATCAAGGACACCGTCGCGCGCCTTCGCCCCTACGGCGCCGAACTCCTCGGCGAGATCGCCCAGTTCGAGGAGAGCTATCTGCTCTGCTACCTCCGTGGGCCCGACGGCATCATCATCGGACTCGCCGAAGAACTGCACTGACCCACCCCACAAGGCCAGGTCGCGCGCCGCAGGCGTGCTGCCGCCGCCGGACCCGGCAGGCGGATGCACGCCGGGCGGCGAGAGGGCGATGAGTTTTCCCGGGTCGTAGAGTCTCAGCACCGTTGTCTACACCACAGGAGGAACACATGGCTCAGCTGCTGAGAGTCCAGAACTTCGGAATCTCACGCGACGGATTCGGCGCCGGTGAGGACCAGAGCATGGAGCGGCCCTTCGGCCACACCGACCCCGGGGCACTCCTCGGCTGGGCCATCGACACGGCGAGCTTCAATTATCGCTCGGACGGTGGCGGTAGCCGGGGCCTCGACGACTACTTCACCCGCGACTACGCCCGCAACATCGGCGCCGAGATCATGGGTCGCAACAAGTTCGGGCCCCAGCGCGGGCCCTGGCAGGACCATGAGTGGCGCGGCTGGTGGGGTGACGAGCCCCCGTTCCACACACCGGTTTTCGTCATGACCCACCACGAGCGGCCGTCGTTCACGCTGTCCGACACCACGTTCCACTTCGTCGACGCGGACCCCGCCACGGTCCTCGAACAGGCACGGGAGGCGGCGGAGGGCAAGGACGTGCGACTCGGTGGCGGGGCCACCGTCATCCGGGAGTTCCTCGACGCCGACCTTGTCGACACCCTGCATGTCGCGGTCGCACCCGTGGAGCTCGGATCGGGGGTACGGCTCTGGGATTCCCCCGACGAGCTGCTGGACCGGTTCCAGCTGGAGGTCGTGCCCAGTCCGAGCGGCGTGACCCATCACCTGTTCTGGCGTAAGTGACACCAGAGCCAGGGGGATGTCGGCATGCGGCCGATGACCAGTGCCCTTCTGCAGCCGTCAGCAGCAGGTGACCGTACGTTCCGCCAGGGAGACTAATCGTCTTATATCGCTGGTGTGTTGTCGCTGGTCCCCCAGCGCCCTTGCCTATCGTGGCGTCCGCCATGCAGGGCCCAGCTTCGGCGCCCGTCCTGCTCTTCTCCCGACGATGGAAGGAGTGAGCGTGGACGCTCGCTTCGGTATGAGGCGGAAAGTGGCGCTTGGGGTCACGGCGCTGGTCGCGGCCGTCGCCTCGGCCGTCCCCGGATCGGCGTCCGCCGTCACCGGCGGAGCCTGGGGAGGCTCGGACCACTGGGGGGTCATCACCCGCAACACCATCGGCTCTCCCGTCGCCTCCCTGCGGAACGGCCCGTTCGGCTCGTTCGGCGTACAGGGCCCCTCCGCGAGACCCCCCTACGGACGGGGCAGTCTCGGAATCGAGGTGGCCGACAGGTCGACCTCCCTCACCCCGCCCAGTGAGCAGGTCAGCTTCGGCAACGAGGTCGACTTCTACGGCGATCGGGTACTGGCGCTGACGAAGGTCGGCTTCCATGTCTTCCAGACCGGCGAGAACGTCTCGTACGGCGGCACGGAGAACATGCCGAACATCAGGTTCGAGATCAACCCGAAGCTCACCGGAGCCCCGGCCACCACCTACTCCTCGATGGTGTGGAACCCGCCTCCCTCCCCCGTGGTGAATCGCTGGAGCCCCTATCTGGACGCCACCACGACCGGCACCTGGTATCTCACGGGCAACGCGGGGACCGTCACCAACTGCCGGCTGAGCGATCTGTGCACCTTCCAGGAGCTCAAGACCGCGCTCAACGACGGCGGCGCGCAGCCGGTCATCTACACCGCTGCCGTGGGCAAGGGTCGCGACTACATGTGGATCGGCGCCGTCGACGGCCTCCGGATCAACCGGACGGTCTACGACTTCGAAGCCGACGGCGTCCGAGCCCGACACGCCCGCTGAACGTCGGCCCGCGCAATAGCCTCCCCCTGCACCCGCACCGTGGTGCAGGGGGCACGCCGATGGGTTCAGCCGATGGGTGACACCAGGTCCCGGCAGTCGTCCTCGTCCGGGTACACGGTGGTGCTTGTCTCAGCGCTCCAGGGCGATCAGTCCGTCTCGCGAGCCGATGACGAGCAAGCCGTCCATCGTCAGGAGCGCGTTGATCGGAGCGCCGACAGGGAGCGCGTGCACAAGCCCGCCCGTCTCCGGCTCCCAGAGGCGAAGCACCCCGTCGTGGCCACCGGTCGCCACGAGCGGCCGGCCCTCCGGCGTGAGGCATCCCGCGATCGCGAGCCGTTCTCTGCCGAAGTACATCGGCCCCATGCGTCATCCCCCGGTGTTGGGCAACACACCTTAGCCAACGTCCACTTGGAAGTGTGCCGATCGACCACTGTGGGTTGCTTTCCGGACTGGCTGTACCTCGTACGGGTGGGGTGCGCCGCGCGCGTGGGGTCGGTCGGCGTGGGGTGGGGTGGGGGTCGTTCGTGGCCGGCGCGCGTCTCGAAGTGGCGCCGACCGACTCGTGGGCGCCGGTGGGGGTTCGCCGGATCCTGTCGGTGCCCGGCGAGGGGGGCAACTGGCCCAACGCACGGCTCCGCGAATGGCCCAGTCGTCCGGGCCGCTCCATGATTACGGTCGGAGGGGAAACAGTACGGCGCCCGCAGACCCGGCCGCCCCCATGGATCACCGAGGAACCTCATGCGAGCCATCACTGTCCAGGACCGCGACGCCGGTGTCGGCGGACTGACTCTCACCGATCTGGCCCATCCGCACGCCGCCGAGAACGACGTGATCGTACGCGTCCACGCCGCCGGGTTCACCCCGGGCGAGCTGACCTGGCCCGGCACCTGGACCGACCGCGCGGGTCGTGACCGTACGCCGAGCGTGCCGGGGCACGAGTTGTCCGGCGTCGTGACCGAACTGGGCTACGGCACCACCGGGCTGACCGTCGGCCAGCGGGTGTTCGGCCTGGCCGACTGGAGCCGCGACGGCGCGCTGGCCGAGTACACGGCGGTCGAGGCCCGCAATCTGGCTCCGCTGCCGGCCGATGTCGACCATGTCACGGCCGCCGCCCTGCCGGTCTCCGGGCTCACCGCCTGGCAGGCCCTCTTCGACCACGGCCGCCTCACCACGGGCCAGACCGTGCTGGTGCACGGGGCCGCGGGGGGCGTCGGTTCCCTCGCCGTGCAGCTCGCCCGGGAGGTCGGCGCGAGGGTGATCGGCACCGGGCGGGCCGCGGACCGGGAGACGGTCATCGGCCTGGGTGCGGACGTCTTCGTCGACCTCCAGGCCGAGCGCTTGGAGGACATCGGCGAGGTCGACCTGGTCTTCGACGTGATCGGCGGTGACATCCTCGAGCGCTCAGCGGCGCTGGTCCGGGCCGGAGGCACGCTGGTCACCATCGCGGAGCCGGTCACCGTGCGGCCTGCGGACGGACGGGCCGTCTTCTTCGTCGTCACCGCCGACCGGGCCCAGCTCGTGGAGCTGGCGGCGCGGCTGCGGGACGGGCGGCTCAAGCCGGTCATCGGCTCGGTACGCCCACTCGCCGAGACCGCCGACGCGTTCGCGCCGCGGAAGCGTGTCCACGGCAAGACGATCATCCGCGTCGGCGAGGACTGAGGAAGCCGCCAGGGTGCCCCGAGGCTGCGCCGGCGTGCGCTCCGGGGGTGCCGGTGCACTGGGCTGCTCGGCCGAGGCCGGGCAAGGTGTGCCGTTGGTCCGGCGTCCGGGCCACACCCTGCCCAGGTCCGCACGGGTCGGAGTCGAACCGTGAGATCGCGAGGTCCAGTCGTTGCCGGTCGAGCATCTCGAAGCGGTTCGCGATGCGCTTGCGGATCCAGAAGCTCGCAACGCCGGCGCCTCGGGCGAGACCGTCCGCTCACCGGTGGGCCACCACCGAGCAGGGGCACCCCCGGGGGTGCGGGGTCATCGGCGGGCGTGGCGTCCCGAGGTAGCTGGTGGCGGCTCCTCGCGACCGGAGGCGGCCTCGTCCTCGCCGGATGTGCCGGCCCCGGACGGCGAGAGACGTCCCGAGCCGAGGACGCCCCTGGCGCGCAACTGCTGTATCGACTCCAGTCCGGCCGGCCGGTAGAGCCCACCGGTCTCCAGATCCGCCTCGGCCGCGCGAACCCGGCGGGCCGACCCCGGGGGCAACTGGGGTACGGCGGGGACCTGTTGCTGGGGGCCTTGGCCTAGTGGCCGGCGCGGGACCGTCATAACCAAGATCGTACGGCCAACGCCTCACTCACCAACTCGCTGGCCACAGCACGGACTTCCGCGTGACGAGCTGGATCAGCCGGGCGCGTCCGAGCAGTCCTCCGTGGCCGCGGTTCCGGCGAACGCCCTGGAGAGGTGTTCACCGATCATCCGGATCGCGGCCTCGGCGGTCTCGACCGGCTTGGTGTGGGTGAACGCGTGGTCGGCGCCGGGGAATTCATGGTGGGTGACGTCGACACCGGCCGCCGCCAGGTCGCGCGCGAAGTCGTCGGCCTCCCGGCACAGCGTGTCGTGCTCGCCGGTCAGAACGAGCGTCGGCGGCAGTTCGCCCCGGCGCGGGTGGAGGGCGGGAGAGGCGAGGGGGGAACTGAGGTCGGTGTCGGCGAAATAGGTGCGACGCATCAGCGACATCATCGAAGGGGAGACCATGGGGCGCTTCCTGACCGAGACGCGTGTCGCGTCCTCGCGTGTCAGGTCGAGGACCGGGTACTCCGCCGATACAGCGGCCGGACGGTGGTAGTTGTCGTCGATCGCCAACAGGGCGACATTGAGGGCGAGTTTGCCTCCGGCGCTGCCGCCCCCGACGGAGACCGCGTCACGGTCCCAGCCCTGGTGTTCCGCATGCTCACGCACCCAGCGGTACGCGTCGTACGCCTGCTCCTCGGCCACGGGGAACCGGACGCGCGGAGCGGTGTCGTAGTCGGGAAGGACGACGTAGCACCCGACCTCGGAGGCGAGATAGCGGGCGACGTTGTCCTCCTGCTGCGGAAGCCGGACGATGAAGGCGCCCCCGTGGAGGATCAGATGCACGGGCGGGCGGGAGCCGGCCGCCTCGTGCCGGGCGATCCGACGGGCAGGCGGGGCGTACACGAGGGTGCGTATCGGTCCGTGGCGGGTGGGGATCGTTGCGGTCGTCGGTCTCGCGGTCGGTTCGGTGGCGAACCGCAGCCGGGCAGAGGAGAACAGCAGGGGCATGAACACCCTGGACAGCGCCTGCATCCGGCGGGCCTGGAAGGCGGCACGCCGTGTGATTCGGGGGTCGCGTCGTGGCATGTGAGGACCTCGAATTCGGGCCGTGGCCGGTGGGTTCGGGTGATGCGAGGCTGTTTCCGTGGGCAGTTCGACCGGATGGTCGGCGCGTACGGGCACGACGGGGTGTTACGTCCCTGGCGCGGCGGCACCTGGGTGCCAGGGGTGCGGCGGCTCGGTGCTCGATGTGTCCTGGCCGTTCAGGGCCTGGTGGCGGTAGTCACGGGGCGGCAGGCCGAAGGCGGCACGGAAGGTGCGGGAGAAGACCGCCGCGTCGGTGAAGCCGCAGCGGACGGCGATGTGGTGGACCGGGGTGGTGCGGTGGGCGGGGTCGGCCAGCAGCCGGCGGGTGCGCTCCAGACGCTGCTCGCGGATCCACGCCGCCAGGGTGGTGGGGTGGCCCAGGGTGCGGAAGACGCTGTGGAGATGGCGGACGGAGATGTGGTGGGCGGCGGCGATCGTACGCGGACCGAGGTCCGGGTCGTGGAGGCGGTGGCGGACGAAGGCCTGGATCCGCAGCGCGAGGGCGCGGGTGCGGGTCTCCGGCGGGAGTTCGTCCTCGGCGTTCAGGTGGTGGGCGAGGGTCGCGGCGAGCAGATCGACCACGACCGACTCCAGGCGGGGCCCGTCCGACGGGTGGAAGCTGCCCGAGTCCTGCCGCCCCAGTTGAACGAGGGCCCCGGCCAGCAGGGCTCCCGGCCCCTCCGTGCCCGATAATCGCCGGGTCACCATCCGGCGCACCTGGTTGCCGGAGAGTGGCAGGAGTTTGAGGGGCACTTCGAGCCCCACCAGGGTGCTCTCCGCGTTGGTGCAGTCGAACGGGTCCGAGGTGGTGACGACGTAGATCTCCCACGGCCCGTGGAACCCGCTCCCGCCCGCCTGACTGACGCCTGTCCCCCCGCTCAGCGGGAGACTCGGATGGCAGATCTCCGGATCGGACCGCCGTATGAGCCGGGGAGTCCGCCGAAAGCTCATGGGCTTGCACCGTCCCGGCCAGACACTCACCTCACCCAGCCCGCGCAGGCGCATCTCCGCCTCGAACTGATCGGTCCGCTCGGTCCTCATCTCCATCGGGCTCATCGTGCTGGCCATCCGATCACGCCACAGGTCGAATCTGTCCTCCGGAGCGACATCAGAGGTCCGGAACACCGTCTCGATCACCAAGTCCCCCACGCTCGACGTGACTCTGTCCTGCGGTGAGACGGACGGTGCCGCCAACTCGGTTTCATCGGGGGTGGCTTGTCTTGATGGGCCGGCCACCGAGTCCGATTCCGTTCAGGCCCTGCGCCGGGGGGGCTGAACGACTGGGCGATCCCGGCCGGAAGAGAGCGACGCCATGCGTATGTCTGCCTATTAGGGGATACAAGCACCTGTTACGGATATGTCCGCGTTCTGTAACGTGACCCGTGTCCTCCGGGAGCTGGCCCGGCGGGTGCGCGAGCGTGTGGGGCGCCTCGGCCAGTCGGGCCGGGGATCCTCTCGCACACCGGCGCGGACTCGCCCGGTGCGCACGTACCTTCAGGGGTCTTCATGTCTTCTTCCTCCCCCCGCCGTCTCATCGCGGGCGCCCTGGCCGCCGGTGCCCTGGTGGGCGCCGCCGCCCTGCCGGCGTCCGCCGAGGACGGCCGCCGGGCTCCCGCCCGCTCCACGGTGGTCCTGGGCGACATCCAGTACGACAGCCCCGGCCGCGACAACCGCTCCAACCGCAGCCTGAACGCGGAGTGGGTGGAGGTCACCAACACCGGCCGCAGCACCGTGAACCTGAACGGATGGACGCTGTCCGACCGCGACGGGAACCAGTACACGTTCACCATGCGGCTCTCGGGCCGCTCGACCGTCCGGGTCCACACCGGCGAAGGCCGTGACAACCGCTCCCACGTCTACCAGGGCAGCCGCTACCACATCTGGGCCAACAACTCCGACACCGCGACCCTGCGCGACAGGCGCGACCGCGTCATCGACACCGAGTCCTGGGGCCGCCGCCACTGACACATGAACGAAGACCGCAGCCCCTCCTCGGAGGGGCTGCGGCACGTAGCGGCGGCGGAGCTCAGCGCTCCAGCTTGTCGTTACGGCAGTTCTTCGGCGCGGACACCGGGTTGCAGCGGGCGACGTCGGAACCGGGGAGAGAGACGTAGAAGTCCCGGTCGTAGCGGGCGGACATGCCGGCCGCCGGGAAGTCGGTGGACACGATCTGAGCCCCGCTCCCCAGTGCCAGCTCCCGCATGGTCGTGTCGCGGCTGAGCACGGTGGTCATCGGAACGTCGGAACGGGTCCGTACGATGTACCCCTTCTCGACCAGGTCCGCGATCTCCGCCGCGTTCGCGCCGCTCGGATCGTTGCGCTTCATGAACGCGGCCGAGGGGGTGCCCGGTGCGGAGTCGGTGAACAGCACCCGGCGTTCGAGGTTCGGGTGGCCGGCCAGGTACGAGGTGCGCACCTCGTTGGTGTTGTCCATCGCGAACATCACCTTGCCCGCCGACTGGGCCACGGTGGGCCAGCCGTGCCGCAGGACGGACTGCTCAAGAGTCAGTCCGGGCCGGCGCACGTCGTCAGGCGTGATGAGCTGCTTCCGGCCGAAGACCGAGCGGATCTCCTCCTCGACCGTCCGGAAGGTCGACTCCTCCCAGGGCGGGCTCTCGACGCCGCCGAGGGCTTCGAAGCGGTCTTCGCTGCCCTTGAACTCCATCATCACCAGCAGCGGGACATGGCCGGGGTTGGACTGCGACCAGCCGCGGATCTGGTTCAGGCACTCGGTCAACCGGACGCAGGTGGTGTTGTAGTCGGCGTCGACCATGTGGAAGACCTTCGTGCCGGGCTCTGCCCAGGCCGGGTTCTCGAGCGGCGGAAGGCCGGCGTTCTTGCGTACCAGCGGCCAGCGGTACAGGCCGCCCTTCGGGTCGGGTACGACGTCGAGTTCGACCGAGCGGACCTCCTGCTCGTCCAACTGCTCGACCAGCGGCGCGTGCGAGTAGTACAGGTTCGGGCTCGCGCCGGGGTCCACCTTCAACTGGGCCTGCTGTTCGGCGCCGGAGAGTTCACGGTGGTAGCTGTTGTGGGTGGCCACCACCTGGATCTCGTTGATGCGTGTGCCGCCCGTGTTGGCGGCCGCCTGCGACGAACCGGTCGATGCCGCCTGCGTGGCGAGTGCGGTGAGAGCGGCGCCGACGGCCAGCCAGCGGGGGAGATACATGTGGTTCCTTTTCGGCCGAGGGGTGGTTGGGGACCACGCCCACGGTGGGAAACCCGGGTGGACCGGTTGTTTCGCCCGACGGCCGATCAGCCATCCCGGAAGTGAATCTTGGTCGTTCCGGAAGCCCGCCTTCCCGATGGAAGAGGCATGAGGCGGCCGTGCCGGCGATATCGGCCCACGATCACAGAGTGGCCATCTCCCGCTACTCTCCGCTCTCACGCTCGGGCGGAACCGATCTTCCGAGAGTGATTAAATAGGGAGAAAGCGGCGGATAATTTCGGGTGCGGTTGATCCTGACCCATCGCGGCCCGAAACCCGTTCAACCGCCTTTGCCGAGGGGGCATAGTGGAGCGTGACGTCTCGCCCTTGAGCACCCCGGGGTCCGAGGCGGTGCGTCTCGCGCGCCGCCACCGCGTGATGGCGGCGGCACTACGGCTTCTGCACACCCGCCTGGGGGCCACCACCAGCACGATCTATCTGCCGGTGAGCACGGGGGACCGCCTCTCCGCGGCCATGTCGGTGGACAACTCCGCGGCCTTCACCGTCGTACCGGGGATGGCCACGGACGATCGGCTGTACTCGTCGTCCACCGCGTATCGCACCGGTGAGGCGGTGGTGCTGGACGAGGGGGGCGTCCACGAGCTGGTGCGTGACGATCCGGCGGTCCTGTTCAGGGCCCCGGTCCCCATGGTCGTGGCGTCGGCCCCGCTGAACACCTCCGTCCACCGTCTTGGCGCGGTGACGTTGCGTTGGTCGCCCCCGAGGCCGGTCACCGCCGATGTGCTGCGTTTTCTGAGGGGCGTGGCGGAGGACCTGGCCAGAGAGCTGGACGCCCAGGCGCGGGAAGGGCTGAGCATGGTGGCGCCCGGGGTTCCGCTCTTCGTACCGGAATCGCCCCTCGCCGAACCGCACGGTGAACCGCGGGTGCCGCCGGAGAACCGGGCGGCAGACCTGTCACCGTCACGACCCGGCGGGCCCCCGATCGCGGGCAGCACATTCCTGTATCAGCTGGTGCAGCTCACGTCGGCGCTGACCGCCGCCATACGCCCCCGTGAGGTTCTCTCGGCCTGTTGGGAGCAGATGGCCCGCCCCTTCGGCGCGAGCGCGGTGATGCTGGGTCTGGTCGACAAGGGGCGTCTGCTCGCCATGGGTGGAGCGGGCTTCCCGAGGGGCACCGTCCGCGGGATCCACGGTCTGCAACTCTCGGCACCTCACCCGGCGACCGACTGCATCACGCGCGTCGAGCCGCTCTTCTTCGAGTCGGCGGAGGCCCTGCACGACAGATATCCGGATTTCGCCCCGGAGGACGATCAGCGGGCCTGGGCGTTCTTGCCGCTGATCGTCAACAAGGAGGCCATGGGATGCGGGGTGCTCGGTTTTCCGGCACCGCTGCACCTCAACTCCCAGGAGCGGGCCTTCCTTCTGATCATGCTGGAGGCCGTCGCGCAGGCGCTGGTACGCGCCCGGTCGCACGACCTGGAACACCGGCTGGCGCAGGGCCTGCAGCAGGGGCTGCTGCCCCGGAGCCTGCCGCATCTGGCCGAGGTGGAGATCGCAGCTCGTTATCTCCCCACCACCGGCGGCGCGGTCGGCGGCGACTGGTACGACGTGCTCTCCCTGCCCCAGGGGGGTCTCGGATTCGTCATCGGGGATGTTGAGGGGCGCGGCCTGGAGGCGGCGGCGGTCATGGGGCAGCTGCGCAGCGCGGTGCGCGCGTACGCCTCCGAAGGGCATGACCCCGCCAGCCTGCTCACGCGCAGCAATCGCCTCCTCACCGAGCTGGACACCGGCCTCTTCGCCACCTGCTGCTGTCTGTGGCTGGACCTGGACACCGGGAGCAGCGAGATCGCCAGCGCGGGCCACCCACTGCCCCTGCTCGCTCCCCAGGGCGACTCCGCGACCGAACCGGCCACATCCGTCGGCCCGCCGCTGGGTGTCGAGCCCGGCGCGATGTACGAGCAGACGGAGGTCGAACTGCCTCCCGGGGGCATCGCCGCCCTCTACAGCAACGGCCTGCCCGATGACCGGTCCGGCGGCTCCCCCGCCGTCGACTGGGTGTCCCGGCGCGTGACCGAGAGCTTCGGGCAGAACCTCGACCTCGTCGCCGAACGCCTCACCGGTTCTCCCGGGATCGAAGCGCCGCGTGACGACGACGCCGCGCTGCTGCTCCTGCGCTACCGGGGGGCGCGCCCCACAACTCACCGGCGTGTGGCGCGTGTTCGGCTGGAACGGCACGAGCTGCAAGGACTTCGGCGTGTCCGTGACGCTCTGCGCGGTCTGGCGGGAGAGTGGAACCTCGGGCTGATTCTCGACCGGTTGGAGTTGCTCACCACCGAAGTGGTGACCAACGCGCTGATCCACGCGGACAGTGAGGTGGATGTCCGGCTGCGGGAGTGCCCGGGAGGCGTCCGCGTCGAAGTACGCGACAGCGACCCTCGCCCGCCGGTGCCCGTGACGATTCTCAGCACCGACGAGTCGGAGAACCGGCAGGCCGAGTCCGGACGCGGACTCCTCATCGTCGACGCCGTCGCCTCCGCCTGGGGCAGCGCACCGGTCGGCCGGGGCAAGATGACCTGGTTCGAACTCGGCGTCGGTACGTAGGTCGTGTGACCCACCCGGATCACTTCTGGCAGGTGGGGTCTTCGGCAGGAAGGTCTCCCGACGTCAGATAGGCGTTCACCTCGGCGTCCACGCAGGCGTTGCCGTACTCCCCGTACATGCCGTGACCGATCGCCCCGCGCACGGTCAGGAGGCGGGAGCCGGTCAGGAGGCGGTGCATGGCCCGGCTGCCCCGGTAGGTGGTCGCCGTGTCGCCGGTGGCGGAGACGATCAGGGCCGGCGCGTCGTTGGAGACCGTGGTCGGCGGTTCGGCCGGCGGGGCGGGCCAGAAGGCGCAGGGGTCGATGTTGTTCGTGACCGGACCGAAGAGCGGGTGCTGTCGGCGGCTGCGCTGAATGTCGCGCCAGTAGACCTCGGTGTCTCCCGGGGCGGCACGGTCCGCGCAGATGATCGCGGCGGCCGGGCTGACGTCCTTCGAGCTCGCGCTGTCGAGGACGAATCGCAGGGAGCCCTCCAGTTGCGGGGTCGGCTCGACGGGAATCCCCCGTGCCGCCCTCTCCAACACCCGTACGGTGGAGGCGAACACGGCCCGCGCGTCTTCGTGGTCGCTGCCGACGCCGAGGTAGATCAGGTACGGGACCACATGCTCGTCGATCCGGTGGGAGCCGACGGACAGGGGCCGGTCCGACGACGCCTCGACGATCCGCCGCACCGTGGCGAGCACCGCCTCGCGGGTGGGTCCCAGACCATGGACACGGTGTCGCGCCGCGGCCCAGGACGCCCAGGCGTTCAGCGCGCGCTCCGCGGCGGGCTCGGTGCCTCGCAGCAGACGGGGTCCGGTCCGGCGCGGATCACCGGCGCTGTCGAGCACCACCCGGTCGGTCCGGTCCGGGAACATCCGCGTGTAGACGGCGCCGAGGTAGGAGCCGTAGGAGTATCCGAGGTAGGACACCCGGCGTTCACCGAGCGCGGCGCGGACGATGTCCATGTCGCGGGCGGTGTTACGGGTGGAGACATGGGGCAGCAGGTCGCCGTGGCGGCGTACGCACCGTTCGGCCAGATCCTTCTGGAAGGCGACCTGGCGGTCGAAACCGGCGCGGTCCCGTCCCGCCGCGCGGAGCCAGATTCCGGCGGGCCAGCCGCAGTCGAGCGGTGTGCTGCGTCCGACGAACCGCGGATCCATCCCTACCAGGTCGTAGCGGGCACCTGTCCCGCCCATGTACGCGCGGGTCTCCAGCGGCATACCGAGTGTCGGCTCACCGGGGCCGCCGTGGTTGAGCATCAGGGTGCCGATGCTGTGTGCGGGGTCGCTCGCCCGGAGCCGCGACACGGCGAGTGTGATCGTCCGGCCGGTCGGCCGCCGGTAGTCCAGCGGAACGGTGACCTCGGTGCACCGGGCGCCGTTGCGGTCGAGCTCCGCGCCCACTTCGTCGTCGGGGCCCTGTCCGCAGTCGGTCCAGGTGAGGGGCTGGTTGTAGTACGAGGCGAGGCCCGGGACGGAGTCCCGCGCGGCAAGCGCCTCGCTGCCTGTGCCGGCGCCCGTCGCGGTGCCCGCGGCGGTGCCGGAGACCACCGTGATCAGTGCCGCGGCGGGTGCGCCCAATCGCCGTACCAGAGCTGATCGTTGACTCCTGGACCGCGTACGAGGCTGCCTCTCGGTCTGCTGCTTGGTCTGCTTCTCGGTCTTTTTCGTCGTCATGACGGCGAAGTTAGGCTCGGCGCGCCACACGCGGGAATGGTGCCCGCTGCCTGCCGGCACTACAGCCCGCTGTAGTGCCCCACCGATCAGCCTGCCGGATACTGAGGGCCCGACTCGCGGACGGAGGTGAGGACATGGGCGAAAGATGGGGTCAACGCCCGCGCGGCGTCGGCTACTTGTTCGGCGGCCTGGCGACCGCCGTCGCAACTGTCCTGGCACTGCCGCTGCTTGTCCTGCCGTCTCCGGCACGCGCCTGGGCCGACCGGCACCGGCGCCGTGCCACGCTGCTGCTTGATGTCGCGGTCCCGGATCGCGACGCCCCGCCCGCCGCAGGCCCTCGCGGCTGGTGGCACCGCGTTCGTACGGACCCGGACGCGCGCCGCGACCTGTGGTGGCTGCTGGTGCATGTGGTCACGGCCCTGCCGTCCGGCGTGGCCGCCGTGGTCTGCCTGGGCAACGTGGTCACCGGTATCTGGGCCATGACGTTGTGGTGGGCGCTGCCGGCGGAGGCTGTGCCGAAGCTTCTCGGCGACATCACCGTGGACGGCTGGGGGACGGCGCTTCTCGCCGCCCCCGCGCAGACCGGCCTGCTGATCGCGGTGTCGTGGTGGGGCCTTCCGCTCCTGGCACGCACACACGCCCGCCTCTGCCTGGCCGTTCTGTCTCCTTCCACCAGCCGTCAACTCACCCGGCGGGTCGAGGTGTTGACCCGTACGCGGACCGAGGCCCTGGACGCGCACGCGGCGGAGCTGCGCAGGATAGAGCGTGATCTGCACGACGGCGTACAGGCCCGGCTGGTGGCCGTCGCGATGCGGCTGGGGGTCGCCGGCGAGTCGCTCGCGGATGCCCCCGAGGACGTACGCGAGCTGGTTCGGCAGGCACATGAGGGGGTCGAGGAGGCGATGAGGGAGCTGCGTCATGTGATCCGCACCGCTTATCCGCCGATTCTGGCCGACCGCGGTCTGGGCGGGGCGCTGACGGCGTTGGCCGCCGACTGCGGCGTACCCGCCCGGATCCGCTTCGGTGAGGTGGGCACGGTCCCGGCGGCCGTGGAGGCGGTCGCCTATTTCGTCGTCGCGGAAGCGCTCAGCAACGCGGCGAAGCACGGCCGTGCCCCAGGGGCCGAGGTACGGGTCGGGCGGACCGGCACCGGGCTGTCGGTGCGGATCACGGACGACGGGATCGGTGGCGCGGACGAGGGGCGCGGCACCGGAATCGCCGGGATCCGCCGCCGCGTTCTGGCCCTGGACGGCAGCGTCCTGGTCAGCAGCCCGCCCGGCGGCCCGACCACGATCGCCGTGGAGGTGCCGTGCGGGTCGTGATCGCCGAGGACAACGTGCTGCTCTCCAGCGGCCTGGAACTGCTCCTGGCCGCGCGGGGCTTCCGGATCGCCGCGATCGCCACCGACGGCCCGGGGTTCCTGGCCGCCGTCGACAGGCACCGGCCCGAAGTGACGATCGTCGACGTGCGGCTGCCGCCGACTTTCAAGGACGAGGGGATACGGGCCGCCCTCCGGGCCCGCGCCGACCGTCCCGGCCTGCCGGTGCTGGTGCTGTCGCAGTACGTGGAGCGGGAGTACGCGCGGGAGCTGCTCTCCGACGGGAACGGCGGTATCGGCTATCTGCTCAAGGACAGGGTGGGGAGGGTCGCGGAGTTCACCGGGGCGCTGCGCCGCGTCGCCGCCGGCGGCACCGCCATGGACCCCGAGGTCATCGCCCAGCTTCTTCTCGGCCGCGACCGTGATCCGCTCGGTGCCCTCACTCCTCGTGAACACCAGGTGCTCGCGCTCATGGCCGAGGGCCATGACAACGCCGCCGTCGCCGACCGGCTGGCCATCACCCTGAACGCCGTGCACAAGCACATCGGCGCGATCTTCGCCAAGCTCGGCCTGTCGCCCGCCGACAGCGGCCACCGCCGCGTCCAGGCCGTACTCACGTATCTCGACCGCCGGCAGCGTCCCCAGATCCGGTGATGGCGGGAACCGTCGCGGTCGCCGTCGTCGCGGTCATCGCGCTGCTGGCCACCACGCACACGGTGGACGGTCCAACTGCCGCGCCCGGCACGGGTGGCGGCGGCGTCGACGTCGCGACGTCGCGGACCGGAGAGGCATCCGCCTCCGTCAAGGTGACGATCTCCGCGGGCTCCGGCTGCACGTACCCCGACCGGGGTGACCGGACCACGGTGCTGTGCACGACCTACCCTCCCGGTGACCGCGCGTCCGACCTCACCTCGCTGGTCGTCGGCTTGAACGACGGCGACGACCGTCTGACGATGGCCCCGGACAGCCACGCCTACACCCGCATCGACGGCGGTCCGGGCGACGACATTCTTCGCGGTAGCGGTTACGACGTGTTCTGCGGCGGCGCGGGCGCGTACGGCGAGGGATCCGCACGGTGGTCCCGGCGACGAGGTGCTCACGCACTGCGGTGAGTCCTGCCACCAGGACTGAGCGGCCGGTCTGCGGCTGCGCGGCCGTCGACGCCCCGGCCGGGACGACGACGCCATAATCGGACATGTGATCGAATTCGAGACGAAGCACCGCCCTTGGCCGCCAGTCACGCCGGGTGGCGGAACCTCGGGGAGCGGCGCCGGCGAGATCACTGGTGATGCGCGGCGCTCCGCCCTGTTGTTCCATGGACCGAGAAGTCAAGACCGCGCCCGTACATGTGTGCGGCTCGGATTGACAGCCCCGTACCCGTCCCACGTCCTTCGATCCCTGGAGACATCCCGGGGCGCAGCAGGAGATCGACGCCCCCGGGCTGTCGCCACGACTCCGAAACGGCGGCGATCCAGTTGTCTTCTCCACGTTCGGGCGAAGGTTCGTCCCCCGGTCTTCCCGCCGGTGATGTCGCCACGCTCGCGGCCGCTCTGAGCGGCGAGGTGTTCCAACCGGGCGACGCCGGCTACGCGGCCGAGTGCGCCGCCTTCAACCTCTCGCTCACCCAGCGCCCCGCCGTCGTGGTCGGCGCGGCCGGGCCGGCCGATGTACAGGCTGCGGTGCGGTTCGCGACCGATCACGAGCTCCCTGTGGCCGTGCTCGCCACGGGACATCAGGCCATCATGGCGGCTGACGGCGCCCTGCTGATCAACACGCGGAGGATGTCCGGTGCCACCGTGGATCCGGACAGGCGCCGCGCGGTGGTGCAGGCGGGGGTCCAGGCGGGGCAAGCCGTAGAGGCGGCCGGCGCGTTCGGTCTGGCACCCATCGTCGGCTCGTCACCGTCGGTCGGTGTCGTGGGATTCACCCTCGGCGGGGGCCTCAGCCCGACGCTGGGCCGCCCCTTCGGATGGGCCGCCGACCACGTACACGCGATCGAGGTCGTGACGGCGGACGGCCGGCTCAGGCGGGCCACCGCGGAGGAGGAGCCGGACCTGTTCTGGTCCCTGCGCGGCAGCCGGAGCAACATGGGTGTGGTGACCGCGCTGGAGCTGGAGGTCCACGAGGTGACCCGGCTGTACGGCGGGGGGCTCTTCTTCTCGGGCGAGGACACGGCCGCCGTGCTCCACGCCTTCCGGCGTTTTACGCGGACGGTGCCGGAAGAGCTCACCTCCTCCATCGCGTTCCTGCGGCTGCCCGACGCCCCGGCCGTCCCCGAACTGCTGCGCGGCAGGTTTGTCATCCACGTACGAATCGCGTTCCTCGGGCCTTCGCCGGAAGGTGAGCGCCTGGTCACCCCTCTCAGGCAGGCTGCTCCTGTCATGAGCGACACGCTCGGCGAAATGCCTTTCGCGGACTTCGCGTCCATCCACAACGATCCCGCCGACCCGATGTACTTCCGCGAATGGACGGGAATGCTGGCCGAGTTTCCGGACGAGACGGTCGATTCGATCGTGGAACTCGCCGGACCGCGGGCGGACAACCCGGTGGAGTACGTCGAGTTGCGGCATCTCGGGGGTGCTTTCGGGCGGCAGATCGGGCCGCCGAGCGCCGTGAGCAACCGCGACGCGGAGTTCGCCCTCTGGATGATGTCGATGGGGCCGCCCTCCGAGGGCGACCCGCAGGCCGCCTACGCGCAGAGATTCCTGGCGACGGATCAGCCGTGGACCACGGGCCACGCCTATCTCAACTTCAGCTCGTTCGGCACCGATCCGGAGCGAGTGCGTCAGGCGTACCCACCTGAGGTGTACGAGCGGCTCCGCCGGGTGAAAACCATGTACGACCCGAGCAATGTGTTCCGTATCAATCACAACATTCCGCCCCTGGGCGAGGCGTGAGCAGAGGAGAGGCAATGGTCACCGTCGAACTGACGCGCCTCCGGGTGGACGCGGACAAGAACGAGCTGCTGCTGTCGACGCGCTCGGCGATGCTCGCGGACTTCCGCGCGGACAGGAAGGGATTCCTCGATGCCCGGTTGGTCCGGCTGCCGGACAACGAATGGCTGGACATCATCACCTGGGAGACGCCGGAGGACTTCGCCGAGTCGCGGGACAAGGGCCCGAACAGGCCCGGGATCGCCGATTTCTTCTCGGCGATCGCCGAAGTGATCAGCGCGGAGGAAGGCACGCTCGAACAGGGCGGTCCCGAGTAACACCCGCGCCGGGAGCCGGGGCCCCGGCTCTTGGGACGGGCGGCCGGACCCCGCGCCCCGGTGTCGGCGGGCCGATCCGGGACGCGGGAGCGTGCCGCTCAGAACTCGTAGGCGCCGACGTCGAAGGGTGCGGACCGCTGCTTCCGGTCGGCGTCGACCGTGGGGGCGTTGCGGTCCGTACCGGCGTTGACCGCCGGGGAACCCTGCTTCAGATGGAGGTCACCGCCGGGGTGGTCGGCGAAGTACCTGGAGTACTCCGTTCCCACCGTGATGTTGTTCGAGTGCTGGGTGTTGACCGCGGCGCCGGTGTTGAAGGTCCGCGCCAGGTTGTTGCGGATGATGTCGCCGCTCGACGGCGTTCCGTCCTTCTGGTTGGTGAGCCGGATCTCGCTGTCCGTGGCCGGGTATCGCGGGACGACGGTGTTGTTGACGATCCTGCTGTCGTTCATGCCGTACAGGCCCATCGCGAGGCCGACTTCGACCTGGACGACGTTGTTCTCGATGGTCCAGTTCCGGTAGGGACCGTCGAAGGCTCCGATGCCCTGGATCGTGTACTTGCCGTTGTACTGGAAGGGGATCTTGCCGTAACGGGTGCCCTTGCGGCTGGTGAAGACGTTCCCGCGCAGGACGACGTCGTTGACCGGGGTGAAGCTGCCGTCGCCGCGGAAGCTCTGGAACATGTCGCGGTGCGGCGGGTCGTTCTCCGTGCCCGCGGGGACGACCGCGTAGCTGTTGACAGCCGAGTTGTACTCCAGCAGGCAGCCGCTGACCTTGCAGCGGTAGGCGTCCTCCCAGAAGTGGTCGACGCTGTTCCCTCTGACGACGGCCCCGGTGGCGCCCGCGCCGGCCTGTGAGGTGCGTTCGAGCATCACGCCGTTGCGGACGTTGCGGATCTTGTTGTTCAGCACCTGATTGTTGGCGCCGACGACCATGACGGCCGTACCGCTGCGGGCGACCCAGTCGTTGTTGTACCAGGTGTCGGCCGCGCCGTCGCCGGCCGCCCGGACCTGCGAGTTCTGGAGTACGTCGTGGGTGGCGCCGGCGTCGAACCGCACGAGGTCGCCCGTGGTGTGGGTGCCGTCGGCCTCCTGGGGCGAGACGAGCACGCCGTCGACGGTCCAGCGCGAGGCGCCGGAGGCGAACCTCAGTGTCTTCATCCTCGGGGTAGCGCCGGGCGCCGCCTTGACGGTCCGGACGCCGGACGCGATGCCCCCGGTGACGACGGGGCTTCCGTGGTTGCCGTTACGGAGGTAGATGACGTCGCCCGCCCCGAAGGTCCTCCCCGACGCGAAGACCTCCTGGAGGGTCCGCCACGGCCGGTCCGCCGTACCCGGGTTGGCCGACGAACCGGTGGCCGGGTCCACGTAGTAGACGGCGGCCGCCGCGCCGACGGGGGACGCCTCCGCTCCGAAGGCGGCGCCGCCGACCGGGAGTCCGAGCGCCGAGAGGGAGACGACGAGGACCAGGGCGTGTCTGCCCGCTCGACGCGCGGAGGGAATGGCGGCCATGGCTGAACCTCGGCTTCTTGTGGGGGAAGAGGCGCCGAGGGGTGCGGCGCCTGGTGAGGAGTGTGGGTGAAGTCATGCCATGAGTCAACGGATTCATTGGAATGAATTGGTAGTTGACTGGCCGTCAGTCACCTCGCCTCGGCGGACCGCGCACGTGGCGGGCGGGAGCGTAAACTCGTCGTCCCGGGACCGGTGATGCGTACCGGCGCCCGCCCAGTGCTCGTAGGCGACGGAGGGGACCGGACCGCGATGAACGCGTCGTCACACCCTTCCGTCGCCGCTGCTCCCACAGCAGCCGCACCCCCCGCGGCCGGTCCCGCGCCACGCGGACAGAAGACGCGTCATCTCGCGGACGAACTGCGCCGGGCCGTCGCCGAACTGCGCTGGCCCGCCGGCAGACTCCCGACCGAGCAGCAACTCGCCCGCGACCAGGGAGTGAGCGTCAACACCGTGCGGCGCGCGGTCGATCTCCTCGTCCAGGAGGGTCTCGTCTACCGCAGACAGGGGTCCGGCACCTACGTCGCGACGCCGCCCGCGGTCGGCACCGGATACGCCGTGGGCGTCGTCGTACCCTCGCTGACCTACTACTACCCGCGCACCGTCGCGGGCATCGAACGCGAACTCTCCCGCCACGGCTGCCGGATGCTCCTGCGCTGCACCGAGTGGGACTTCGCCCTGGAGCGCGAGGCCGTCGAGGAGCTGATCCGGTCGGGCACGGACGGGCTGATACTCGTCCCCACCCTCGGCGACGACGGGCCCGGGCACTGGCTCGGGGAGGCCGAGGAACTCGCCGTGCCCACCGTGCTCGTCGAGCGCGGTGCCGAACTGCCCGCCACCTCCCACGAGTTCGTCTGCTCCCACCACGCGGCGGGGGCCCGGACCGCCGCCGAACACCTGCTGGGTCTCGGGCACACCCGGATCGGTTACGCCGAGAGAATCAGCCCGCACACCGCGCCCCAGGTCCGGTCCGGCCTCTCCGCCGGACTGCGCCGCGCCGGACTCGATCCGGCCCCCGTGGTCTCCACCTCGCTCCCCCGCTGGACGCCCGAGGACGCGGACCGCTTCCTCGACGCCCTGCTGCGGCGCGGTGCGACGGCCGCGCTCTGCTTCGCGGACCGGGAGGCGTCGCTGCTGGTCACCGCCGCCCGACGACGAGGTCTTGGCGTGCCCGGGGACCTCTCCGTCATCGGATACGACGACGAGGTGGCCGACCTGTGCGAGGTGCCGCTGACCACGGTGGCCCCGGCGAAGACCGACATCGGCCGACGCGCCGCCGACCTGATCAGGAACCGCATCGCCGACCCCGCGTCACCCCGCCGCCAGGAGGCGTTCGTGCCACGCCTCGTCGTCCGCGACTCCACCGGCCCGGCGCCAAGCTAGGAGCCGTGCCGCAGCGGCGTTGGAGGCCGCACGGACAGCGTCCTGGTATGCCCTGGTCCGGGCGACCGACAAAGAGGCGGAGCGTCTGATCGAACTCCGCCGCCGGCCGCAGGCGCTCGTCACCACGGGACGGGAGCCGTGCGATGAGTGACGCCCGCGTGCTCAGATGTCGAGGAAGCGGACGTCCTTGGCGTTGCGCTGGATGAAGGAGCGCCGGGCCTCGACGTCCTCGCCCATCAGGACGGAGAAGAGGGCGTCGGCGACGGCCGCGTCGTCCAGGGTGACCTGGCCCAGGACACGGTGCTCCTGGTCCATGGTCGTGATCCGCAGCTCCTCGGCGTTCATCTCTCCGAGCCCCTTGAACCGCTGGACGGAGTCGTCCTTGACCCGGCGGCCGTCCTGTCGGCCCTCTGCCAGCAGCACGTCGCGTTCGCGGTCGGAGTAGGCGTACTCGACGTGGTCCCGGCTCCACTTGAGCTTGTAGAGGGGCGGCCGGGAGAGATAGACATGGCCCTCCTCGATCAGCGGGCGCATGAAGCGGAACAGGAAGGTCAGCAGCAGGGTGTTGATGTGCTGGCCGTCGACGTCGGCGTCCGCCATCAGGATGATCTTGTGATAGCGCAGTGCGGCGATGTCGAAGTCCTCGTGCACGCCCGTGCCGAACGCGGAGATGATCGCCTGGATCTCCTGGTTGTGCAGGATCTTGTCGATCCGGGCCTTCTCCACATTGAGGATCTTGCCGCGGATGGGCAGGATCGCCTGGTACCGCGGGTCGCGGCCGGACTTGGCCGAGCCGCCGGCGGAGTCCCCTTCGACGATGAAGATCTCCCCCTTCGCCGGATCGCGGGACTGGCAGTCGGACAGCTTGCCCGGCAGGGCCGCTGATTCCAGCAGGCCCTTACGGCGCGTCAGGTCCCGTGCCCTGCGGGCCGCGACCCGGGCCGTGGCCGATCGGACGGCCTTGCGCACGATGTCCGCGGCCTCGTTGGGGTTACGGTCGAACCAGTCGCCCAGGTGGTGGTGAACGACCTTCTGCACGAAGGTGCGCGCCTCGGTGTTGCCGAGTTTGGTCTTGGTCTGCCCCTCGAACTGGGGCTCACCGAGCTTGACCGAGATGATCGCGGTCAGGCCCTCGCGGATGTCCTCGCCGGAGAGGTTCGCGTCCTTGTCCCGCAGCAGTCTCTTCTCCCGCGCGTAGCGGTTGACCACGGTGGTCAGGGCCGCGCGGAAGCCCTCCTCGTGGGCGCCGCCGCCATGGGTGTGGATGGTGTTGGCGTAGGAGTACACGCTGTCGGTGTACTGGCCGTTCCACTGCAGGGCCGCCTCGACCGACAACAGCCGTTCCGTGTCCTCGGCGGTGAGGGTGATGACGGACGGGTGGACGGGCTCGCCCTTCCGGGAGTTGAGGTAGACCACGAAGTCGGTGATGCCGCCGTCGTAGCGGTAGGAGACCGTCCTCGCCGGCCGCTCCCCGGCGGTGCCCGGACCCGCTTCGTCGGCCGCGGCCGTCGCGCGGGCCGACTCGCGCTCATCGGTGAGGGTCAGGGTCAGCCCCCGGTTGAGGAAGGCCATCTCCTGGAACCGCCGGGCCAGCTTCTCGAAGGAGTACTCGGTGGTCTCGAAGATGCCGGGATCCGCCCAGAACGTCAGAGAGGTACCGGTCTCCAAGGTGGCCTCATGGCGGGCCAGCGGGGCTGTCGGCGCACCGTTCTCGTACTCCTGGGTCCACCGGTGGCCGTCGGTCCGGATCTCCGCGGACAGCCTGTTCGAGAGAGCGTTGACCACCGACAGACCCACGCCGTGCAGACCGCCGGAGACGGCGTACCCGCCGCCGCCGAACTTGCCGCCAGCGTGCAGCACCGTCAGCACCACCTCAAGTGCCGGCCGCTTCTCCAACGGGTGTGTGCCGACCGGGATTCCGCGCCCGTTGTCGGTCACCCGTACGCCGCCGTCGGCCAGGATCGTCACATCGATCCGGTCGGCCGCCCCGGCCAGCGCCTCGTCGACCGAGTTGTCCACGATCTCCTGCACCAGATGGTGCAGACCCCCTTCGCCCGTCGAGCCGATGTACATACCGGGCCGCTTGCGTACCGCGTCGAGTCCGTCCAGGACGGTGATCGCGCCGGCGTTGTACGCGGCAGACCCGGCCCGGCCGCTCCGCTCGGCGACGGAAATCTCGGCGACGGAAATCTCGGAGGCGAAGCTCTCGGGTACGGAACTCTCGGAGGCCACATGAGTGCCGGAAGTCTCCACAATGCTCTCTTTTCGGACACGACAAACCACGCCCCCGCGCATCACGGTGCGAGAGGGGTCGGATCGCCGAACGGAAAACGTGCCGCGGGCAGGCCGGAACAGACCCTCAGGGCCCGCGACTCCCGCCGCCGGGAAGGCGGCGGGACGCATGCCAAGCTACCGGAAGTCCCTCATGAACCCAGGGCGAGAAGTCTCCCAGAAGCCCCTCTCGCCGCCAACCTGCCTATCGGCCAATCCCCCCTACTCCGATCGCCGGAAATCCCCGGAGAATGGAGCACGGGAGCTTTCTGGGCTCATTGGCGCGGCGGGGTGCGGCAGCATTTTCGAGGGTGACGCTCCGCAGTCGGGGAGCAGACGCGGGGCCGTCTTCCAGCTGTCCTTTCCGACTGCCGGGTACAGCGCGGGGCCGCACCGGGTGATCCGGTGCGGCCCCGTGTCGGGCTTCAGGGAACGAGGTGGCCGGCGGCGCGGAAGAGTTCGTACCACTCGGCCCGGGTGAGCGGGAGTTCGGAGCCCTGGGCGGCGCCCGCGACGCGCTCCGGGCTGGTGGTGCCGAGGACGACCTGCATCTGGGCGGGGTGGCGGGTGATCCAGGCGGTCGCGATCGCGATGGCGGGGACGTCGTACTGGGCGGCGAGACGGTCGATGACGGCGTTGAGCTCCGGGTAGTCCGCCGACCCGAGGAAGACGCCCGTGAAGAACCCGGCCTGGAACGGTGACCACGCCTGGACGGTGATGTCGTTCAGACGGCAGTAGTCGACGATCCCGCCGCCGTCGAGGGTGACCGCCTGCTGCTCCGCGAGCATGTTCGTCGCGACGCCCTGGGCGATGATCGGCTCGTGGGTGATCGAGAGCTGGAGCTGGTTGGCCACGATGGGCTGACGCACGTACTTGCGCAGCAGGTCGATCTGGCGCGGTGTCTGGTTCGAGACACCGAAAGCGCGCACCTTGCCCGAGGATTCGAGCTCGTCGAAGGCGCGGGCCACCTCCTCGGGCTCGACAAGGGCGTCCGGGCGGTGCAGAAGGAGGATGTCGATGCGGTCCGTCCGCAGGGCCGCGAGTGAGTTCTCGACGGACTTGACGATGTGCTCGTACGAGAAGTCGTAGTACGGCCCGTCCGTGACGATTCCCGCCTTGGTCTGGATCGTGATCTCGTCGCGCTGCGACGGGGTCAGCGCCAGCGCCTCGGCGAAGCGGCGTTCGCAGTGGTGCAGTTCGGCGCCGTAGACGTCGGCGTGGTCGACGAAGTCGATGCCCGCGTCGCGCGCGACGCGGACGAGTTCGCGGATCTCCTCGTCCGTCTTCTCGCCGATACGCATCAGGCCGAGCAGGACGTTCGGGGCGAGGATGTCGGTGCCGGGCATGGTGAAGGTCTTCACGACGGCTTTCCTTCCAGATGTTCAGGTCTGCACAGTACAAACGGCGGCCACCTGCACACTTTAGGGGGCGGAGGGTCCGGCGGCGGAGAGCGCGTGCCCGGCGGCGATCAGCGGGACCCGGATGCTCGGGGGCCGGCCCCGGGGAGCCGCGGACCGGCCTGTCAGCGCCGCCGCGCGTCACCGCACGGTGATGACCAGCTTGCCCGTGGTGCGGCCGGTCTCCCCCAGGATGTGGGCCCGGGCGCCCTCGGCGAGGGGGAACGTGCCCGAGACATGGGCGCGGAGTCTGCCGCGCTCGACGAGTTCGGCGACGGCCCGCATCCCCGCCCGGTCGTGCTCGACGAGCATGACGACGGCGCGGACCTCTGCCTTCTCCGCCGCCGCCGGGGTGTCGGCGCCGTTCGGTACCAGGGACACGAGGACGCCGCCGGGACGGAGCACGCCCACGGAACGGGTGGCTGTCTCCCCGCCCAGCGCGTCGAGGACGACGTCGTAGCGCTCGTCGGTGTCGGTGAAGTCCTCGTGGCGGTGGTCGACGCAGGCGTCCGCGCCGAGTTCGCGCAGGAAGTCGTGCTTGGGGGCGCTCGCCGTCCCCGTGACGTGCGCGCCGCGCTCCTTGGCGATCTGTACGGCGAGATGACCGACACCGCCGGCCGCCGCGTGGATCAGCACCCGCTGCCCGGCCCGGAGGTCGGCGGTGTCGACGAGGGCCTGCCAGGCGGTGAGCGCGGCCAGCGGCAGGGCCGCCGCCTGGACGTGGTCGATCCCGGTGGGCTTGGCGGCGAAGGCGCGGGCGGGGCCGGTGACGTACTCGGCGTGGGATCCGGCTCCGTACGGGTAGGGCAGCATGCCGAACACCTCGTCACCCGGCCGGAAGAGGGTGACGCCGAAGCCGGTCCCGACCACGGTGCCGGAGACGTCCCAGCCGAGGGTCAGCGGCGGGGGCGGCAGGAAGATGCTCAGCGCGCGGTGCTTGAAGTCCGTGGGGTTCAGTCCGGCGGCGTGCACGGCGACAAGGATCTCGCCGGGGCCCGGCGCGGGCCGTGGAATCTCGGTCAGCCGCAGGACCTCGGGGCCGCCGAGGGCCGTCTGGTGCAGGGCCAGCATCAGGGGGGTCCCGTCCGGGGCGGTGGGGGCCGGGGAGTCGTGGTTCTCACGGGTGTTGGTCGAAGTCATGCCTCGATCCTGGCCGTACGGGTCGGCCCCGGGCGATGGCATGAACGTCATCCTCCGATACATTTCTGCCATGCCGACCGACCCCGCCGCCCGTCACTCCCCCGGTACTTCGGGCACTCCCACCGTGCGCCCCTCGCCCACCGCCGCCTCCCGGGACCGCGTCCTCGCCGACCGGGCGGCCGAACTGGAGGGCCTGATACAGCCCGCGCCACTCCCCGGCGCCCACAAGGTCGTGGTCCTCGCCCTCGACGGTGTCTATCCCTTCGAACTCGGCATCCCGCACCGGGTCCTGGGTTCCGCCGACGGCCGCTACGAGGTGCTCTCCGCGAGCGTGGACGGCGGGCCCGTGCGTACCGACGCGGACCTGACCGTCACCCCCGGGCACGGGCCCGAGGTGCTGGCCGGCGCGGACACCGTGATCATCCCCCCGTACGCGATCTCGCGCGCCATGATCACCCCGGACCCGGGCGCTCTCGCCGCGCTGTCCCGCGTGCGCCCCGGCACCCGTCTCGTGTCCATCTGCACCGGCGCTTTCCTGCTGGCCGCCGCCGGTCTCCTGGACGGGCGGCGGGCCACCACCCACTGGGCGCTCGCCGGTGTCTTCCAGGAACTGTTCCCACGGGTCGAGGTCGACGCGGGGGTCCTCTTCGTGGACCACGGTGACGTGCTGACCTCCGCCGGGGCGGCGAGCGGTGTCGACGTCTGTCTGCACCTGGTGCGCCAGGACCACGGCAGCGAGGTGGCCAACCAGGTCGCCCGGCGCTGCGTCGTGCCGCCGTACCGGGACGGCGGGCAGGCCCAGTACATCGAGCGGCCCCTGCCGCCGGCGAGCGGAGCCGGTACCGGGCCGACCCGTGACTGGGCGCTCCAGCGGCTGGAACTGCCCCTGTCGCTGGACGAGTTGGCCGCGCACGCGGCGATGAGCACCCGTACCTTCGCCCGGCGTTTCCAGGAGGAGACCGGGCTGAGCCCCGGCCGCTGGCTGACGCAGCAGCGGCTGCGGCGGGCGCGGCACCTGCTGGAGTCCAGCGACCTGCCGGTCGAACGGGTGGCCCACGAGGTCGGCTTCGCGACCGCCACCTCGCTTCGGCGGCACCTGGCGGCGGAGGCGGGGGTCGCCCCGTCGGCGTACCGGCGCACCTTCCGTGCCTCGGGTCCGGGCCCGAGTGCGGGTGCGGGTTCTGGCGCGGGCACAGGCACGGGCGACGTCAGGGAAGCATCGGTGGCCGGTGGGGGCTGAGGGACCCGGTGCTGAGCGCGGACGGATCACCGGCGGGGTCCCTCGCCGAGGGCGCCGGACCGTTGCGGATGCGCCGATCGCACCGATGGGCGCAGACTTGAACGAGGCGGTCCGACGGCGGGCCCGTCCGGGGCGACCGTCCACTTCGCCGTGGCGCTGGACTCGGCCCACAGGGTGTCTCCCACGCGGTCGGTCGACATGCGTGCCGGCCTGAGTCCGCCCGAACACGACGAGGAAGAGCTCGCAGCCCGGCCCGGCGCCGGGCCATGCACCACCCGGGCGCCTTCTGCGGCGTCCCCGCGCGGAAGGAAAGGAACGATGGGACTCTCCTGGCAGCAAGGACCGCTCGCCCCGGGAACCGTCGGGCAGTTCCTGATCCCCGACCCCCTCCCCGAGCGGATTCTGTACGCCGAACCGCTGCGCCGCCGTATGCGGGCCAAGCTGGGTGACACCTGGGTCATGGACAGCGAGAACGCCGTACTCCTCCATGAGCCCGGCCGCTACCCCGTCGCCTACTTCCCGCCGGACGACATCGCCGCCGACGTCCTGGAACGGACCGGGCACACGACACAGCACCGGGATCTCGGACCGACCTCGTGGTTCACCGTCCAGGCGGGGCCCGAGAGCAGACAGCGGGCCGCGTGGCAGCACACCGACCTCCCCGGCCACGCCAAGATCCTCGACGGACACGTCGCCTTCGCCTGGCGGGCGATGGACGGCTACTACGAGGAGGACGAACGGATCGTCGGCCACGCCGCGGACGCCTACCACCGCATCGACATCCGCGGCACGAGCCGTCATCTGGTGGTCCGGGACGGCGAACGCGTGGTCGCCGAGAGCCGGAGTCCACTGGTGCTGTACGAGTCCGGGTTCGCCCCTCGTTGGTACGTTCCGCGTGCGGACGTGGACGAATCCGCGCTGACACCCGCCGAGGGGCAGACGTTCTGCCCGTACAAGGGCATGGCCAGCTACTACGACATCGGCGGTGCCCGGCGCGCGGCGTGGTCGTACGAGGACGCCTGGGACGGTGTGCGCCGTATCTCGGGAATGGTGTCCTTCGAACCCGACGAGATCCGGGTGGACCTCGACGGCGTACGCCAGAGCCTGGAGCCGGGCCAGAACGTCGTCTCCCACGGGGCGGACCGCAACCTGGACCCCGGTGAAGCGGGGCACGGCCGGCATGCCTGACCACCGTCGTACGCGTCACGGCTTCGAGGGGAGGGCCCGATGCCTTCGTTGCTCTCGGTGAATGTCGGCATGCCGAAGAACGTGCCGTGGGAGGGCCGGACCGTCCACACCGGTGTGTGGAAGTACCCGGTGGAGGGACCGGTGATGGCCCGCCGTACCAACCTCGACGGGGACGGTCAGGGCGACAGGGCCGGTCATGGTGGTGAGCAGCGTGCCGTGATGGTCTACCAGATCGACTCCTACCGGCACTGGCAACAGCACTTCGGACGCGACGACTTCGAGCACGGCCAGTTCGGGGAGAACTTCACCATCGACGGTCTGCCGGACGACGAGGTGTGCGTCGGCGACCGTTACCGCATCGGTGAGGCGGAGTTCGAGGTCACCCAGCCCCGGGTCACCTGCTACCGCGTGGGCATGCGGCTCGGCGAACCCGAGCTGCCGGCTCTGCTGGTCAGCCATCACCGCCCCGGTTTCTATCTGCGGGTCATCCAGGAGGGGCACGTCCAGGCGGGCGACGAGATCGTCAGGACGCGGACCGGGCCCGGCGCGCTGAGTGTGACGGAGATCGACGCGCTGCTCTACCTGCCGGACAGGGACATCGAGAAGCTGCGGCTCGCGCTGGACATCCCCGCGCTGAGCCCCGGCTGGCAGGGCTCCTTCCGTGACCTGCTCAAGGAGGCCGAGGAGACCGGCGACGGCGCCGCGTCGCCGGCCGCGCAGGCGGCGTGGGCCGGTTTCCGGGAGCTGCGCGTGGCGGAGGTCGTACACGAGAGCGAAGCGGTCTCGTCGATCTCCCTGAAGGCCGCCGACGGGTCCCGGCTGCCTCCCGCCCTCGCCGGGCAGTATCTGACACTGCGTATCCCCGGCGCCGGGGAGCCCGAGCCCGTTCGCAGCTACTCGCTCTCGTCGGCGCCGGGCAGCGACCCCTACCGGATCAGCGTCAAACACGAACCCCACGGAGTCGCGAGCGGGTATCTGACCACCCGGCTGCGCCCGGGAGCCGTACTCGATGCCGCCGCGCCCCGTGGGGACTTCGTCCTCCAGGAGGGTGACGGGCCGGTCCTGCTCATCTCCGCCGGCATCGGTGTCACCCCCGTGCTCGCGATGCTCCACCAGCTCGCGGACGCCCGCAGTGAGCGCGAGGTGTGGTGGATCCACGGAGCCCGCAGTCCTCGGGAGCATCCGCTGGCGGCCGAGGCACACTCGCTGCTCGCGGCGCTTCCACGGGCGACCGAGCACGTCTTCTACAGCGCGGTGAAGCCGCGGAGGGCGGGAGACGGGCAGGCCACGTCCGGCCGTCTCAGCCGGGACGGCCTCGCCGCGCTGGGTATCCCGGCGGACGCCAGCGCCTACGTCTGCGGACCCGCGTCGTTCATGGCCGACATGAAGGACGCGCTCACGGCCTCCGGGCTTGAGGAGGAGGACATCCACTTCGAGTTGTTCGGCGCCCTGCCCTCCATCAACCCCGGCCTGACCGGGGAGGCGAGGGCGGAACCGCATCCGCCTACCGGCCTGGCCGGGACCGGCCCGACGGTCACCTTCGCCCGGAGCGGGATCTCCACCCCGTTCCGTGACACCGAGGGCAGTCTGCTGGAGCTGGCGGAGGCATGCGACGTTCCCGCCCGCTGGAGCTGTCGCACCGGGGTGTGCCACACGTGCGTCACCCCCGTGCTGTCCGGGGCGGTCTCGTACGAACCGGACCCACTCGAAGCCCCGCCGGAGGGGCAGGTACTCATCTGCTGTTCGCGGCCCACCGGCACGGAGATCGTCCTCGACATGTGACGACCCTGGTTCCGCCGGCCGCCCCGGCGGGGGCCTCGCTCAGCCGGTCACATAGGCGTTGAGCGGTGACAGACCGTCCAGGTCCACCTGGAGGCCCTTCAGCTTGGAGGTGTGGAGGAAGGTGCGCACCGGCACGTACACCGGGATGGCCGCCGCCTGCTCCATCACCCTGCGGTCGACCGTCGACCACTTCTCCCCCGCCGCCGCCAGGTCCGCCGTCGCGTTGGCCTCGTCTATCGCGTTGTTGACCACCGAGCTGTCGAGCCGGGAGAAGTTGGAGGTGGTCGGGTAGGTGAAGCGTCCGTCGAACGAGTCCGGCAGATACGTCGACGCCAGCGGCAGGCCGCCGGTGTTCATCGGGATGCGCAGGAGGTCGAACTCGCCCTCTCCCGCCTTCTCGTAGAGGTCGGACACGTCGACGTTCTTCAGCGTCACCTTGAAACCGGCTGTGCCGAGCGCGCGTTGAACCACCTTCGCCCGTGCCTCGTCGGCCGATGTCGCGAAGGCGAGGGTGAGCGGATAGCCGACCTTGCCCGCCTCGGCGAGCAGCTCACGGGCCCGGGCGGGGTCGCCGTGCGCCCCGGCCCCGTGGACGTCGAAGTCCCGTGAACCGCGGATGCCCGGCGGCATGAGGTGGTGCGTGGCGATGCCGTCCTCGCCGCTCGCGGCCATGACGTCCGCCACCGGGTACGCGGTGGCGATGGCCTGACGGACCTTCAGTTCAGGTACGCGCTTCGTGTCGACCGTGTAGGCGTGGACGAACGGTGCCGGTGATGTCACCCGGTGCGTGCCGCTGCTGGCGGCGCCGTCCCCGGTGCCCAGGCCGTCCTTGTCCTGCGAGCCGGAGAACGTCATCACGGCGGATTTCGCGCCGGCGGCGCGGATGCGGGTCTTTATCTCGTCGAGCGCGACCGCGCCGGTGATCTCGTAGCGGTCGGGGTACGCGGTGCGGACGGGGTCGGTGTCCGCGCGCCACTTCGGGTTGCGGGTGAGGGTGAGGTTCGTGGCGTCGGTGAACGAGTCGACCTGGTACGGGCCCGTCGACGGGAGGACGGTGGAGGTGGCGGAGATCTTGCCCACCCGCTCCGGTACGGGCGCGCTGTTGGGGCCGGCCAGGACGACGTTGAAGTCGGGGTGGGCGCCGTCGAGATGGAAGACGATGGTGCGGTCGTCCGGGGTCTCGATGACACCGGGCGGCATCTCGTGCTCGCCGCCGATGCCCGACGCGTCCTCGGGGCCCAGCAGGAAACTCCGGAGGGTGCGGTCGCCCATCGCGAAGGCGTCGGGGTCGAGGGTGCGTCTGATCGCGTACACGAAGTCCTGGGCGCGGACGGGCGATCCGTCGTTGTAGACGAGGCCCGGCTTGAGGGTGAATGTCCAGTCGCGGCCGTCCAGCGACGGACGGCCGGTGTCCTCGGCGAGATCCCCGACGAGGCGGACGGTGCCGTCCGGCCGGGTCTTGAGGGCGGTCAGGCTGCGGTGGACGAGGCGGGAGATCAGCCGCTCGGATCCGGACCACATGTTGCCCGGATCCAGGGTGGTGAAGGTTTTGGGTTCGAGGACGGTGACGGTGCCGCCCTTGCGGGCGTCCCGCACCGCCGGGGCGGGGCCCTTGGAGTCGGCCTCGGAGCCGAGCGTCAGCGTCTGGGTCTTGGCCACCGGGGCGACCGTGCCGGAGGCTCCCGACCCGCCCACGCTGTTCTTGCCGTTGTTCGAGTCGCCGTCACCACCGAATGCCTGGACGGCCAGGAGCGCCACCGCGAGTACGGCGGCGGTCGCCGAGGCCCCGACCCATGCGCCGCGCCGGCGGCGCGCGGCCGAGGGAGCCGTGATCGTCGGCTGTTCCTTGGGAACCGGTGGAGGCAGCGGGAAGAGCTTGTCGGGATCGGGGCGCACTGCGCCGGCGACGAACTGCCGCAGTGGTGAGGCGGCGGGTCTCGGAGGGTGTTCCGGATGGTCCGGGGGCTCCACGGGAAGGGTGGGCGCCTCGGCGGGAAGGGTGTCGGCCGCGAACCGCTTCGCGGGCACGGCGAGTTGGTCGAACAACGCGCGCGCCTCGTCCGCCGTCGGCCGCCGGTCGACCGGCTTCGCGAGCATCCGGCCCACCAGCTCGTCCCACTCGGGGGCCAGCCCGGGGCGCCGTTCCGACGGTTTCTCCGGCGTCTCGTACACATGGCTGTGCATCAGCGCGGGCGCCGACACCGACTCGAAGGGCGGGGCGCCGGTGAGCATCTCGTACACCATGCAGCCCAGCGCGTAGACGTCCGTACGGCCGTCGTCCGCGCCTCGGGTGAAGCGCTCCGGTGCCATGTAGGGCAGTGTGCCGATGGGCGAGTCGGTGGTGGTGGTGAGCCGGCTGCCGATCGTCGCGTCGAGGAACTTGGCGATGCCGAAGTCGAGCACCTTCGCGGTGCCCTCGTCGGTGAGCATCACGTTCGCCGGTTTGATGTCGCGGTGGATGATGCCGGCCCGGTGGGCGGTCGCCAGCCCCCGGCAGACCTGCGCGGCGAGGTTCGCGACCCGCTCCGGCTCCAGCGGCCCCTCGGCCAGCAGTTCACGTACGGTGCGGCCCGACAGCAGCGCCATGACGAGGTAGGGCGCTTCGCCGTCCGTCCCGTGGTCGAAGACGGGCACGATGTACGAGCTGTCGAGGGCGGCGGCGGCCCGCGCCTCGCGGCCGAACATGGCGAGCAGCCGGTCCCGCTCGGCGCCGGCCGTGCCGGGTGGCAGGCTCAGCAGCTTGACGGCCACCTGGCGTTCGAGCCGGGAGTCCGTGGCCCGCCAGACCTCTCCCATACCGCCGGCACCGATCCGCTCAGTGAGCGTGTACCGACCGTCCAGGGTCGCGCCGCGCATCCCAGCCCCCTCGTTCAAGGAATCGGCGGTCTCAATGTACCCGCGCGGCAGGGGAGTTGAGGGTCCGGGGGCACCAGCCGGACGCACACGGGCCGGGGCCGGTCGGAGGAGAGCCCCGGCGGCGTACCGTGCACGCGGGACCGTCGAGTCGGGTCGACCGGGACAACCCGGTCCGGCCGTCCCGTGGTTCGCGTGCCGTACGTCCGCCGGGGCGTGACTGTCAGGGGGCCTCGGTCAGCACCACGGGGGGATGCCGTTCACGTTCTCGACCCAGCGGGCGGCCACGTAGCCGCCGTTCTTCAGCAGGTACCAGCGGGGATTGCCGTCCACGACCTCGCCGTTGACCTTGCAGCGGATCTTGATGATGGTGCCGTACGGGAGCGAACCGATCGGCTTGTGGATGGTGTTCGGGGTCTTGCGCACGTTGGCCGACGGGCGGGCGATGACCCGGCCCGTGTACGCGGCGGAGGACTGGCCGGCCTGCTCGGTGAGGGAGACCGGGGCCGGGCCGGGCCGGTGGTCGGCGGCGGCGGCCGGGGTGGCGAGAGCCGTACCGGCCAGCAGGAGCCCGGCGAGCACGGAGAGAGTCCGATACCCGGTGTGCGGTGCGCTCATGGCGTTTCCTCGTGATTCTCGGTGAGCATCCGGGAGCTTCCCGGGTGCGACACCTTCATGGCACGGCCGGAACGCGGCGGGGCCTTGTTCCTGTGGAAGAAACGCCGACTCCCACCCATATGGGCGCGCTGGCGCCGAAACCGCCCGGGTGGGACGGTGTCCGGCCGCCCCTTCGAGAACGTCGTGCCCTCGGGGTCCCGGCGGTGATCCGCCGGTCGGACGGGCGTGGCACCGCCGCCGTGGGTGCTCGTCGGCGGCGGTGCCACGTACGCGGGCCCGAGGGTCAGTGGCGTCCGACCGGGGGCAGCGTGAACGACGCGGGGCCGGCCGGCAGGTCCACCGTGTACTGGCGCAGGTAGGTGTCCAGGAACGGTGCGCGAGCCCCGGCGGTGGCGCGGTCGTCGGCCGGGTCGTCCAGGGCCAGCCGCACCCGGGCGTCCTTGACCTCGATGGTCTCGCCGGAGGGTGTGTCACGCCAGGAACCGGTCTGGATGGAGCCGATCTCCACGGCGAGGACGTGCCCGGCCGCCAGGGTCCAGTCGGTCGCCTTGAGGTCGACCGTCAGCGCGCGCGAGTCCACCAGGGAGACCTGCTCGTCGAACATGACGGCGGTGCCGTCCGGGGCGACGTCGTACAGCTTCAGCATCACGTTGCCCTCGCCCTTGGCGGTCAGGGAGACCTGGGGCGTGCCGGTGACACGTACGGCCCGCTTGAGGGGCTTGGACCATACGAAGAAGCTGGAGGTGATCTCACCGGCTTCCTGGCGCTTCGCCTGTCCCTCGGCGAGGCCCTTCGGCGCGGCCGGGTCGAGCGCGGGCGCGTTCTCCATGTCCCACTCGCCGGAAGGCTGCTTGTGCGGCCGCGGCGTCGCCTCGCCGGACGGGGCGAGGCCCACGCGGGCGGAGGCACCGCCGTCGTCGACGTACGAGCCGTCGCCGAGCTTGACGGTGGCGGACCGTTCCACGACGGGCCAGGTCTTCTGGGCGCGCCAGGTGCCGGTGGAGTCCTGGATCGAGTAGGCCGGGTGGTCGACCTTCGGCTTGATGCCCTTGAGGTACTGGTCGTAGAAGGAGAGCGTCTCCTCGTACCAGCCCTCGCGTCCCATCGCCAGGCGTCCGTCGCTGGTGTGGTCGCCGCCGCGCACGTGGTCCCACTGGCCGAGCCATCCGCGCTCGGGGCCCTTGTGGTTGGCGAGGTACTCCTGCATCTCCTCGGGCTTGGTGTTGTTCTCGATGAAGCCCTGGGTGACGAACAGCGGGGTGTCGGTGTGCCTGGCCATCCTGGCGAGGTCACGTGAGGTCCAGTGCTTGTCCCGCTGGTCGGGTATTCGGTATCCGGCCGAGTTCTCCGTGAGGCACTCGGGGTGGCTCTCCTCCCACCGCGCGTTGGCCAGGTAGCGGGGGTCGTCGTCCGCCATCTGGTCAAGGGTGGCTATGGAGTTGTAGGCGTTGGCGGTGCCGGTGACGTTCGGGCGCGGCACGCCGTTGGAGTAGATGTACTGGTACATGTCCCACACGGGCTCCTGGGCCACGACGGCCTTGAGCGCGCGCTGGTCCAGGTTGTTGCCGATGAGCCCGGTGACGGCGTCGTACGACTTGCCGTACATGCCGACCGCCCCGGTGGACCACGGCTGCCTCGCCGCCCAGTCGACCGCGGCCTTGACGTCTGCCTGTTCGCCCGGCCCGCCCCAGTCGAGGCAGCCGGTGGAGCCGCCGAAGCCGCGCAGGTCGACCATGACGAAGGCGTACCCCTCGTCGAACAGGTCCGCGCCCTCGATGAAGTCCTGGAAGCGGGAGGAGGGGCCGGTGTGCGTCCAGTCCTCGACATCCGTCTGCCCGGAGTGCCCGAAGTACGGGCCGACCGAGAGGATGACGGGCACGCGCTTCTTCTTCTTGGCCAGTGCCTCGGGGAGCAGGACATCGGCGTGCAGTTCGGTGCCGGAGCCGTCCGACGACGGGAAGTAGCTCTGCGTCCAGACCGAGCCCTCCGGGACGCGGTCGTTCTCCGCGTGCGTGACGGGGTCGGTCGCGGTGGCGACCGCGCCTGTGCCCGCGTCCGCCCGGTCCCGCGCCGCGGCGGCGGGACCGGTGAGCGTGCCGGTCAGCGCGAGCACGGCGACGAGTGATGAGGCGGCCCAACTGACCGTACGACGTCTTTTCACAAGCGTCTCCCAGAGTCGTGGGTACGGAGAAGTGCGACCGTAACGGCCCGCGTACGCAGGGGAGTTGTGCCACGGGTCCGGTCGGAGCTGACGGCGTGGGAGCCTACGATCATCATTTGATCGCGTCAATGCGGCAGCTCTTCGCGAAGGCCGGACCGAAACCCCGTCCGCGCAGGTCGGATCGGGGCGGATCACTCAGCGACCCGTCGTTCCCGAGGCCCTCGGTGGGTCAGCGCTTGGACCTGGCCCGTGGACCGTCCGAGGGGGCCATCCGTACGAGTGTTCGTACCGCCGTGTCGATCAGATCGCCGGAGGGCGCGTCGCTCCCGTGGGTCAGAAGTCGCGCGAGGGTGCGGACCACGACCGGGGTGGCCATGACGCGGCGGTTGAGGAGCGGCCGGTACCCGGAGCGGGCGAACACCAGGTCGGCGACGGTGTTGCCGAGCCGGTAGTAGCGCCCCCAGCGACGGCTCACCTCCCGCTCGTACTGGTGCAGGGCCTGCTCACGCCGCGCCCCGCCGGGACGGTGCAGAGCGAGCGCGACGGTTTCCGCGGCGACCTCCCCGGCCTCCATCGCCTGGACGATGCCCTCGCCGCTCCACGGGCTGATCATGCCCGCGCTGTCGCCGACGAGGAGCAGGCCGCGGCGGTACTGCGGCCGGCGGTTGAAGCCCATGGGCAGGGCGGCACTGCGCAGCGGGGAGTCGGCGTTCTCCTCCCGCAGACCCCAGTCCTGAGGCAGCCGCAGCAGCCATTCGTCCATGGTGGCCCGCAGATCGACCGCTCCGTGCCGCCGGTGGGGCAGGGCGCCGAGGCCCACATTCACGCGTCCGTCGCCGAGCGGAAAGATCCATCCGTATCCCGGCAGGTCGCGGCCGGTACGGGAGCAGCGCAGATCGGCCCAGAGTTCCAGGTACGGGTCGTGTGTGCGGACGTCGCTGCGGTAGTAGCGGCGGGCGGCGGTGGCGATCGGCATGCCCCGATCGCGTTCCAGCCCCATCGCGAGGGCCGTTCTCGCCGACGCGCCGTCGGCGGCGATCACCAGGGGGGCGTGGTAGGTCCTCGGCTGTCGGTCGGGTCCGGTGGTCGCGCTCACGCCGACGATGCGCCCGCGGCTGTCGGTCAGGGGGCCTGTCGCTTTCGTGTCCAGACGCAGTCGGGCTCCGGCGGAGACCGCCTGGCGGGCCAGAATGTCGTCGAAGTCGTGCCGCGTGCGGGTGAGCCCGAAGTCCGGGTGGCTGCCCGAGCTCGGCCAGTCGATATGTACCTGGCGGCCCTCGCAGATCCAGCGCATTCCCTTGTTGCGCTGCCAGCCCGGGGCGTCGATGTCGACGCCCATCCGGACCAGCTGGTGTACGGCCCGTGGGGTGAGGCCGTCACCGCACACCTTGTCCCGCGGGAACGTGCCCTTCTCCAGGAGCAGTACGTCCACTCCCGCGCGTGCCAGGTAGAGGGCCGCGGTGGAACCGGCCGGGCCCGCGCCCACCACGATCACCTGCGCCTGGTTGTCACCGACGTCGGCGGATTCGTGGGATCGCCCTGTTGGCGGCACGTGCGGCCTCCTCACCCCTTGGTAACCGGTGACGCGCCGGCGCCACGCGCCTCCGCGAGTCCGTTCACGTGCGCGTGGGACAACTACCCAGTCCGGTGCGCGGCAGACTCGTCGTGTGCTCCGAAGGCCTGACGGGGACCGAGCGAACATGTCGCCGCCGCACCGCTTGTCGAGCTGGCGAACGCTCTGGCCGATCTACCCGATCTGGCCGCCGGAGCGCTTCCCCCGGCTCCGGACGGGCGCGGTTGGTATTACGGGACTCCGGAGAGCCGAACCGTGCAGGGCGGGTGAGGCGCGATCCACTTTCGCGAGACGTCATGGAACGTGTGTACGGTCGGCGCATGACCCTTCAACATCCCGCGAACCGCGGCGGTGACAGGCCCGGCCGCTTCGCCCGCCTCGCCGAGTACGCTTCCAACTTCTCCAGTTCACCGGCGTTCTTCGGGGTCTGCATGGTCCTCGTCGGCATCGTCATCGGTGCGCACTTCGCCAAGCTCGACGTGACCTGGCTGCTGCTCGCGGGCGAGTCGATGACCGCCGTGACCCTGCTGCTGCTCGCCCTGCTGAAGAACTCCGAGCGCCGCGCGGAGTACGCCATCCAGCTCAAGCTGGACGCCATCGCGGCGGCTCTCCTCGAAACCCAGGAAGGCAAGCCGGGCACGGCCGTGCACAGCCTCAAGGAGGCGATCAAGATCGAGGACGACACCTGACACGCCCTAGGCTCTGTGCCGTGCAGTCCACTCGCCTCGACACCGCTCGGATCCTCGCGGCCCGCCAGGTGATCGACCCCGTCTTCCTCGACACCCCCCTCTACCGCTGCGAGTCGCTGGAGTCCCTGCTCGGGTGCGCCGTGAGTATCAAGCTCGAAACGGCGAACCCCGTCCGCAGCTTCAAAGGCCGCGGCACCGAGCTGGCCGCGAGCCTGCTCGTCGAGGACGGCTCGCGTGCGGTGGTGTGCGCCAGTGCCGGCAATCTGGGCCAGGCCCTTGCCTGGTCGGGTCGCCGCCGGGGGCTCGATGTGACGGTCGTGGCATCCCGCTTCGCGACGGCGGCCAAGCTCGACCGCATCCGCGCGCTCGGTGCCGGGCTGGAACTGGTGGACGGTGACCACGAGTTGGCGCGCGAACGGGCGGCGGAGGTGGCCCGGTACGAGGGCATCCGGCTGATCGAGGACAGTCTGGACATCGAGACCTGCGAGGGCGCCGCGACCATCGGCCTCGAACTGGTCGACGTCGCGCCGTCGTTCGACACCGTCCTGATCGCTCTCGGCGGCGGGGCGCTGGCCACCGGCGTGGGTCATGTGCTCAAAGCCCGCGCGCCCGAGGTCGAGATCGTCTGCGTCCAGCCCCTGGGCGCGCCCGCGATGACACTCTCATGGCGCCAACGGCGCGTCGTCACCACCGAGTCGACGGACACCATCGCCGACGGCGTCGCGGGGCGGCTTCCTATCGGGGCCGTCCTGGAGGACCTCCTCCTTGTCGCCGACGACGCCGTCCTGGTCCAAGAGGCGTCGATCATCGCCGGTATGAGGATGCTCCTCGACCACGCCGGCCTCGTCGTCGAACCGTCGGCGGCGCTCGGTATCGCCGCCGTCCTCGAGAACCGTGACCGCTTCGCCGGCCGGCACGTCGTCACCATCCTGTGCGGGAGCAACGTCGACGCGAACGCCTATCGCCGCTGGGTCGGCGCCGACCCCGCCCAGGGACCGTGAACACCCCCCTCCCCGCCGGACCATGACACCGGTCATCGCCTCCGGGTGACACCACTGATCGCCTCCGGACGACGGCCACGGCGATGTGCCGTGGCCGCCGCCGCCCGCAGGCGGGATCACTTCGCGCGGGAACGGGGGTCAGTCGGGCAGCACCGAAAGCGAGACCAACCGTGCGTCGTTGCCGGCCCGGCCCCATATCCGTAGAGCGACGTAGCGGGCGGTGCCCTTCACGGTGAGCGTCGCGTCACGGCCCCTGGTGCGGAACGTCCCGGCCGACTCGTACGACAGACCGTCCGTGCTGAACTCGGCCTCCGCCGACGGCACTCGGCCTCCAGTCCAGCTGATCCGGATCTCGCCGATCGCCGTCGGCTCCCCGAGATCGACCACCATGCGGCCGGCGGCGCCGGGGCTCCAGGAGGTGTGCGCGTCACCGTCGACGGCCGCCGCCGGGTCGGACATGCCGGGCGGCAGCGGCGCCGTCGGGAAGGTGACCCGGCCCAACGCCAGGTCGGCCAGCGGATATGCGGAGGCGCCGTGCACGGTCACCTGCTCGGTGCGTCCCCGGCGCACGCTGACGTGCGTCGCGCGCCCGCCGATCGGGGTGACCAGGAGACGGCAGGAAGGCCCGGTGAGCCGGAGGGTGGCCGCGTCGACCACCTCGACGCGCAGCCCGGCCGGAACGCGCCCGCCCGCACCCGGACGCAGGACGAAGCGCGCGGGCTTCACCTCCGCCCGGGCGGCCGGGAGGTCGGCGCGGTAGTCCGTGCCGTCGGCCGTCACCGTCTGCGTGCCCGCGTACACCCGTACGGAACGGGTGTTCTGCGGCAGGGACACCGTCGTGGTCACCGCCGCCGCCGACAGGTTGAAGAGGCTGAGATGCCCGCCCGCGGTGCTCGCCCGTACGTCGTGGTGGCCCGCGTCGGGTGCCCCGCGGCCGGCGGCCGCCTTCACCTCGGACGGAAGGCCGTTGGCATAACCCTCCACGACGACGGCCTCGGCCGGCCCGTCCGAGAGGATCAGCGTGTCGCCGTAGACGGCGAGCGGGTTGTTCGCACCGCGTACGACGAGGCCCGCCCGCCCGTCCACCGAGACCCATCCGCCGGTGCTGACGAGGTCGGCCTTCGGGTAGCGCGCCAGGTCCGTCCACGTCTGTCCGTCGGCCGAGCCCTGGAGTGCGTACGCCCGGCCCGCGGCGGACTCCCAGCGGAGGGTGACGCGGTCGAACTCCCGTTCCTCGCCGAGGTCGAGGGTGATCCAGCTGTCCGCCCGCGCGCGGTCCGCGACGGCGACGGCCCAGCGCGTCGCGAGGTCGCCGTCGGCGGCCAGAGCCGCGCCCTTGCCGGCGTCGGAGGACGAAGCGGTCACGGTGGCGCTCCGGGCGAGGTCCGTGCCGTCGGCGCCGTCGCGAACCTCGAACGCGTAGAGGGAGTAGCCGTACTTCGGGTCCGGGATGATCCCCTGCATCCGCACATACCGGTAGGAGGCCCGGCCGACGGTGGTGTCGTCCGTGCGCCCGCCGGCAGGCGGCGGGTTCCCGGCGCCGCTGTCCTTGGCGGCGACGGTGGTCGCGCCCTCGGCCGCGGTGTAGGTACGGCCTCCGTCGAGACCGGCGACACCCGGCATGGTGACGTTGTGCACGTCGAGGCGGCCCTCGCCGGCGGACGTGCCACTGGTCGCGTAGACGACGTCACCGGAGGGAAGCGTGGTGAAACCCGCGAAGCCCGTGGGCAGCGTGAGAAGGGTGGCGCTGCCGTCGAAACCGTCGCGGAGTTCGGTGTACGTGGCGACGTTACGGGCGGCCGGCTTGGCGGTGGTGGCGGGAAGGAACATAGGGGTGGAACCGCTGAGCGCGAACAGCCAGTCGTCATGGGCGGGCTGCCAGGCGAACTTGACGAAGCCGGGCTTGCTGACGGCCGCGGCCCAGGCCGCCGGCGACTGGTGCGCGACGAGACCCGGAGCGCTGCCGAAGTCCCTTACGCCGCTGGCCCGTTCGAACATCTCCCGCTCCGAGAGGGGGCGTACGGCCCTGCCCTGGGCGGCCCGCCATTCGTGCAGCAGATAGCTGATGGCGATCTCGGCGCGGGCCTCCGGCTCGTACTTCGGCTCCCCGGAGAACTTGGTCAGCCGGTTGACCGGCGGGTACGCCTGATAGGCCTCCAGACGCTCGGCCAGGGCGAGTTCGGCGCGGGCGGCGGCCCGGTCCCCGGCCACCTGGGCGAGGAACGCGATCGGGATCACGTCGCGTCCGTAGAGGTGCTCACGGTCGTTGACCATCGGCATCAGGGGCTCGCCCGAATCGCTCATCACCAGCAGGAGCGTCTCCCACAGGAGCCCGGCGTTGGGCTGGGCCGTCAGGACCTGCGGCATCGGCCGCCCTGCGGTGACGAAGTGCGCGGCGTTACGGCCGGACGTCCGCCACAGCTCGGACTGGTAGTGCGGGCCGAACGAGCCGTGATTCTCGACGATGAAGGTGTCGTAGAGGTTCTTCGCGGTGTTGTCGCTGATCGCGACGCCGTCGACCAGAGCGGGGTTCACCCGGTCCGCGGCGGGCAGTCCGGCCTCATTACGGCTCCACCGCCCGAAAGCCTCCTCCCACTGCCGATGCCCCGCATCCTCCGGCGCCCACGCGAGACCGGGAGCCAGCGACTGCGCGTAGACGCCCATCTCCTCCAGCTTGGTGTCGCTCACGAATCCGCCGGTGAGACCGTTCGGCGTCCAGTCCCCCGACGCGAGGTCGTCACCGGTGCCGAGACCGGTGGTGTACTCGGCCTGCGCCCGCGCGATCGTGTCCACGTTGTCGCGCGTCGCGCTGTCCAGCCGGTCCCACAGGAGGCGCGCCGCGAGGACGAAGTAGAGCTGGAACGTGGTGTCGAAGAAGAGGGTGCGGCCCCATTCGGTGCCACCGGTGAGGCGGTTCGAGGCGGCGAAGTGCTTGATGGTGTCGACGGTGCGGGAGAGCAGGGTCTTCTCGTCGACGCCGGCCCGCTCGGCGTCGTACGTACCGCGGGTGAGGAGCAGCGCGTTGCCGAGGACGACGGCGAAGCCGAAGTCCTTCGCGGTGTAGTACCCCTTGGCCGCGTCCCACTGGGTCTCGGACCAGCGCGTATGGGTGAGCAGCACCCGGTGGTAGATCTCAGCGATGCCGTCGGGGGCGGCCGGGCGGTGGCCGGACGGCCGACCGGCGGCCGCGGCCGCCGGCACGCCGAGGGACGAAGTCGTCGCCAACGCCAGGGACACGCCCGTCAGTTGGGCGAATCGGCGCCTGCTGAGCTTGGCCGGGTGGTGGTTCACGCGGATACGCCTCCTGGTACGGAGCGGAAGACAACGTTGTCAACAACGCGCTCATTCTTGGTATCCGAAGCCGAAACCGTCAAGACCCGGGGCGGCCTCCGGTCCGGTTCCCACACGATCAGGCGAGCCACGGAACGGAAGCCGAAGCCCCCCGGACCTCTAGGATCAACCGACAAAAGACGTCAAAAGGACTTTTCACCCGGAAGGGATGTACGGGAATGCAGACACGCCATATCGGTGCCGTCGAGGTCAGTGCCGTCGGGCTCGGGGCCATGAACATGTCGATCGAGGGCCGGCCGGACGAGGCCCGCTCCATCGCCACCATCCACGCGGCCATCGACGCGGGCGTGAACCTCATCGACACCGCCGACTCGTACCATCTCGCCGGTCACGACGAGGTCGGGCACAACGAGAAACTGATCGCCAAGGCGCTCGCCTCCCACAGCCGCGGGTCCGAGGTGCTGGTCGCCACCAAGGGTGGCCTCACGCGCCCCGACCTCGACCCCGGCCCGTACACCTGGCCGGTGAACGGCCGTCCCGAGCACATCAAGGCGGCCTGTGAGGGCTCGCTCAAGCGGCTCGGCGTGGAGGCGATCGGGCTGTACTTCCTGCACCGGACAGACCATGACGTCCCGTACGCCGACTCCGTCGGCGCGATCCGCGACCTGCTCGACGCCGGCAAGATCCGTATGGCGGGCATCTCGAACGCCACTCCCGACCGGATCGAGCTCGCCAACAGCACGCTGGACGGGCGGCTCGCCGCCGTACAGAACCAATTCTCCCCAGCGTTCCGGTCCAGCGAACCGGAGCTGGAGCTGTGCGGTGCGATGGGCGTCGCGTTCATGCCCTGGGCACCGCTCGGCGGAGTCTCCCGGCCGAAGAGCGGAAGCAGCCCCGTGCACGACCGGTTCGCCCGGATCGCCGAGGCGCACGGGGTGAGCCCGCAACAGGTCAGCCTGGCGTGGATGCTCGCCAAGTCACCGATGACCATCCCGCTTCCCGGGTCCACCCGGCCGGAGACCGTACGCGACTCGGCGGCGGCGGTCGATCTCGCACTGAGCGACGCGGAACTGAGCGAGCTCGACACCGTCTGAGGTCCGCTCCCCCGATGTTCGACCTCCCCGCTCCGCTGCCGCCACATCCCCGTAAGCCGAGGTCACCCCTTGGGGTGACGTCACCGGAGAGCGGCACGCCAACTGAGAGAAATGTGGCAATTTGAGCACGTTGCACATCCAGTCAACACCGCTCATCAAAGGGGTCTCATGGTGTACACGCGTCCCAAGAAGGTCCGGCCGGCGGCAACCGCGCGCCGACGGCTGGCGGCCACCGCGGCGGCTCTGGCCACCGTCAGCGTCGTGGGGCTGATGACCGCGAATCCGGCGAGCGCCGCGGCGAAGCAGACGTGCGGTGAACAAATCTGCGTGGCGACGGCCTACCAGGGCGCCCGCTACATCCAGGACATCACCGTCTTCACCAAGGACGGACTGCCGGGGAAGTTGCGGGCTTTCGCGGCCGACTTCTCGCAGAGCAAGGCCAACGACGACCGGCACGTGTTCCCCGTCAATCGCGAGCTCGGCGAACCTGGATCCGGACCCCTGCTGGTCTGCGGGGGGTTGGACCGCAGCGGCAGGGTCCTTGAGAACCACTGCGTACGGATCCCCTGATCCGTCAGCCCCGGTCGTGTGCGGCACCGTAACGGCGGGGCGCTCGACACGCCCTCGACCGGTCGGGCCCACCGGTCCGCTCCGGCCGTGGACCGTGGGTACGGATCCCGGTCCCCGCCGTCCACCGGCGGGGACCGGGTGGTGCGACGGCGGACGCCCGGCGCGCGACACACCAAGCCGGCGTACTCCGTGCTCCGTGCTCCGTGCTCCGTGCTCCGGGGCGGGACAGCCCCGCTTGACCTGAAGGTTGGTTGAGGTTCTACGGTCCTCCCATGAGTATGGAGTCCACTGCCTGGACGCAGTTGCACAACGTCATGAACGCCCGCACCGAGCGCAGACAGTTCGACCGCGCCACGCTTCACAGAATCGCCGGCTTCGCCCGGCCGCACCGCCGCCGCATCATTCTGTTCGTCCTGCTCGGGGTCGCCACCGCGCTGCTCGCGGTGGCGACGCCCGTCCTCGCCGGCCGCGTGGTCAACGCGATCGTGTCGGGCGGTGACGAGCGGGTCGTGGTCCAACTCGCCCTGCTCATCGCGGTCATCGCCGTGGCAGAGGCCGGTCTGGGCCTCCTCGGCCGCCGGCTCTCCGCCACTCTCGGCGAGGGGCTGATCCTGGACCTGCGGACCGCGGTCTTCGACCATGTCCAGCGCATGCCTGTCGCCTTCTTCACCCGTACCCGTACCGGAGCCCTGGTCTCCAGGCTCAACAACGATGTGATCGGCGCACAGCGCGCCTTCAGCAACACGCTCTCCGGTGTCGTCAGCAATGTGGTGACTCTGCTGCTGACCCTTGCCGTGATGCTCACCCTCTCCTGGCGCATCACGCTCCTCGCGCTCGTCCTGCTCCCGGTGTTCGTGGTGCCCGCGCGCCGGATGGGCTCCCGTATGGCGCGGCTTCAGCGGGAGGCCGCCGATCTGAACGCCTCGATGGGCAACCGCATGACCGAGCGGTTCTCGGCGCCGGGCGCGACCCTGATCAAGCTGTTCGGGCGGCCCGCCGACGAGTCCGCCGAATTCGCCGCACGGGCCCGGCGGGTACGGGACATCGGGATCCGTACGGCCATGGCTCAGTCCACGTTCATCACCGCCCTGACCCTCGTCTCCGCCCTGGCGCTGGCGCTCGTCTACGGGCTCGGTGGCTCCTACGCGCTGCGTGGCACCCTCGATCCCGGCGCGGTGGTCGCGCTGTCCCTGCTTCTCGTCCGCCTCTACGCGCCCCTGACCGCGCTCGCCGGCGCGCGCGTCGAGGTGATGAGTGCCCTGGTGAGCTTCGAGCGGGTCTTCGAAGTCCTCGCGCTGAAGCCCCTGATCGAGGAGCGGTCCGACGCGCGGCGGGTTCCCGAGGGGCCGGTCTCCGTCGAGTTCGACTCCGTACGCTTCGGTTACCCCTCGGCCGACAAGGTCTCCCTGGCATCGCTGGAAGAGGTCGCCTCGCTCGACAGCCGGGGCGGCGCCGAGGTCCTCCACGGCATCTCGTTCCGCGCCGAGCCCGGCCAGACGGTCGCCCTCGTGGGCTCGTCCGGCGCGGGCAAGTCGACCGTCGCGCAACTGCTCGCGCGGCTCTACGACACCGACGAGGGTGCCGTTCGTATCGGCGGGCTGGACGTACGTGACCTGTCGGCGGAGTCCCTGCGTACGACCCTGGGCATGGTCACCCAGGACGGCCATCTCTTCCACGAGTCCATTCGCGCGAACCTGCTGCTGGCCCGGCCCGGGGCCACCGACGACGAGTTGTGGGACGTCCTGCGGCGGGCCCGCCTCGACGCCCTCGTCCGGTCGCTGCCCGACGGTCTCGCCACCGTCGTCGGCGAGCGCGGCTACCGGCTGTCGGGTGGCGAACGCCAGCGTATGACCATCGCCCGGCTGCTTCTCGCCCGGCACCGCGTCGTGGTCCTCGACGAAGCGACCGCGCATCTGGACAACACCTCGGAGGCCGCGGTCCAGGAGGCGCTCGCCGAAGCGCTGGAGGGCCGTACCGCCGTCGTGATCGCGCACCGTCTCTCCACCGTACGGGCGGCCGATCAGATCCTGGTGGTCGAGGACGGCCGGATCGTGGAGCGGGGCACGCACGAAGAGCTGCTGAGCGCGGAGGGCCGTTACGCGGAGCTGTACCGCACGCAGTTCGAGGGCGGGGAGGCTGGTGAAGCCGGCACGCTCGACCGGGAGCCGCGCGAGGTGACTCCCTGCGACCTCCCGCCCTGTGGCGACCTGGGCGCGGGGGTCGCCACAGGCGTCGCGCCCGCGGCCGGGTAGAGGGGCGGGGGGCGGGGCTGGTGGCGGTTGGCGGTGTCCGGCGCTGGAAGGCTTACGTCGGCGAGGCCCCACGACCAGCCCCAGCAGCCGGAACGGCACACTGGACAAACCGACGGGCCGTCACGAGGATCGAGGCTTGGTCGTACGGGGCGGGTTCCCCTGCGCCCAGGGCCGCCGCGCGGGATGCGTGTCGCTCCGTTCGCGTTCCGCCGCGCTGCCGCTCTGCTGCGCTGCCGCCCAAAGGATCCGCCGTTCCGCCGTTCCGCCGTTCCGCCCTTATCTCGCTCGCGCAGGCCTCAGTCGAGGCCAACTCGTACGAAGGGTGCGTATGTCTGGCATAACCAGAGCAACGTCGCATGATCCGCAGGAAATCGTCCGTCACGTGCGAGCAGGCACGCTCGACCGGCGAAAACTGCTCAAGATGTTCGGCGTGACCGCGGCGTCGGCCGGGCTGGTGGCGGCGGGTCAGTCGTCAAGTTCCGCGCGGAGCCGCCGCTACGACTACGTCATCGTGGGGGCCGGCTCCGCCGGCTGCACGCTGGCCGCGCGATTACTGACGGATTCGGATGCCAGTGTCCTGCTGATCGAGGCGGGCGGGTCCAACGACCTGCCGGAGGTACGTGACTTCACGAAGTCCGGCACCCTGACGGCTCCTGGCTCTCCGCTCAACTGGCCGTTCCAGTCCGAGCCGCAGCCCGCCCTGATGGGCCGGCCCCAGTCCTTCGTGTGCGGCAGGCTCGCGGGCGGCAGCAGTTCCATCAACGGGATGGTGTGGGTCCTCGGCAATCCGGCCGACTACGACCACTGGGCAGCGCAGGGCGCCGAGGGCTGGGACTATACGAACGTACGTCCGTCGCTGGACGCGCTGACCGGACCGATCCGACCCTCGGACGAGCTGACGCGGCGTAACGCGCTGTCACGCGCCACACTGGAAGCGGCCGTCGATCTCGGGTACCGGTACAACCCCGACTACAACGGGGCCTCGCAGTTCGGCGCGGCCTACACGCAGCTCAACGTGCGCGACCGCGTCCGCCAGGACGCCTTCACCGCGTTCCTCGCGCCGCATCTCACCGATCGCCGTCTGACCGTGGTGACGGATGCCAATGTCACGCGGTTGACGTTCGACCGGCGGCACGCGATCGACCGTGTTGTCATCGAGTCCGGGGAACGCGAGTACACGGTCGGGGCGGAGCGGGAAGTCGTCGTCAGCACGGGTGCGGTGAACACCGCTCGTCTGCTGCAACTCTCCGGCGTCGGCGCCGCCGGTGACCTGGAACCGCTCGGCATCGACGTCGTGACCGACCTTCCCGGTGTCGGGCAGAACCTGCACGATCACCTGGTCTCGGTCGTTTCCAGAGCCCTCAGGGCTCCCGAGCCGGAGTCCCACCTCACCGCGATGGACGTCAACGTCTTCACCGGCAGGGGCCGGGTGCCGGGGACTCCCCGGTTCCAGTTCCAGAGCTACTACTCGCGCGTCGGTTATCCGCCGGCTCCCGACGAGTCGGCGTCGATCGGGGTGGTGAACCTGCACCCGACGAGCCGCGGCTACGTCAAACTGCGCTCGGCCGACCCGAATACCCCACCGGTCATCCAGCCGAACTTCCTTCAGACACGCGAGGATCTGGAGTACTCCCTGGAGGGTTTCGAGCTCTCCCTGGAACTGATGAACGCGAGACGGCTCCGTACGTGGGTGACGGAGAAGAACGTCGTGCCGGACACACCGGTCAGGACCAGAAAGGAGAGGATCGCCGCGCTGCGCGCCTTCTCCCAGTCCGACTTCCACACGGTGGGCACCTGTCGGATGGGCACGGACAGGCTCGCCGTCGTCGACCCCCAGTTGCGCGTACGGGGCGTCACGGGCCTGCGCCTGGCGAGCGCCGCGATAATGCCCAGCGTCACCTCAGGCAACACCAACGCCCCGTCGATGATGATCGGCGACCGCTGCGGACGGCTGATGCTCGGCCTCGGCTGAAGCGGCTGGCGGGCGTGGCAGGGGCGGCCTGTCGCGAGGCGGTGATGTGAACGGCAGGGCCCGCGCCCCGGATCGGGGTGCGGGCCTCAGTGCCGCGCAGTGCCGCGCTCGCCGGACGCCGCTCGGGCCTCCCACTCACCGGCAGGGCGCAGACGTTCCAGTGAGCCGGCGGCTTTCCCCACCGGCCGAGTGGAGTGGCGCCCGGGTCTGTGAGCCGATCCGGCCAGTAGATCACTTTGCGTCAACCATCCGTAACTCATCGGCGCCGGGCGGGGGTTCGGGATACACAGAGAGCCGAAGCGTGCACGTGAGCCGATGGCGGCTGGTGACTGACGGGGGGGGTGGGCGGGTGCTGACCGTGGTGATCGTGTCGGCGCTGGGCATTCTGCTCGCCCCCACCGACATGGGCCAGGGGATCCTGAACGTCCTCCAGCAGCTCACGAACAGCATTACGGGGGCCGGCCAATGAGCCCCCGCGCTCGTAGGAGCCGCACCGCGGCCAGGCGCCCGCCCGTGCGGCGGCGCCCCCGTCGGCCCGGCAGGCGGCGGCAGCGGGCGAACGACCGGCTGATCGGGCTCCTGGCCGGCGCCGCCCTTGCCATCACTCTGGCGGTCGCTGTCGCCAACTGGCTGCTGGCCCACTGGTGGATCCTGGTCGTCGCCGGCATGCTCGCGACGTTGGCGGGCGGCACTTGGCTCCACCGGAGACGGCAGGCGGCGCAGTGGGACGCGGTCCGCCTGTCGGGCCTCCGCTACGGGCTGGACGAGCTGGACGCCCTGCATCACACCCAGTTCGAGGACGCGGTACGGGAACTGATGCGGCGTGACGGCTGCCCGGACGCCATCCGCGTCGGGGGCCGCGGCGACCTGGGCGCCGATGTGAAGGCCACCGACCCCTACGGGCGGCACTGGGTGATCCAGTGCAAACACCGGCGCAACGGCCTCGCCGGCGCGGCAGTGGGCACTCCGGACCTCCAAGTCCTCAACGGAACCGCCCGCCAGGTCCACGGCGCCGACATCGCGGTGATCGTGACGAACGGCCGGGTCACCGCCCCGGCCGTGGCCTTCGCCGCGCAGCAGCGGCTGCACGTCGTCGACCGTCGCACCCTCGCGGTGTGGGCGTCCGGCACCCGCCCCCTGTGGGAGCTGTTGCGTGCCGTCCCGCCGCCTCGCCGTCCGACCGCCCTCTCCTGAGACCGTCTGTCGAGCCTTCCCCTTCGACTACTCCGAAGTGTCGCTCGGGGTGAGGCGGGTCCAGCCGGCGGGTGGGGCGAGGAGCGTGCGGGCGTGGGGCTTGTGGGTGCGCAGCCGTACCTGTCCTCGGTGGTCCCGAAGGATGAGGTGGGCGAGGTGTTCGAGAGCTTTGGCGGCGAAGCCGTTCGCCGGGCACATGCCGTCGCCCTTGCCGAAGGGGACGTAGGCGCGCCGCTGGTCGTCCGTGGGCTGCTCCCATCGCGCCGGGCAGAAGTCCCCCGGCCTGTCCCAGACGGCCGCCGAGCGGTGGATCGCGTGCGTGCCGATGAGGACGTGCTCGCCCTCGTGCACCTGGACTCCGGCGATGTCGTGGTCGGCGGCGGCCACCCTGATCAGGCGCCAGGCGGTCGGATACAGCCGGAGCGCTTCCCTGACCAGCTGACGGACCTGCTCGTGCCGCAGGGTCGGGGTGTCGTAGCCGTGCTGGACGCCGAGCATCACCACCCATTCGAGAGTCACACCGGTGAAGCCGACCGTGGACAGGACGAGTCGTTGCAGCAACTGCGCGCGATCTCCCGGGGGCAGGTCTCCGGGCAGGCCGAGCACCAGGTCGACCAGGTCCCGCGCCCCGCCTTCAGGCGCCGGCAGCCGGCCGAGTTGTTCGGCGAGCCCGGCCCGGATGGCGGGGACCGTACGGTGCGAACGCCTGACCACATGGCCGACGATGTCGTCGGGGACGACGCTCGACGTCACATACGCGTCGACCAGCGCGTTGATCTCGGCATGCCGTTGATGGGCGATGACGGGGGCGAGGTAACGACGGACGAGCTCAACTCCCCAACGCTGGTGGCGGAGTCGACCGCGGCGGTCACTCACCTCGCCGAGCGCGGATCCGAGGTCGAACGACGCCGGCAGGCCGCTCCGGGCCAGCATCCTGACCAGTTCGCGGGAGGCCTCGCCGCGGATCTCCTCGGGCAGGGGTTTCCGCCCGAGACGGAAGAACCCGGACTGGGAGAGGTAGGCGTCGGCCGAGTCGACGAGGACGTCCCGGGCCGCGTCGGCGTCGGCCACGAAGAGGGTGCCGAAGCGGAGCCTGAACGGACCGTCCCGGCCCGCGGCCTGCTCCTCCCAGCGCCGCAGCTGCGGCCACAGGCTCTTTCGGTCCAGGAACACGGGTTTTCCGCCCATCTGACGGAGGGGTGGGACGAGCGCCCGGCTGTCGCCGGCCTCTCGCCCCACCCCCGCACGAAGCGAACGTCAGTCTCTGTGCCCGTACCTGTCGCCGTACTGGTTCCGGCGCGCACGCGCCTCACCGCTGACTAGCCGAAGGGTCCTGATGATCCATGACATCGCGGCTGTCCTCCTTGACGTTCAGGGTTGTGGCTGTCCCCGCAGGCGCGCGTCAGTCCTGCTTCCCGTAGCCGACGAAGTATCCGTGCCACCGCGCACGCATCTCACCGCTGAAGGCCCGAAGGCTGCTGGTCACCCATGACATTGTCGTCCTCCTTGCCGGTCGGTGCCGTTGGGGCGTACTGCCCCCGATACGGCATCGCGCCACCGGACCGCCGCACTCGCCGTACGCCGTCGGCCCACCGACGAACCGGCCGGCCGCGAGGACGCCCATTTGGCCCGTAACGCTACTACCACCGCGGAATCGGGTGAACTGCCGGAACCAGCCAAAGAAGGCGGTGTGCACGGCGGCCTCCGGGTACGTGTGCGGGCGGCCGAGCTGGTGCGGGTCAACTCCCGGCGGGCGGGGAGTCGTTGGGCCCGGCGGCCGTTCCTCGTGTGAACGCCTCTTCCGATGCCGCCTCGCCCAGCGCGGCCACGCACGCCGCCCATATCCGGTCCACGTCGTGCCGCTCGGCCGGCGGGAGTGGGGCGCCGGACGTGGCGCGGGCGGCGTGGGCGGTGCCGAGGAGTTCTGCGGACCGTACGGGGTCGTCGGCCGCCGCGGCCACGCCCGCGAGGCCTTCGAGGGCCAGCGCCACGGCGCGTACGTCGCCGAGGGCGCGGGCCGTGGCCAGCCCTTCCTCGTGCAGGTCGCGGGCCCGGTCGGGGTCGCCGCGCTCTTCGGCCGAGAAGCCCAGTTCGGCCAGGGCCAGGGACGTGCCGGGGCCGTAGCCGATGGCACGGAACCAGACCAGGACCGCCTCCATGTGGGCCTCCGCGCCCGCCAGGTCGCCCGTGCGGCGGGCGGTCATGCCCAGGCCGATCCGGGCGTCGGCCTCTCCGGGGCGGTGGTTCTGCTCGCGCGCCAACTTCCAGGCACGGGTGTGCAGTTGGGTCGATTCCACGTGCTCACCCGCCAGGAGGGCCAGACGCCCCAGCGCGCAGAGCCGCTTGGCCGCCTCCGTCCACAGGCCGAGTTCCTCGGCGAGGGCACGCCCCTCCTCGTGCAGCCGGCCCGCCTCCGCCCGGTCCCCGGCGATCTCGTGCAGGGCGGCCCGGGGGAACACCGTCTGCAGCACTCCCCAACGGTCACCCAGCGTCGTGAACAGGCGTGCCCCGCGCTCCGCGTCCGCGCGTACGGCCTCAAGGTCGCCGTGCGCGAGGGCGTGCCTGGCACGCACGCTGAGCGCAGCCGCGGTGCCCCAGGAGTCACCGAGTTCCTCGCAGGCGGCAAGCGCGCGCCGGGTGATTTCCTCGCCCGTGGCCACGTCCCCCGCGCCCATCTGGGCAGCCGCCAGGAAGCAGAGGGCGCGGGCGCGTCCCTGGGGGTCGGCAGCCATGACGGGGAGTTCGTCCAGGGGGGCCAGTACGGCCCGTAGCTCCGCCCCGCCGGCTTCCGGTGACGTTCCCTCTGCCAGGGTCAGGCCGGTCCGCCAGGCGGTCGCGATGGCGCGGGCCGCTGCCCGTTCGTGTGACGCCTCCGGGGCCGGCGGAGCAGTACGCTCCGCCGCGAGGCACGCGTCGAGAAGTCGACCTGCCAGGGCCGGCCGGCCCCGGAGCAGCCAGTACCGGGTGAGGGCGCGGGCCGTGCGCAGCGCGGGCACCACCTCGCCGCGCGAGAGTGCCTCCTCGACCGCCGGGCGCAGATCGGGTTCGGCACCGTCCAGGAGGACCAGCCACTCCCGCTGCCGAGGACCACGGAGCAAGGGCTCGGCCCGCAGCGCCAGTTCGCGGTGGTAGGTGCCGTGCCGGGCGCGGGTGCCGGTCTCCTCCCCCGCCTGCCGCAACCGTTCCAGCGCGTACTCCTTCACCGATTCCAGCAGCCGGTAGCGCGTCGTTCCGGGGCGGTCGACGAGTACGACGAGGGAGCGGTCGACCAGTCCGGCCAGTACGTCGGGAACTCGCGGGTCGGGTACGTCGGCGCCCGCACAGGTGGCACGGGCGGCTTCGGCGGAGGCGTCCCCGGCGTGCACCGCGAGACGCCGCAGCACCGCCTCCTCGGCGGTGCCGAGGAGCGCCCAGCTCCAGTCGATGACCGCGCGCAGGGTGCGCTGCCGCTCCGGCACTCCCCGAAGTCCCCGGGACAGCAGGGCGAACCGGTCGTCGAGCCCCGCAAGCAGGCCGTGTACGCCGAGGCCGCGCGCACGCGCCGCGGCCAGCTCCAGCGCGAGGGGGAGCCCGTCGAGCCGGGTGCAGAGAGCGGCGACGGCCGCCGCGTCGTCCGGTGACGCGAGTGCTCCGGGCGGGAGCGCGGCGCGCGCCGTGAAGAGCGCCACCGCGTCGGCGGGTGCGAGCGGCGCCAGCGGGTGGACGGCCTCACCGGCGAGTCCGAGGGGTTCTTGGGCGGTGGCCAGGACAGCCAGCCCGGGGAGCTGCGGCATGACCGTGGACAGCAACTCGGCCACGCCGTCGGCGAGATGCTCGCAGTTGTCCAGGAGCAGCAACAGCCGTCGCTCACGCAGTGCGCGGAGGAGCAGTTGGGCCGCGTTGTCGCCGACCGAAGCCTGTACTGCGGCCGGTACGGAGCCGGCGTCCGGCTCGGGGTGGCGAAGTCCCAAGGTCTTCAGGATCGCTCCGGCGACGGCTCCGGCGCCGGATCCAGGCGGAAGCGGGGCGAGTTCCACCAGCCACACCTCTTCCCTGCCTCCGTCCGGCCCCCACCCGGCAGCACACTCGACAGCGAGGCGCGTCTTGCCCACCCCGCCCGGCCCGGTGACTGTCACCAGCCGGGAACGTGTCAGCAGGTCCGCCACGGCGTGGGCGTCGGCCTCCCGGCCCACCAGGGGCGTGAGCGGTGCGGGCAGTCGACCGGACGCCACCGACGAGGTACGCGTTACGGCCCCTGAGAGGACGTCCTCCCTCGGAGCCTCCGGCCCCGGACACGGCTCCACGGGACCGAAGCGGGTCTCCACGTCGGCGTCCTGGCGCAGGATCGCCTGCCGCAGCTCGGTCAGCTCCTTGCCGGGGTCGAGCCCCAGCTCCCGCGCGAGCCGGTCGCGCAGGTCCTCGTAACTGTCGAGGGCATCGCTCTGCCGCCCCGCCCGGTAGAGGGCGCGCAGGTGGACAGCTCTCAGGCGTTCTCGCAACGGATGTACGGCGACGAGCTGTTCCAGCTCACCCACGACCGCGTGCTGCTCGCCCAACGAGACGCGCAGGTCGAGCAGTTCCTCCCGCGCGGCGACACGTTCCTCGTCGAGGCGGCGCGCGGCGGCGTGCATCGCGGGGTCGTCGGTGTGGCCCGCGTATGCGTCCCCGCGCCACAGGTCCAGCGCCTCGGCCAGCAGGCCCGCCCTGGTGGTGGCACCGAGTCCGGCGGCCCGTGCGCGGGAGAGGAGTTCCGCGAAGCGCAGGGTGTCCAGTTCGGCGCCGGCCGCGTGCAGGAGGTAACCGCCGGGGCCGTGCACCAGGCGCTCGCGACCGCTGCCCGCACCGGCCCGTTCGAGCGCCGAGCGCAGTCGCGACACCTGGCCCTGGAGGCTTCCGTACGGATGGACCGGGGCTTCGCTGTCGGGGCCGCCCCACAAACTGTCGACGAGCAGGTCGGCGGAGACCGGCCGGCCCGGGTCGACGAGCAGTCGGGCGAGCAGCCGGCGGACCTTCGCTCCGGTCACGGGCACCGGTTCCCCGTCGGCGGTCCACAACAACAGCGGCCCCAACACCCCCATACGCATGCGGTCGAGCCTAACGCGGCTGGTGACGGGCGATCAGGGCCCGCATGCGGAGGGCGCCGACACCCGACGGGCAGCGGACGGGCAGCGGAGCGACAGCGGACCGGCAGCGCGGCGCCGCAGTGTGGTCCCCGTCCCGCAGATCCCCTCCCAAGGAGACACCGACATGAACGCGACCCACACCGGCCCGGCGACCATCAGCGTCCTCGGCCTGGGCAACCTCGGCCAGGCACTGGCCGGCACCTTCCTCGGCAAGGGCCACCGCACCACCGTCTGGAACCGGTCGGCGGGCAAGGCCGACCGGCTGGTCGCCCAGGGCGCACGCGTCGCGGACTCCCCCTCGGCGGCGGTCGCCGACGCCGATCTCGTCGTGGTCGCCGTCCTCGACTACGCGACCGTCCGCGAGTTGCTCCTTCCGGCCGCGGACGGACTGGCCGGCCGTACGGTGGTCAACCTGACCACCGGCACACCGGAGACCGCCCGGGAACTCGCCGCGTGGGTCACCGACCAGGGGGCCGCCTATGTGGACGGCGCGGTGTACGCGGTCCCCCAGACCGTCGGCACCGCGTCCGCCTTCGTGCTGTACAGCGGTGACGAGGCGGCGTACCGGACGTACCGCCCGGCCCTCGACCTGCTCGGCGACGGCGTGTTCGTCGGTGCGGCGCCGGAACTGTCGTCCGTGTACGACACGGCGGTACTGAGCGGTATGTACGGCCTGTTCGCGGGCTTCTTCCAGGCGGTGGCGCTCGCCGGGACCGAGGGGATCACGGCGGCGGCCCTCACCCCGCAGCTCGTACGGTGGCTGGCGGGTGCCGCGGAAGCCCTGCCGGGCTTCGCCGACGAGATCGACCGGGGTGAGTACGCCACCACCACCTCCACCCTGGAGATCAACCAGGTGGGCCTGCGCAACATCCTCGCCACCACCGAGGCGCAGGGGCTCCCCACGGACCTCCTGTCCCCGCTGCTGCGGCTGTTCGACGACCAGGTGAACGCCGGACACGCCTCCGCGAGCCTGAGCCGGGCTGTCGAGTCGCTGCGCGGAGACCGCTGACGGAGGGGCCTGGTGCCGCCCCAGGGCAGGCCAGTGCCGCGGGCCTCGGCCGCCGGCCCGGCGTCGTACCCCTGCGTACGAGCGGGCGGCCGAGTCCGGCGTAAGGGCTGCTCCTCGGCGCGCGGCGCGAGCGCGGGTTGGTCGCCGAGCCACGCGAGCAGGGCGATGAGCCGCGCGCCGGTCGCGCTCAGCGTGACGCAGGAGGCGTGGAGCGCGGATTCGGTGTCTCGACGGCAGCTGCCATCAGCACGGTCACGTCCCGGTACTCGGTTGTCCACGTGACGCCGTCCCGCAGCCTCCCGCACCCACGGAACGTCAGTGGGAGCCGTGAGACGCGCCCCCGCCCATGGGTTTCGGGCGTGGGAGCGCCCGGCCGTCGAGGAAGATGTCCGTCTGTTCGTTGTAGAAGGCCACGAGCCCGGCGATGGGTGTGAGCTGGCGGGTCGGGAAAGCGTAGGACCAGGCGATGTCCGCGTGGCTGCCGGCTTTGGTGGTGACGGACCAGTACTCGCTGGTGCTGCCCTTGTACGGGCAGTGGCTGACGGTGTCGCTGGGCACCAGCCGGGTGAGATCGGTGTGCAGGCGGTCGAGGTAGTAGCGGGTCGGCAGGCCGGTTTCGAACACCATGACGGACGAGGGCGCCTCGGCGAGGACCTCCCCGTCCAGTTCGACCCGGACCGCGCGGTTCGACCGGAGCGCGTCCACCCGTGCGTAGGGGCTACGGGGGTGGACGTACACCGGCTCGTCCTCCTCGAACCACGCGTCGGGGGCCGCCCAGTCGATACGTACGGTGCCCGCGAGACCCGGCGGAGCCTCCTCGGTCCAGAGCCGCGCCGAGCCCGGCCGTGCCACGTCCCCGACGCGCAGCCCGTGGCGGCGGGCCACCCCGAGGCTCAGCTTCTGCGTGTGGTCCTCGTCGATGAGAACGCCCTCGGTGAAGTCCTCCGCCGGAACGCAGTACTGCGGATAGCCGGGCCACTCCCATACGTAAAGGGCCCGGGTGGTGTCGAACAGTGGTCGGCCGCCCAGGAAAGCCCGGATACGGCGGGCGACCGGTTCGACATGTCCCACCGGGACGATCATCTGTGGAAAGAACTGGGCGTTGTCGTCGGGCATGAACGCTTCCTGTCCCTGGTGAGTGGTTGGGCTGCCTGACCCACGATCACATGTCGGCGCGCGTCGGGCTCGCCGAGCGCGTCGACCGGGGCGAACCGCCAGGGCCGCGTCGGCAGGAACGCGCCCCCTCAGGTCCCCACCGGTGCCGAAGGAGCCACCCCCGCCTCGGTCGGCTCCGGCCCCTCGCCCCTGTGTGCGTAGGGCGCGGACTCGTCCTCCCAGCGGTCCAGCACCGCCTCCAGTTCGGCCCGGTTCATCGGCGTACCGAAGGCCGGTCCACCGGGCTGGAGCGCGCGGCCGAGTTCGAGCCGGCTCCGCAGCACGGGATCGAAACCGATCCGGTCCACCATGACGGCGACGACCTCGGCCGCGTCCGACGGGCCGACGACGGCGACGGCCCGTCGCCCGGGGGCGCCCGGCGGACGCCGGTCGCCTTCGAGCTCGTGGTAGGTGAGATGCCCGAAGGTCTTGACGACCGTGGCACCGGGCAGCGCCCGCTGGACGATCTCGCTCGACCCGGACTCCCCGTCCTCGAACTCCTCCAGGGTGCCGTTGACCGGCTGCCAGTAGTTCATCGCGTCGACGACGATCTTCCCGTCCAGGACGGCGGGGTCGACCGTGGGCAACCGGTGCAGCGGAATCGCGAGGACGACCACGTCCGACGCCTCGGCGGCGTCCGCCGCCCACGCGGGGACGGCATCGGGCATCATGACCCGCGCCACGAGTGCGAAGTCCTCCGGCGCACCGGAGGCGGCGACCATGACCCGGTATCCGGCTCCGGTGAGCAGGTTGGCCAGCGCGGAGCCGACCTTCCCGGCCCCCAGAACCGCCACGCGCGGCAGTTCCCCGCTCACCGCTTCTCCTCCGTTCCGGCCGTCGAGCGCAGCCCGGCGCGGAGCGCCGCGGCGATGTTCTCCGCTTCCTTGATCATCGCGGGTGTGAGCGGCTCGACGAAGAGCTGCTGGATCGCCATCAGGTGCAGCACCGAGGACTCCCGGAAGACCGTCGCGCCCTGCGGGCTGAGGACGACCTCGGCGCCGCGGCTGTCGGTCGCGCACTCCTCGCGGAGGACGAGGCCACGCCGTTCCATCCGGCCGAGGTGGTGCGACAGCCGGCTGCGTTCCCAGTTGATCGCGACGGCCAGCTCGGAGGAGCGCAACCGGGTGCCGGGCGCCTCGCTCAGCGCGAGGAGCACCGTGTAGTCGCCGGACGAGATGCCCGACTCGCGCTGGAGGCGTGAGCCCATATGGGCCTTGATCTCCTCGGTGACCTCGATGAACAGCCGCCATGAGGCCAGCTCCTCGCGTGTCGGCACCCGTCGCCGACGCGCCGTTCCGGGTTCTTGATCCTTCACCGCACACCTCCTGATTGACACGTCAATCATATCGCGCACATAATTGACACGTCAATCACATGGAGGCGTCATGGTCAGCGCACTTCCGGATCACCCGGTCGTCCTGGGCGTCGAGGGGTTCGGCGAGGTGATCCTCGACGAGAACGGGGTCCCGGGATCAGGGTGCATCCGCGTACGGCCGGCGTCGCGCTGCCCACCTGGGTCGGGGCCGGCGGCAATCCGAACTCCGTCGTCCGGGCCGCCCGGCACGGACTGAACCTGGTGCTGGCGATCATCGGCGGCACCCCCTCGCGCTTCGTGAAGCTCTCCGAGCTGTTCCGACAGGCCGTCGAGGAGTACTGGAAGGCGTACTCGACCTTCGCCCTGGAGACGCGCCACGAGCGCGGCTTCCCCGAGATCACCCGCGAGTACTACGAGAAGGAAGTGCTCCGGGGGTCGATCCACGTCGGCTCGCCCGAGACCGTCGCGCACCGGATCGCCAGGACCATGACCGTGCTCGGTACCAACCGCTTCGACCTGGAGTACGGCATGGGCCCGATGCCCCACTCCAGCATCCTCAGGACCATCCGCCTCTTCGGCACCCAGGTCGCCCCCCTCGTCCGCCAGGAACCGGCGGACCGAACCACCAAGGAGACGTCATGACCGACAAACTCATCTTCGGGCTCGACACGTTCGGTGACCTCAACGAGGACGGCTCCGGCGGTCACGTGTCCTCGGCGCAGGCGATCCGCAACGTGGTCGAACAGGCCGTCCTCGCCGAGGAGGTCGGCGTCGACGCGGTGGCCCTCGGCGAGCACCACCGCCCCGAGTACGCGATCTCCAGCCCCGAGACGGTGCTGTCCGCGATCGCCGGCCGGACCTCGCGCATCCGCCTGGGCTCCGGCGTCACGGTGCTCAGCTCCGACGACCCGGTACGTGTCTTCCAGCGCTTCTCCACCCTTGACGCCGTGTCCTCGGGGCGAGCGGAGGTGATCCTCGGGCGCGGCTCGTTCACCGAGTCGTTCCCCCTGTTCGGATACGACCTGCGGGACTACGAGGTCCTCTTCGACGAGAAGATCGATCTGTTCGTCAAGCTCCTCGAAGAGAAGCCGGTCACCTGGAGCGGCACGATGCGGCCGGAGCTGGTCGACGCGGACGTGTACCCGAAGACCGATTCCGGGCACCTCCGCACCTGGGTCGGCGTCGGCGGCTCGCCCCAGTCCGTCGTCCGTACGGCGCACTACGGGCTGCCGCTCATGCTCGCCATCATCGGCGGGTCGCCGGAGCGGTTCCTGCCCCACATCGACCTCTACAAGCGCGCCGCCGAGCAGTTCGGCACGACGGCCCTGCCGGTCGGCATGCACTCCCCCGGCTTCGTCGCGGACACCGACGAGGAGGCGAAGGACCAGTTCTTCCCCCGCTACAAGATCACCCGCGACCGTATCGGCGCCCTGCGCGGCTGGCCGCCGGTCACCCGCAGGGAGTTCGAGGCGGAGGTCGCCGGCGGATCGATGTACGTCGGTTCGCCCGAGACCGTCGCACGTAAGATCGCGGACGCCATGGGCACCCTGGACGTGGGCCGGTTCGACCTCATCTACTCCGCCGGGCCGATCCCGCACGACCTGCTGATGCGCACGGTCTCCCTCTACGGGGAGAAGGTCGTCCCGATGGTCAAGGACATCCTGGGGAGGGACTGAGGCCGCGCGCGGCCCGGCCGATCTACGCGTCGAGGCACAGGCAGAAGGGGTGGCCGGCCGGATCGAAGAGCACCCGGACGTTCTCCTGCGGCTGGAACTCCGCGACGGTGGCGCCCAGCGCGACCGCGTCGGCGACCGCCGAGTCCAGGTCGCCCACCTGGAAGTCGAGGTGCATCATCGGGCGCTGGTCGCCCTCTGCCGGTGGCCACACCGGCGGCCGATAGCCCTCCGCCTGCTGGAACACGAAGAAGGGGCCCTGCGGAGAAGCGGCCACGACGGCCGTTCCGGGCTCCTCGTGTCCGATGGGCAGATCAAGCAGTTCGGCGTAGAACCTCGCCAGACCGCCGGGGTCCGGCGCTTCTATCGTCGTCCCCCACCACATACCGCCCGTTCGAGATCGCATGCCTGACCCTAACCGAGGCCACCGACAGCCGCCGGGGGCGTCGGGGGCGCGGGGCTCCGGGCGGTGCGGAGGCGGCGACGGGCGGAGGACGCCGCCTGCCACACCCCCGTCCCGCCGCGTCCCCATCCGAGCCAAGTCCGCGCAGGTCAGAGGCCGGACGTCCCTCGAATACGTCAATGAGGCGGCGACGTTGGCCGGGCGGCGCGGGCACCCCGCATCGTTGGTGGTGCACCGGGTGCCGGCCCAGTTCGCAGTGGGGCGGCACCCACTCATCCCAACGAGTTCGGGGGAAACCCTCATGCCCATCAGCACAGGTAAGCGTCTCGGCATCGGTATCGCGACTCTCGCCCTCGCGAGCACCGCGTTCGGTGCCACCGGCACGGCGCAGGCGGCGCCGTCGGACTGCCCGCGGGGCTGGTTCTGCGTCTGGTCCGGTCAGAACTACACCGGCCGCATGCAGAAGGTCCAGGGCGACAACACGGACTTGTCGCAGTTCACCGTCTTCGCCGATGGAGCTCTCTCCGGCTTCAACAACGGCATCAGCTGCGACGTGAACGTGTACGCCGGCAAGAACTACACCCGGTTCATCGACACCGTCGAGCGGGGATACAAGGGCTCGGACGCGTCACCCGACAAGTTCCTCTCCAACAAGTGGGTCAACTGCAGTTGATTCCCACTGCGCCACGAACACATGTGAAGCCCCCGACCCGGCAGGACGCGGCCACCCGCCGCTCTCCGGTTCGGGGGTTTCACGTCGATCCGGGAAAGGATCACGAGGGCACCGGTGAGGGCTCGGGAAGTGGTGTGCTGCCGCCGGGGTCGGTGCACCCTTTCTCTCCGGAGGTCAATTCCCAGCAGGCTTTCGCCTGTTGTGGGGAGGGCGCACCGAGCATGAACGTGAAAGCGGCAAGATTGGCGTCGTCGGGTACCACTTCGTCGTAAGTACGTCCGTCGTCCCTGACGAGTTCCACGCGGTCCCCCGGCGTCGCCCATTTGATACGCGCCCAGGCCGTTCGGCAGAGGCTGCTGTACCGGACCTCCACGTACGACTCCTTCACCCGGGTCATCGCCGCCGTCCACGCGTCGCCGCCGCAGCCCTGCTCGACGGCGTCCTCGCCGTCGCAGGTGGAGCCGTGGCACCGCGCCTCCGCTCCTCTGGCCGGGGACTGCGGCGTCTCGGACCCGGTCACCGCCGCGTCGTCCTGCCGGGAAGCGTCGTCGCGGGCCACGCCGAGGATCACAACGGCGCAGACCACGACAGCGGCGAGGACACCGGCCGCCGTTGCGGCGCGGCGGTTTCGACGGCGTACGGCAGGGGCGCCGTCCGGCCTTTCGGAACCGCCCTCGCTGCTCCCGCTGGTTTCCTCGTCCGCGAGGGCCGGCTCGGCCGCCGCTCGGCCGCGATCGGGCTCCGCCGTCCTGCCCCTGCCGCGCCAGGCGCTTTCGGCCAGTTCCCACAGGGTCAACAGCCGCGCCGGGTCCGTCCCCGCACGGACCGCGAGTGCCCGGACGGCGTCGGCGGGCGGGAGTTGGGCGCCGTTGAGGTAACGCTCCCAGGACGACTTGCTGTAGGAAGTCGCGGCGGCGAGCGCGGCCAGGCTGATGCCCGCCGCGTCTTTCGACCGGCGCAGTTCCTCGACCAGGCGCCGTACATCGGGTTCGAGCGTGTCGGGCAACGCCTTCCAGTTGGTCATCTCTCAAGAATCCCGTTTCGTGTGTCACCGTCGGCCTCGCGCCTTTGAGCGCGGTCGTTGCGGTTCCCGAAGTGGGTTTTCCCATTCCACCTGTTGGAGATGCCCATGGGAGGGGGAAGGCCGAATCCGCTCCTTGTCTCCGGCGCGTAGGGCGAGGACAAGACACAAGTAGGAATGACAGGGAGACCTATGTCCGTGCGACTGTTACGCGTATTCCTGGCAGCGGCCACTCTGGCCGGAAGTGGCTGTGCGGGCGGGGGCACCGACGGGTCCGGGACGTCGGGGGCCTCCGGGAGCTCCGGGGCGTCCGCTCCCCGGTCGGCCGGGGCGGATCCCGGCCATGTGCGCGGTGACGGCGCGCCTTCCGACGACTGGGAGGACGAGGGGCTCCTCGGCGAAAGCATGCCTCCCCGCAGCGACTTGGCGGCGCTGTGGCAGACGGTGCTCTGGGCGGACGGTTACCTCGACCGGTCCCAGATCGACTGCCACTACGCGGGTGCCACCGTCCGCGCCACCCGTGCCTGGCAGAGCAACCACGGTCTGGCGGCCGACGGCATCGTCGGCTCGCAGACGTTCGGCCGGGCGGGAGAGCGACTCGTCCTGGACAAGGGGCTCGTGACGTACCGGGGAGACGATCACACCGTCCCGTTCCGGCGGGCCGACGACGGACAGTATCTGGTGAAGGATTCCGGCACGTACCGGCCGCTGCGCAGGGACACGGCGACGCTCCAGGTCTGCGGGAGCGGCACGTCCGAGCCCTAGCCGTGGTCCTCCTCCAAGCCCTGGTCCTGGTCCTGGTCCTGGTCCTGGTCCAAGCCCTGGTCATGGTCCGGCTGAGGGCGTCAGTCCGTCCACGCCCGGTTGTCCGAATTCACGCAGGAGTGTTCACCGCTCACCACGACACAGGCCTGGGCGCCCACCCCCGCCGAGTCCAGTACGGCGAGCATACGAGTGCGCCGCGCGCCCGGCTTCTCCTGTAACTGTGCCGCCCCCGGGGCGCTGATCGAGAGCCCCTCGGTATCGGCGGCCGGGGCCACCGAGCCCCACACCGTCCGGCACCTCGCGCTGTGGAGCACCTGGACGCGGTGCTGCTTCCGGTAGTAACTGCCCAGCACTCGTCCGTCCCCCGAGCACCCCGTCTGCACGGGATCGCGCCTCTCACAGGACCGGCCCTGGCACTCGACCTGTTCACCCACGGGAGCAACCTCCGACGGCAACGACCATGGCCACTCGGGCTCGTCGGCCTTCCTCGGCACGTACGGCGACGAGTACGGCACCGACGCCAGAAGCACCAGGACCAGGACGGAGACCGCTGTTCGGACCGCGTGGGCGGCGCCGCTGCCGAGCCGGAGCGGAGTGCGTGGGGCCGACGCCGGCGCCGCCGAAGAAGACGGGACGGAATCGGCCATGACCAAGGCGGCGCCCGCGCCCCGCTTCCCCCGTACCTCCTCCGCCGACTCCCACAACGCCCTCAATCTGGCCAGATCGGGCTCCTTCGCTCCGGCCAGCCTTCCGAGCGCCTCCGTCGCCTCCCAGGGCGGGAAGGCGACACCACCGAGATACCGGGACCAGGACGACGTGCTGTAGGAGGTCTTCGCTTCGAGCGAGGCGTAGCTCAGCCCGCTACGGTCCTTGAGCAGCCTCAGCCGTTCGACGAGCCGGCGTACCTCCGGTCTCAGCTCCGTGGACAGCGGCCGCCACCGTGCCATCGCTTCCCCCGACCCTCTCCGGTCCGACGGCCGGTCCAGGACCGTCACCGGCGGCAACCGCTCAAGGCACGCCCTAGGGCTTGAAGTAACGGCAGTCTCCCACCCCGCCGAAATCAGGCGGAGCCCTTCTGCCTGGTTTTCGCCCTTGCGTGGACGTGATCCGCGGGAGTGAGTCCGCGTGCGGGAGCGGCGCACGGCTGAGCGCGGCACGGGCTGCGGCATTGAGGTGACCCGGTGACCGGACCGTTTCCACGAGAGTGAGCCGGGGCACCCAGGGCTGCATGAGCCGCAAAGCTGCTTGTATGCCCAATGGCATGACCCGACTGGCCTTGATGGGTGTGGTGTCCGGCCTGCGCAGCCAGCTCGGGACGGGCGCCGTCGCGTTGACGACCACACCGGGCGAGCGCGCGCGACCGGCATCCTTCTTCGCCGGGGTGTGGGCCAAGAGGGTCACCGCGGCGACCGCCGTCGGCGAAATGGTCGGTGACAAGCTCCCGACGACGCCGAGCCGTCTCAGCCCTTCCGGGATCACGTTCCGCATGGCGTTCGGCGCGCTCGCCGCGTCGGCCCTGGCCTCCCGCGAACCGGGCCACCCGCCGGCCGTCCCGGCCGCGCTCGGCGCCGCGGGCGCGCTGGCGGGCACGTTGGGCGGGGCGTACTGGCGCCGTACGGTGGCCAAGTCGGGGCGCCCCGACTGGCCGGCGGCCCTGCTGGAGGACGCCACCGCCCTTCTGCTGGCGTACGCGGTCGTCGGACACCGACACGGCCGATGAGTCGATTCGGCGTACGCGTGCGTCAAGACCGGGGGCGGGCGCCCGGTCGGGCCAATAGGGAGCTCCGCCCGCGGCGATGAGTTTCGGCCGGGTCCGAAGTCTGTTCTGGTGAAGTTCGCAGCGCTCGTACTACGCACGCGGCACCACGTACCACGGAGGACACCATGACGACCAAGCCAAACGACGCGGCCACCGCGCTGCCCGGCCGCCCGCCCATCGTCGACCGGGCCACCTGGCAGGCCGCCCGTGACGAGCTCCTGGTCCGCGAGAAGGCCCACACGCGGGAGGGCGATGCCATCGCCGCGGCCCGCCGGCGGCTGCCGATGGTGGAGTTCGACGGGACGGTCGAGGTCGTCGGTCCGGACGGGCCGGTGCCGTTCCTGGAGCTGTTCGAGGGCCGCGACGAGCTCGTGGTCTACAAGCACATGTGGTACGACGGCGCGCCGCACCAAGGGCAGTGTGAGGGCTGCACCACCACGGCCTGGCATCTGAGGGACGCCGTCTACCTCAACGCGCGCGGTGTCTCGTTCGCCGTCGTGACCACGGGCCGCTGGGACGAGGTTGCCCCCTATGTGGGGTTCATGGGCTACACCCAGCCGTGGTACTCGGTGCGGGACGTGGCGGAGCCGGTCGGCGGCGACATGGGGTACCTCACCTGCTTCCTGCGGGACGGCGACCGCGTGTTCCTCACGTACTCCACGACTGGCCGTGGCAACGAGGTCGTCAACGGTTCCCTGGCGCTGCTCGACATGACGCCGTACGGCCGTCGCGAGGCCTGGGAGGACGATCCCGAGGGCTGGCCCGAGACCCCGGAGGTCGGTGCGCCGGTCGGCGGGCACGGCGCGCCGATCTGCTGGTACTGGCGCACGGACGTCGACGGGAACGCCACCTGGGGGCCGACCGGCCGCCCCGCACCGCAGTGGACCCGTCCGGGCGCGACGCCCGAGGAGACGCTCGGCCGACGGAGCGGCTGCCACTGACCCGTTCCGGCGAAGAGGCGCCAGGCGCCGGCGGTCAGCGCATGGTGCTGATCAGGCCGGCGTCGATGGTCACGTCCGCGCCGGTGATGTTGGCGGCACGTGCGCCGGCCAGGAAGGTGACCAGGTCGGCGACCTGCTCCGGGGTGGTGAAGCGCCCGAGCGGGGTGTCCGCGACGGCGGAGTCCGCGACGTCCTCGGCCGACTTGCCGGTGACCCGCGACAGCGTTTTCGCCATGCCCGTCTCACCGAGCCACAGGTCCGTGGCGACGGGGCCGGGGCTGACCGAGACCACGCGGATGCCACGCGGGCCCAGTTCCTTCGACAGGCTCTTGGCGAAGTTCGTCAGGGCCGCTTTGACCGCCGAGTAGTCGAGCACCAGCGGGTCGGGCAGGAACGCGTTCACGGAACCGATCATCACGATCACCCCGCCGCCCCGCTCGACCATCGCCGGGACCGCCGCACGCGTCGTACGCACGGCCGACATGAGGCCCAGTGACCACGAGGTGTTCCAGTCGTCGTCGGTGATGCCGAGGAATCCGTCGGGGCGTGGAGTGACCGCGCCGACGCCGTTGACCAGGATGTCGACGCCGCCGCGTGCCAGCGCCGCCGCCACCAGGGCGGCGGGCCCGGACGGTTCGGTCAGGTCGCCCTGTACGAAGGTGACCTTGCCCGCTTCGACCAGTTCTTCGAGCCCGTCGCCCATCGACCGCGCCCCTGCGACGACATGGGCTCCGGCGCCGGTGAGAGCGCGGGTGACGGCCAGGCCGATCCCCTTGCTCGCGCCGCTCACCACGGCGGTCCTGTCTGCCAGCTCCATGTCCATCGCTGTACCCGCTTCCTGTCTCGCCGGCGCCGCTGTCGGCGCGGGTGGTCACGTCAGACCTGGGGCTCCGACTCGTCGATGCGCCACAGATAGAGGCTGGCGAGAGTCCGGTACGGGCGCCATGGCTCGGCGATACGTGTGACGTCCGCCGGTGACGGAAGACCGGGCAGGTCGTGGAGTCTCCTGACCGCGTGGCGGATGCCCAGGTCACCGGCCGGGAGGATGTCGGGCCGGTGCAGGTGCCAGATCATGAACATGTGGGCCGTCCATGTTCCGATGCCCTTCACGGCGGTCAGCTCGTCGATGACGTCGTCGTCGGGGAGATCGTGCAGCTGGTCGAGCCGGAGCTCGCCGGAGAGGATGTGCTCCGCGAGAGAGCGCAGGGAGTCCGTCTTCGCGTGGGAGAGGCCCGCGGCGACACGGAGTTCGTCGGGGTCGTCGTCGAGGATCTGCCGCGGTGTGGGAGGGCGGCCGTCGAAGCGCTCGGTGAGTTTCCGGTAGGTCGCCCGTGCCGAGAAGGAGGAGATGTTCTGGCTGGCGATCCCCCGGATGAGGACGGCGTAGCAGTCCGTCGGCACGCTCGAATCGTTCGAGTGCGAGGGGTCGGGGGGCAGTGAGGGGCGGGGGCCGCCCCCGGTCGCGATCTCGTCGATGACGCGTCCCAGCGCCGGGTCCGCGCGGCGCAGGTACTCCTCCGGTGTCCTCACCCTCTGCCTGGTCATGGGTACAACGTAAAGCGGGACCGGCGGCGCCGCGCGGGGACCGGGGTCGCGTCCGGAGACCCGTTCCCGCAGGTGGATACCGGCATCTCACCGCCCCACCGCCGAGATCCGGAAGCCTGGGCAGTACTGAGGGGACGTCAGTGGGGGATGACGGGCGGTCGGGCGGGCGAGAGTCGCCCCGACCGGTGCCGTACGGGTGAGCCGGGTCAGCCGGCCGCCGCGTCCCGGGTCTTCTTGACGCGGTCGCGGTGCGCGGCCTGCTTGGCGCGGTTGCCGCAGATCGCCATGGTGCACCAGCGGCGCACGCGCCCGCGGGTGTGGTCGACGAACATCAGTGTGCAGGCCGGGCCCTCGCACGCCTTGACGTCCGAGAAGTCCTCCTCGCTGAGGAATCTCGCGAGGGCCTCGCCGATGGGCAGCAGCAGCGACTCGGGCGAGCGCCAGCGGCGCATGGCCCGCAGCTGGAGACCGGGGGTGTCCTCCCCTTCGGCGAAGCCGAGCTGGAGGTAACCCTCGTCGCGCGCGAGCAGCCGGTTCAGCGGCGCGAGGTCCGCCACGTCCCGCGCGCGCAGCGGCCGGCCTCGGTGTTCGCGTACGAACGTGCGGAACTCCTCGCGCAGACCGCGTGCTTGGGCGGCGACGCTGTCGAACTCTCCGGGCAGCGCCTGCTCGCGCAGTGCCGCGAGCGTGTCGGGCGACACCAGTTCCGCCTGCTCCAGCCAGGCGAGCAGCCCGTCACCGTCCTCGATCCAGTCGACCGGTGTGTCGACGGGCGTGGCGACGGAGTTGAGGAAGTCCAGGCCGAGTGTGTCGGCCACGAACAGGGCCGGAGCGTCCTGGGCCATGGGGCCACCCCTTCCTGCCGCGTGAGCGTGCGGTGTCAACTGTTGAAAGCGAGAGTAACCGCCTTGAGTCGCGTTGACAAGTTACGTTGCGATTCCTAACCTGGCTAGTGAAGGCAGGGCGGTTACCCGACTGCCTGTACTCCACCCGCGCTAACCGGCACCACAGCCGGAGAACACGCACCGGAAATAACCTTCTCAGCGCCAATCAAGCAGTTACATGGACCAGTTCGGGGGATGAGCCGGCCGCAGGGCCTCGGCCGCCTCCAGAAGAAGGGTGAACGTCATGGCTGACATCGCATACCGCACGGCGGACGTGGACGGTCTGAAGGTGTTCTACCGGGAGGCCGGAGCGCCGGACGCGCCCACGTTGCTTCTGCTGCACGGCTTCCCGTCGTCGAGCCACATGTTCCGCGACCTGATCCCGCTGCTGGCCGACAGGTTCCATGTCGTGGCCCCCGATCTGCCCGGCTTCGGCAGGACGGACATGCCCGCGCGGGCCGACTTCGACTACACCTTCGAGCGCCTCACGGACGTGATCGACCGTCTGACCGAGGTACTGGGCCTGGACCGGTTCGCGCTGTACGTCTTCGACTACGGGGCGCCCGTCGGATTCCGTATCGCCACCCGGCACCCCGAGCGGATCACCGGGATCGTCTCGCAGAACGGCAACGCGTACGAGGAGGGGCTGAGCGACGCCTGGAGTCCGGTGCGGGCGTACTGGAAGGACCCGTCGGCGGCCAACAGGGAGGCCGTGCGGATGCTCGTGCGGCCGGAGACGACGGTCTGGCAGTACGAGCACGGCGTCCCCGACGTGACACGGGTCTCGCCGGACGGATACGGCCTGGACAATCATTACCTCGCGCGCGAGGGGGCGGACGAGATCCAGCTCGACCTGTTCCTCGACTACGCGACCAACGTCGCCCTGTACCCCGCGTTCCAGGAGTACTTCAGGACGAGCCGTCCGCCGTTTCTCGCGATCTGGGGCAGGAACGATCCCTTCTTCCTGCCGGCCGGGGCCGAGGCGTTCAGGCATGACATCCCCGGGGCCGACGTCCGTCTCCTCGACACCGGGCACTTCGCCCTGGAGACGCACGCCGAGGAGATCGCCGCGGCGATCCGCGACTTCCTCACCACGTAGGGCCGCCCGCCGGGCGGTCGCGCAGGCAACCCGATCTCAGCGAAGAAGAAGAAGGAGAGTGACATGCCGAATTCCGTAGCAGTGGTCACCGGAGCCAGTCAGGGCATGGGTCGTTCCACGGCGATCCGGCTGGCGCGGGACTTCTCCTCGATCGTCCTCGTCGCCCGCAACCGGGCCAACCTGGAGGACACGGCGGCCGAGGTACGCGAGGCGGGGGCCGAGGCCCTGGTCGTCGACCTGGACCTCTCGGAACCCGCGTCGGCGAGGACGGTGGTCGAGCAGACCCTCGCGGCCTTCCGGCGCGTCGACGCGCTGGTCAACATCGCGGGCGCCGTACCGCAGATCGACCTGTTCGAGATGACGGACGAGCAGTGGGACGCGGGCTTGTCCCTCAAGCTCCACGGGGCGCGCCGTCTGACGGTCGCGGCCTGGCCGGCGCTGGTCGAGTCCAAGGGCTCGGTCGTGCTGATGTCGGGGAACTCCGCCATCTTCCCCAAGGCGCCCTACGCGGCGGTCGGCACGATCAACGCGGCGATCGCCGCTCTCGCGAAGGCGTTCTCCGACCGCGGGATCGCCGACGGCGTCCAGGTGAACAGCGTCATGCCGGGGCCGGTGATGACGAACCGGCGCCGGTCGTACCTCGAACACTGGGCGCCCCTCCACGACATGACCGTGGAGGAGGCGATCGAGAAGTTCCCGCAGAAGGCCGAGATCACCCGCTTCGGCCGCCCGGAGGAGCTCGCGGAACTGATGGCTTTCCTCGTCTCACCCGCGGCACGCTGGATGACGGGGTCGACGTTGCGCATGGACGGCGGGGAGGTCAAGTCCGTCTGACCGCGCGCCCGCACGGTCGAAGACTCGGCGCGTCGCCCGCGCCTTCCCGGGATTCCGCCCGCCCGCCCCGTCACAGCGCGGAGTCGAGGACGGGCGGCCCCGCGTACCGTGAGCCCGCCGGGAAGAGGTCCCGCAGCTGGGGGCGGTCGCTGTGCAGGTCGCACAGCTCCACCACCGTCCCGGAGGGGCCGGCGTTGAGCAGCGGGCGTCCGCCGACCGTCGTGCGGGGGCCGAATCCCAGCGCGGACAGGCGCGCGTTCTCCCGGGCCAGGTCGTCGACCCAATAGCCGATGTGGTGGACGCCTCCGCCCCGGGGAGCCTCCAGCGGCGTGCCGGGGATCGACTCCCACAGCTCGACCGCGAACGGGCCTCCTTCGGAGAAGGTCACCTGGCACTCGACCTCGTGGTCGGCGCCCACCGCGTCGGTCAGGGTCAGCGCGCGGACCCGTGTGGGACGCCAGGAGAGCCCGAACACCTCGCCGAACTCCCTCTTCCCCTCCTCCAGATCCTCGACCGCCACTCCGACATGCCAGATTCGCCGGGTCACTGTCTGCTCCGCTCCTCGGTGGGACTCGTCGTTCCTCAGGGTAGACCCTAAGTGGGCACTCTGCCCACTTAGCTGTTACGGTCGGAGCATGACAGCCCCGAACCAGGCGTTGCGTGCCGACGCGGCACGGAACGTGGACGCGATCCTCACCGCCGCGGCGGAGGTCTTCGGCGAGCTGGGGGCGGACGCCCCGCTCGATGAGATTCCCAGGCGCGCGGGAGTGGGCCGCGCGACGATGCACCGCCGTTTCCCCACCCGCGAGCACCTCTTCGCGGCGATCCTCCGCTCCCAGGTGGACACCCTCGTCGACGCCGCCGAGGCCCGGACCGGCGCCGAGGACCCCTGGGGCGCGCTGCTGGAGTGGATCGGCGCGTACGAGGAGATCGGCGCCCCGTACCGAGGGATGAGCGCCCGCCTCAGCGCGGCTCTCCTGGAGCAGGCCTCTCCCGTCGGCGAGCTCTGCGCGCCGATGAGGACCGCCTTCGACGTGCTGTTCCGGCGAGCCCAGGATCTGGCGCGCGTACGGCGGGACATCTCCTCCGCCGACGTACTCGCCATCATCTCCGCGCTGCCGCGGGATCCGGAGACGGGCCGTGCGAGGACGGCGCATCTCACCGTGGTCCTGGACGGGCTCCGGAGGCCGGCCCCGGAGTCGGCGCGCTCGCTCACCGAATGATTCGACGCCGGTGGGATCGAGAACTCCTGGCGGCAGGAGCCGGGAACTCCCGTCTACACGACGGATCTCCCGCTTGACCCGGCGCGCAAGGCCCTCGACGGGGCCCTGCGCGCCGACACCGTGGCCTGGCGCCGGCGCATGGCCGCGAAGGGGCGGTAGCGGGGTGACCTATCGGGGAGCCGCCGCTCCTTCGCGTACCGGCTCCAGCCGGATCAGAATCCCCTTCGAGGTCGGCGTGTTGCTGACGTCGGCCACGCTGTCGAGCGGCACCAGCACATTGGTCTCCGGGTAGTACGCGGCGGCGCAGCCGGCCGCTGTCGGGTAGGCGACCACCCGGAAGCCCTCGGCGCGGCGCTCGACGTCGTCGTGCCAGACGCCGACCAGGTCGACGCGGTCCCCGTCGTGCAGGCCGAGCGCGTCCAGATCGGACCGGTTGACCATCACGATCCGCCGTGAGCCGCGGATGCCCCGGTAGCGGTCGGTCGTCGTGTACGGGACGGTGTTCCACTGGTCGTGCGAGCGCAGCGTCTGAAGAACGAGATGTCCTTCGGGGGCGGTGAGCATCTCAAGTCTGTTGCGGGTGAAGAGCGCCTTGCCGACGGTGGTAGGGAAGACCCCCTCGTTGACGGGGTTCGGCAGCAGGAAGCCACCGGGTCGGACCGCCCGCGCGTTGTAGTTGTCGAACCCCGGTACGACCCGGGCGATACGGTCCCTGATCGTTCCGTAGTCCGCCTCGAACTCCTCCCAGGGCACGATCACGCGGTCCCCGACCGTCATACGGGCGAGCCGGCTGAGGATGGCCACCTCGCTGAGGAGCTGCTTGGAGGCGGGCTCCAGACGTCCGTACGAGCTGTGGACCTGGCTCATCGAGTCCTCGACGGTGATGAACTGCTCCCCGCCCCTCTGGATGTCCTTCTCGCTCCGGGCGAGTGTGGGAAGGATCAGGGCGGTGTCTCCGCAGACCGTGTGCGAACGGTTCAGTTTGGTCGAGATCTGTGCCGTGAGACGGCAGCGGCGCAGCGCCTTCTCCGTGACCGTGCTGTCGGGTGTGGCCCGTACGAAGTTGCCCGCGAGGCCGAGGAAGAACTTCACCCGGCCGTCGAGCATGGCCCTGATGGAGTCCACCGTGTCCAGCCCGTGCGCGGCGGGGGGTTCGAACGAGAACTCGCGGCCGAGGGCCTCCATGAATGCCTCGGGCATCTTCTCCCAGATGCCCATGGTCCGGTCGCCCTGTACGTTGCTGTGGCCGCGCACGGGACAGGGCCCGGCACCCGGCTTGCCGAGATTGCCCCGTAGCAGAAGGAAGTTGACGATCTCCCTGATGGTGGCCACGGCGTGCTTGTGCTGTGTCAGCCCCATCGCCCAGCAGACGACGACGCGTTCGCTGCCGAGGACGGCGTCGCGCAGCCGCTCGATCCCGGCACGGGTCAGTCCGGTGGCGCTCATGACATCGGGCCAGGTGACCGTCGAGCGGATGTGCTCGGCGAACTCGGAGAAGTCCTTGGTGTGCGAGTCGATGAAGGACCGGTTGAGCACGGTGCCGGGCGATTCGTCCTCCGCCTCCAGGAGCAGCAGATTCAGCGCCTGGAAAAGGGCGAGGTCACCACCGAGCCGGATCTGCAGGAACTCGTCGGCGATCACGGTCCCCGGGCCGATCACGCCGCGTGGTTTCTGCGGATTCTTGAACCGCATCAGACCCGCCTCGGGCAGCGGGTTGATCGCGACGATCCGGCCGCCCCTGTTCTTGGTCTCCTCCAGCGCCGAGAGCATCCGCGGGTGATTGCTGCCGGGGTTCTGGCCCAGGATGAGGATCAGTTCGGCGTGGTGGATGTCCGACAGGCTCACGCTGCCCTTGCCGGTGCCCAGCGTCTCGTGCAGGGCGGCGCCACTCGACTCGTGGCACATGTTGGAGCAGTCGGGGAGGTTGTTGGTGCCGAAGGCGCGGGCGAAGAGCTGGAGGGCGAAGGCCGCCTCGTTGCTGGCCCGTCCCGAGGTGTAGAAGACGGCTTCGTCGGGCGAGTCCAGGCTCCGTAGCTCCTCGGCGATCAGCCCCAGCGCCTCGTGCCAGCTGATCGGCTCGTAGTGGTCGGAGCCCGGCCGCTTCACCATGGGCTCGGTGAGCCGTCCCTGCTGATTGAGCCAGAGGTCCGATCTGCCGCCGAGTTCGGAGACCGAGTGGCGACGGAAGAACTCGGGGGTGACCCTGCGTGTGGTCGCCTCGTCGTTGACGTGCTTGGCGCCGTTCTCGCAGTACTCGTTACGGTGCCGGCTCCCCGGCTCGGGGTCCGGCCAGGCGCAGCCGGGACAGTCGATGCCCCCGACCTGGTTGAGACTGAGCAGGGTCCGGGCGGTGTGCCGGGGCGAGGCCTCCGCGAGGGAGTAGCCGAACGCGTGAGCGACGGCGGGAACTCCGGCGGCCCATGTCTTGGGCGGAGTGATCTCGGGTTCGTTCTCGCTCGGTTCCTTGGTCGGTCGCCTCTTCACCCGGATAGCCTTTCGCCTCAGCCTGTCGGCCAGTTGGGTACTCGCGGATGTTTCTGTCCCGAGTTCGGCCGGACATGGCTGTCGCTGATCGCGCCCCGCCATTCTCCGGTCTCTCGTCCCTGGCCCTCGATGTATTCCTTGAAGGATTTCAGGTCGTTGTGCACGCGACGGTGAACGACGCCCAGCGCGTCTCCGGCGCGCTCCATGAATCCGCGCGGTGAGTACGCGATGCGAAGCGTCACCCGCACCCGGTCGTCGGCGAGTTCCAGGAATGTCACGGTGCCCGAATGACGGGGTCGGCCGAGGCTTCGCCAGCTGACCCGCTCGTCAGGGCTCTGCTCCACGATCTCCGCGTCGAACTCCTGGATCATCGGCCCCAGTTGGGTCACCCAGTGGGTCATCGTCGACTGCGGCCGGTCGATCCGTCGTACCCCGTCCATGAAACGGGGAAAGGTCTCGAATTGCGTCCACTGGTTGTAGGCCACGCGGACCGGAACGTCCACGTCGGAGGAGGCCTCGATGGTTCTCATGAATATCCCGATCCTCTCGCGCCGGATTGTGGCACATGGCCGAAAGGCCGGACCGGAAAGCCCGACATATATAAAGCCTAGGGAGAACCGACCGGGCCCGCCCCTTGAAACGCGCGGACGGCGCAGCCGACACGGATGACACATCCAGGTGGCATCCCTCGATGTTCTGGGATTGATTCGGTCTCACCTTTCGAAGCCCGGCCGGTGTTTTCGCCGGTTCCGACTTCCCTCTGGTGGAGGTGTGCGTCATGGACCCCGGCAGATTCGCCGTGATCTTCCCCGATTCTGCTTTCGTGCCCGTGGTGCTGGGCTTCTTCGGCCTCGGCACCGGATATCTGATCTACGGTCCGCAGGAGCTGCTCCGCGCTCCGCGCCGTAACGCCGATGTCGACCGGGCCATGGGCGTGTGGGGCATCTTCATGCCCGGCCTGTGCCAGTTGCTCGCCGGGATCTATCTCTTCGTCGGGCTCACCTGGTTCCAGGTGTTCACCGACAAGGCGCTGTACATGGCCGCGCTGGCATTCAGCGCGTACGGCATTCACTGGTTCGCGCTGGGCTGGAACCGTTTCCAGCGGACCGGGGTGAAGACGGATGCCGGTATGTGCGTCGCCTTCGTCATCCTGTCGGTACTGGGCATGGTCGTCTTCTTCAGCGCCGGTGCCTGGCCGGTCGGTCTCCTCTTCGTCGGCCTCACCGGTGTGTACGTCTCCAAGTTCTTCATCAGCCTGCCGTTCGACAGGCCCCGGCAGGGCGGGTCCATGGCGATGGTGACGACGGCGGGTGACTGGGGACAGGGGTTCTTCCACACCCTCACCGGTCTGTGGCTGATGTACCTGACCTTCGCGACGACACTCAACATCGCTTCCGGGTACGACCTGCCGGGCGGCTGAGCCGTCCCCGGAGGCGACCGGGGCCCGTGCCGGGGCAGTGGTGCGCGGGTCACTGATACGGACTCCGCCCGGGGATACGGCCGTCGACGAACGCGACCGTCTCGCACAGCGGGGCCCGGCCCGTACGCGGGTGGTCCACCGACACGTCCTCGAACCCGATCGACATGCCGCAGAAGAGCAGGAGATCGTCCGGGGGCGACACGGCCTCCGCGACGCTCCGGTGGAACTTCGCCCACGCCATCTGTGTGCAGCTGTGCAGCCCTTCGGCGCGGAGCAGCAGCATCACGGTCTGCAGATACATGCCGACGTCCGACCACTGGGCCGGGCCCAGGTCGCGGTCGATGTAGCAGAACAGGGCGGCGGGCGCTCCGAAGCAGTCCCAGTTGGCGGAGGCCGCCCGCTGGCGCGCCTCGATGTCGCCGGGCGGGATACCGAGGGCGCCGTAGCGCTGCTCACCGAACCCGGACCGGCGTTCTCGGTAGGGGGATTTCAGCCGGGGCGGGTACTGCGCGTACTCCGGTTCGTCCCAGGGGTCGGCCTCGGCCAGCCGCTCGCCGGCGCGCTTCTTGAGCGCGTCCAGCGGTGGCCCGGTCAGTACGTAGACGTGCCACGGCTGGAGGTTCGACGCGGAGGGCGCCCAGGCCGCCGCAGAGAGTACGCGGTCGAGCACCTCTCTCGGGACCTGCCGCCCGGTGAACGCGCGTACCGCCCGCCGACTCGTGACCGCCTCGTAGACGTCCAAGACCGCCTGCCTCCCAGCATCCATGTGATCTTCGTTGCGCACGAGACGGTATCATTCGATACCGTCTCGTGTTTAACTGTTGCCATAACAAGCCACCCCGGCTCCCCGCCGCAGACACCGCTCCTTGGAGAAAGTCATGGCTACGCTGCTGCACATCGACTCGTCCGTACTCTCGGGCGAGGCGTCCTTGTCCCGGTCGCTCGCGAACACCTTCCGCGAGGCCTGGCGGGAGCAGCACCCCGACGGCACGGTGATCCACCGCGATCTCGCCGTCGATCCCGTTCCGCACATCACGGCCGCCGCGTGGACCGCCGGCCACGCCCCCGCGTCCGGGCGCACCCCGGACCAGGCCGCCGCCTTCGCCACGCGGCTGGAGCTCATCGAGGAGCTGGAGCGGGCGGACGCCGTCCTGATAGGCGCCCCGATGCACAACTACTCGATCCCGTCGACCCTCAAGGCATGGCTGGACAACGTGTTCCTGCCCGGCCGCACCACGGGCGAGGCCCCCTCCGCCAAGGGCACCCCGGCCGTCGTCGTCGCCAGCCGCGGCGGCTCCTACGCGCCGGGCACCCCGCGCGAGGGCTTCGAGTTCGTGCAGAACTATCTGCGGGCCGTCCTCCGGGACAGCCTCTGCCTGGACCTCGACTTCATCGTCCCGGAGCTCACCCTGGCGCCCAGGAATCCGGGCATGTCCGATCTCGTACCCCTCTACGAAGCGTCCCGCGTGCGCGCCTTCGAGGACGCGAAGACCAAGGCGAAGGCGCTGGTCGAGCGCCTCGGGTGATCGCGGGCGGCCGACGCCGCGCTCGGGCTTACGCCTCGCCGTCGGTGGGGTGCGTGATCCGGGTCAGCAGCTCCGTCAGCACCTCGGACTCGCCGGGCCCCAGCCCGCCGACCACACGCTCGGCCAGGGGCTCCGCCGCCGCGTGAGCGGCGTCGAAGAGTTCCAGTCCCGCCGGTGTGATCTCCACGGCCCGCGCCCTCCGGTCCCCCGGAACGGCCTTCCGTACGGCGAGCCCCTTGCCTTCCAGGTCGTCCACGACGCGCATGATCCCGGCCTTGTCCGAGCCCGTCGCGGTCACCAAGTCCCTCTGCACGGTGGGCCCTTCGTTCACCAGGACGATCAGCACGGCGAAATGCCGTAGCTCGATCCCGAGCGGCCGGAGGGCCTCCCCCATCACGCCGGCCGCGTGCCAGTGGGCCCGGCGCAGGAGGAGACCGAGCGCGAAGGGCGACTCGTCCCCGGGGCGATCGGTCGCCCGCGGGGCACCGGCTGAGTGAGGGGGTTCGGCGACCATTCGGTCACCGTACAGCCATCCGCTCATTCAATACGGTCTCGTCCGAAACCAAACTCATCACGCCTGCCGCGGCCCGCTCACCTCACACGGATGTGGACGCGCGCAGGCGGTCAGCCGTCGGCCGTGACGGGCCTGGCGTCGGCCGACGCGGCGAGCCGTCGCAGTGCCGCCTCCGTCGGTGAGCCCGGCTCCGCCGGACGCGGGAATCAATCTCATCGACACGGCGGACGTCTACTCCTCCGGAGAGAGCGAGACCATCGTCGGCGAGGCGCTCAAGGAGCGCCGACGTGACGATGTCGTCCTCGCGACCAAGTTCGCCATGCCGATGGGCGCCGACGCCAACGAGCGTGGTGGATCCCGTAAGTGGATCATGCGCGCGGTGGAGGACAGCCTGCGCCGCCTGGGCACGGACCACATCGACCTCTACCAGATTCACCGCTTCGACCCGGTCACCGAGCTGGACGAGACACTCTCCGCGCTCTCGGACCTCGTCAGGGCGGGAAAGGTGCGGGCCTTCGGCTCGTCGCTGTTCCACCCCGAGCAGACCGTGGAGGCCCAGTGGGTCGCGGAGCGCCGGGGCCATCACCGCTTCCGGTCCGAACAGCCGCAGTACAACATCCTGCTGCGCGGTATCGAGTCCAATGTCCTGCCGACCGCGCGGCGTTACGGCTTGGGGGTCCTGACGTTCGGGCCGCTCGCCTCCGGGTGGCTCTCGGGCCGCGCCGATCCGACGGCGGGACACCGCAACGCGGGCGCGGGGGCGCAGCTGTTCGATCTGTCGGACCCCGGGAACCGGGCGAAGGCCGAGGCCGTACGGAGACTGTCCGAGCTGGCGGACGAGGCCGGCCTGCCGCTGCCGCATCTGGCCACTGCCTTCGTACGGGCGCATCCCGTGGTGACGTCCGTCCTGATCGGGCCCCGCACACCGGAGCACCTCACCGGACTGCTGTCGGGCGCGGGCGTGGTACTCACGGACGACGTGCTGGACCGGATCGACGAGATCGTCCCGCCGGGCACCGACCTGAACCACGGTGACCTCATGTACGTGCCGTCCGAGCTGGCGGACAAGAGGGCACGACGGATCTCGCGCTGACGGTCACGGGGCCGCACGCTCGTCCCTGGGGCGGCCCGGGCCCGTTCCCGGTTCGCCCCAGGAGACGGCGATCATCGCCATGTCGTCCTCCAGCGAGCCGCCCGAGAAGGAGAGCAGGTCGGCCATGAGGTGCTGGAGCATGACGGAGGGGCCGCCGTCCGGCCGCACGGCCGAGCGGCCGGCCACCGCCGCGCTCTCGGCCAGGGGATAGAAGTTGCCCTCGCTGTCCCGCGCCTCCGACACCCCGTCGGTGTAGAGGAGCAGGAAGTCTCCCCGGCGGAAGGGGAAGGTCTCCTCCACGTAGGACGCCTCGCCGAGCCCGCCGAGCCCCAGGGGCGGTGCCGGTTTGCGCACGAAGAGCGGTTCGGCGGAGGCCCGGTGGATCACCAGCGGCGGCGGGTGCCCCATGCTGACCACATGGACCACCTGCCCGTCGTCGGGGATGTCCGCCACCAGCGCCGTGACGAACCACTCCCCGCTCTCGTCGACCGCCGAGTCGAGTTCCGCGAGGCCCCAGTGGACACTGCCCTCCAGATAGGTGGCCAGCTCGGGCAGTGGTTCCTGCCGGTGGGCCGTGGCCCGGAAGGCGCCGAGCATGATCGAGGTGCCGTTGAGGGACGTGAGCCCCTTGCCGCGGACATCTCCGATGAGCAGCCGGGTCGAGTGCTCGGTCCGGGTGACGGCGAACAGGTCTCCCCCGATGCGGCTGTCCGGCTCCGCCGAGCGGTACTCGCTGGCGATACGGAGTGGGCCGGCACGTGGCGGCAACGGTCGTAGTAAGGCCAACTGCGTTGCCTCGGAGACCAGTTGTGCCCTGACGAGCTGGCGCTCGTGCCGTTCGCGCAGATAACAGAAAAGGGTCACGAGCGCCGAGACGACGGTCAGCGAGACAACTTCCAGCACGACACGTTCATCGCCCAGAGCCTGCCGTTCCAGTCCGGCGGTGATCTGGGCCAGCACCGCGAGGGCGCCGATGGTCGCCACGAGACGGGGCCCGGCGAAGGCGGCGGTGAACGTGGGCGCGACGACGAGCAGGGGCGCGACGTGGAGGTTCCGGGGCAGCCATACGTCGATCACGGGCACCGCGATGATGATGGCCAGCGGCACAAGAATCAGGGCCCCACCCGCGATCGGCTGGGGCCTCGAAAGCCTAAAACCGGACCAGCTGCGCATACCTCCTGCATACACCATTCCCTCGACCCGGCCGAACCGACTCGGGCGGGACCCGGTGGAAGGGAGGGGGCGGTGGCGCGCGCCGCGCGCCGGCCCTGGGCTAGGGGGTCAGCACGATCCTGCCGAAGACCTCACCGGCGTCCATCTTCCGGTGTGCCTCCGTGGCTCGGTCCAGCGGGAGGACCTCGTGGACCACCGCCGTCAGCTCGGCACGGCTCGCGGCCTCGAAGTGCTCTGCGCGTACGGCGCGGCGTTCGGCCTCGGGGACGGTGGCCGCGCTGAAGGTGGCGATGGACAGCGATCTCTGGAAGTCGGCCATCAGCTTGGCGCCGAAGGAGGCCGGCGGCTGCCCGGCGACCGCGCCCACCGCGACCAGGCGTCCGTTGGGGTTGAGCCGGTCGAAGAACGCGGGCATGTGCTCACCGGCCGCGACGTCGATGATGACGTCGTAGGCGGAGGGGGCGTCGTCGGCCGTGCCGTTGCCCAGGCGGTCCAGCACGTGGGTCGCTCCCAGGTCCCGCAGCCGTTCGCCGCGCGCGGGCGAGGAGGTGGTGACCGCGACCGCCGCAGCGCCGCCCCGGGAGGCCAGCTGGACCGTCATGATGCCGAGGCTTCCGGCCGCCCCGCGTACGAGGACCGTTTCGCCCGGCGTGAACCGGGCGTGCGCGAGCCCGAAGTGCGCCACGACACCCGCGCTGCCGAGCGTGACCGCGTCGACCGCGGACAGGTCCGGGGGCAGAGCGACGAGGTCGTGGACCGGGGCGACGGCCTGCTCCGCGTAGCCGCCGCTACCGGTGGCCGCCCACACCCGCCGGCCCAGCCAGGACGTGTCGACACCCTCGCCGACCTCCCTGACAATCCCGGCCACCTCGCCGCCCGGGACATGCCCCTCCGTGAAGCCGTACGCGGCGAGGGCACCGCTACGGATCAGCGTGTCCACGCCGCCGACACCGGCCGCCTCCGTGGAGATCAGCACCTGTCCCGGGGCGGGGGCGGGTGAGGGCAGGTCGACGACCGCCAGACCCTCGGGACCCCCGTACTCCTTGATCACGATTGCCATCATGCCGTGTCCACGCCCTTCGATCGACCGCCCACCGGGTCCTACGCTGGAAAGGTAAGCGGACACCTGTGTCCGGTTGAGCGAAGTGAGAGTGACGGCCGACGAATGTCTCGGACTCTGCGCGCCGACGCGCTGGACAACCGCGAGCGCATCCTCACCGCCGCGAGGGAGTTGCTCTCCGCGGAGGGGCTGAACGTGCCGACGCGGAAGATCGCCCGGCGGGCGGGGGTGGGCGCCGCGACCGTGTACCGCCGCTTCCCGGCCCGGCAGGACCTGATCGCGGCCGCCTTCGCCGACCAGCTGCGCGCGTGCCGCACCATCATCGACGAGGGGACGGCCGACGACGATCCCTGGCGGGGCCTGTGCCTGGTGATCGAGAGGATCTGCGAACTGCACGCCCGGGACCGGGGTTTCACCGAAGCGTTCCTGTCGGCGTTTCCGGGGGCCACCGATGTCGTGGGGGGCCGCGAGTACACGGTCAGGGCCGTCGCGGAGCTGGCCCGTCGCGCCAAGGAGGCGGGGAGTCTGCGTGCCGACTTCGTGCTCGACGATCTCATCCTGATGCTGATGGCCAACAAGGGGATCCGCGCGTCCACGGGCGAGGCGCAGGTCGCGGCTTCCCGGCGCTTCGCCGCCTACGTCATCGAGGCGTTCGAGGCGCGCCCCCGGCACACGCCGCTGCCGCCGGCGCCACGGCTGACCTCGTCGGCGCCGGGGTAGCGGGGTGTGGGCTCAAGCCGGCTCGGAGCCGTACGGGCACCGGCCTTTCAGCAGTCGCCCTCTCGCGCCCGTCCGGTTCCGGTTCCGGGTTCGAGCGGCCCGGAGTCGGCCTTGAGGACCTTGAACGCCTGGTAGGCCTCACGCGCGTACACACAGTCGCCCCCACCGTCCGCGTACACACCAGTGCCCAGGACGGACGCGTCACCGGCCGGTGCCTCCGCGTCCATCGCGACGCGCAGCTCGAAGGAGAGCGACGCACCGGGACCCACGCGCGTACGGCCGAGACGGCCGCGGTTCTCGTCGGACTCGTCGAGCGGGACGCCGGTCCACCTTCCGGTGGCCGGGTCCCTGAACTGGAGCGTGACGTGCGTGAAGTCGGTGAAGATGTTCTCGTCGTCCACCTGGGAGGCGAAGACGTCGAGGCCGACGCGCTGATGGACGCGGTCGCCGGTGTTCGCGACGTTCAGCCGGAAGGCCTGGAAACCGCCGCCCGCGACGATCTTCGTCGGCAGCCCCGAGAAGGTGGTGCGCAGGTTGTCGTCGAAGGGGTGGGTGCCGTCGTCGCCGCACGACACACCGCCGCGCGAAAGCGACGGCGAGCCGGGGCCGGCGGCGGAGACGGCGGCGCTGTCTTGGGTCGCGTATGCGACGGGCGCCGCCAGCAGCACGGCCGGCGCGATCGTGACCGCCACGGCGGAGAAGGCCAGGCAGCGACGGAACTTCATGGCGACTCCGGGGGGGCTGTGGTGGACGGTGCGTCTGGGAAGACGGTCGGAAAGCACCGCGCGTTGCCCGTTCCACCGAGATCCATCGCCCGGATGTGTACGGAGACGAGCTCGCGATACGTACCGCGTAGCCGCCCCACCGGCCCGCGACGGTGCCCCCGCGTTACGACGGCCTGCGCGCCGTGCCCGCCGCACCGTCCCGCTGAGGGACGCGGCGGCGTTCAGTCGGCCTTCCGCGCCTGTTCGTCGAAGTTCCTGACGGCTGCCACGGCCGCGCCGATCGGATGGTCCTCTGTGATCCGCTCGATACGGTCGAGGAGGTCGCGATACTCGCGGCCCGGATACATACGCGCGGCAAGGCCGGCCGCGCCTGTCAGGGCGACCACACAGACCGCGCGGGGGGACGGCGCGCCGGGCCCCGTCCCGTACACGACCGTACGGATGGCGTCGGTGATCTCGGCGACGGACCGCCGGGCGTCGTCGGGCGACACGACGTACCAGGTCGTACGGGGAACGAGACCGAGGACGCGGCGCCGGTGGGCCCTCAACAGCCCTCGGGTCTCCATCGCCTCCAGGTAGCGCTTCTCGATGTCACGGAAGTGGGGCCAGGAGCGGATCCAGCCTTCGAGCGTCAGCTTGGTCAGCGACGCGGCGATGCCGATACGGAACCCCGCCGCCAGACGGGCCACGACCCCACGGGGCAGTTCCGGGCGCAGGGCCTCCAGGCTCTCCCGGGGGCCGACGAGGCGGGCCTGCCCGGTGTCGGGCTGGCCGCTTCGTATGTGGGTCACGAGTTGCCCGGAGAGGGAGTCGAGCACCGCCTCGCCCAGCGTGACCGGTCTGAGCTCGGTGATGCGCAGATCTTCGACGGTGATGGCACCGCACAGTTGCAGTTCGGCGAGGACGGCTCCGGACAGGACCCGGTCGAAGAAGTCGGGACGCCTGATCTCGCCCGTGCCCGGATCCGCGCAGGCCAGCAGAAGGTGCTCGGGCAGAGTGCGCAACGGCCGGTCGTACATCGCGAGACCCCCTGGTCGCGGTGCTGACGCTTCGGACTACCCATGACAACGCCGCACGGACCATGGCGGTTGCACTCCACGACCGGGAGCATCGCACGGCCGTTCCCCCGCACACCGGGGGCGGGGGTCTACGCGTCGCGGTACTGGTCCCTGACCTCGGCGCACTGCTGGAATCCGGCCGCCCTGTAGGTGGCCACGGCGCCGACATTCGCGCTCGGGGTGCAGACGAGCGCGCTCGACGAGCCCAGTTCCCGGAGCGCTGCCGCCGCCGCGACGCTGATCGCCTCGCCGTAGCCGAGACGACGGTGTTCCCGGTGCACGCCCATCGGTTCGAGCAGACCGGGCCTCCCCGGACCCGCCGACCACACCGTCACCACCGCCACCGCGTTGCCCCGCCCGTCGTAGGCGGTCAGGCACCTCGCGTCGGCGAACGGCAGTCCGGACGCCATCGCGTGCCAGCGCTCCTCGGTGAACCGCGACCCGTCGAACGCTCCCCGGTGTACGGCCGTATACACGCCCGCCTGCTCCGGACCGGCCGACTCGATCCGCACACCCGGGTCCTTCACCGGCTGCGTGAGGTCGCGGCGCAACGGCGTCCACGGCTCGTCGTCCTTCCAGCCGTCCTCGGACAGCAGCTCGTGGACCAGCGCACCCCTCGGCGTCTCGACGTTCACCCTCCCCCGGGGCAGAACTCCGCGCTCCGGCTCGGTCATGTCCCCGGCCAACTTCCTCGCCAGTTCCTCGTCGCGCGTCGCGTCCGGGGCGATCGTCAGCCGCAGCAGCCCGGGGCCGTCCAGCAGCCCGACGGCGAGAAGCCGTCCGCCCCGGCTCCAGGTCCTGACCGCCTCGGCGGTCGCTTCCGCGCCCGACCGCCAGAACCAGCCCAGATCCCCCGGATGCAACTGCATCGGCGCCCCCTCGTACTGCCACTCCCGCAGCACGCCCACAACCGCGTTCAGCCCGTCGGCTCCCGGCTTGCCCAACTCAACTGCCATGGTCCCGATCCGACACCATCGCACCGGGGTTCGGCATCTGATTTCCGATCCGTGCCGGGTACCCGGTCTCCGGGCCGTACCGAGAACAGGGCGCGCGTACTGGCCGGTAGAGATCTATGCGCGGCGGGCAACCCGCCTCTACCGTCGGGGCACCGTCCCCGGCCCGCCCACCCGGGCCGGGCGTCCCGTCGTACTCCGCCCGGCCGGTCGGCCGGAGTCAGCTCCCCGCCCAGGAGGTCCCATGTCACCCCCCACCGCCCGTCCGTCCAGAAGCAGACTCGCCGTCCTGGTCCTCGTCGCGGCCCTGGGAGCCGCGTCGTTCACCGCGCCTCCCCCGGCACTCGCCTCGGGCGCCGCAGGCGGCACGGCGAGCGCGGCCGGCGACGGGGACTACCTCGTCGGGCGCGGAATCGCCGATGTCACCGGCGAGGCCGCCGAGACCGGGATGATGGGCTACTCCAGCTTCGACCAGAAGACCTCCGGCATCCATCAGCGGCAGCGGTCGCGTGCGTTCGTCGTCGCCGACCGGACCAGCGGCAAGCGCGTGGTGTATGTCAACGCCGACCTCGCGATGATCTTCCAGTCGGTCCAGCAGGGCGTCGTCGCACGCCTGAAGGAGCGTTACGGCAGCCTGTACGGCGACGAGAACGTGCTGCTGTCCGCCACGCACACGCACTCCGGGCCGGGCGGCTACTCGCACGACGTCGCGTACAACCTCTCCGTTCTCGGCTTCCAGAGCGGCACCTACCGGGCCATCGTCGACGGCATCGTCGAGTCGGTCGTCAAGGCACACGAGGACCTGAAGCCCGGGACCATCAGCCTGGGCACCGGCACGCTCACCAACGCGAGCGTCAACCGGTCCCGTACCGCCTTCGACCGCAATCCGGCGGCCGACCGCGCCGCGTTCCCCGGAGGGATCGACCCGGCGATGACCGTGCTGCGGTTCCGGCAGGGCGACAAGGACGCGGGCGCCATCAGCTGGTTCGCCACGCACAACACCTCGATCACCAACAAGAACACGCTCATCAGCCCCGACAACAAGGGCTACGCCTCCTACTCATGGGAGCACGACCTGGAGGGTGTGCGCTATCTCGACAACACACCCGGGTTCGTCGCCGCCTTCCCCAACACCAACGCCGGCGACATGTCCCCCAACCTCAATCTGAAGCCGGGATCCGGCCCGACCGAGGACGAGTTCGAGAACGCGCGCATCATCGGTGAGCGGCAGCTCGACAAGGCCCGCGCGATCTACCAGGACGCGAAGCCGATCAGCGGGGCCGTGGACTCCCGGCTCGCGTACGTCGACATGGAGAACGTGACGGTGGACGGGGCGTACACCCCGGACGGGCAGGAGCACCGCACCTGTCCCGCCGTCGTGGGAGCGTCGACGCTCGCCGGCAGTATCGAGGACGGGCCCGCGATCCCCGGCTTCGAGGAGGGCATGCGCACCCCCGTCGCCTCCATCATCGAGGCGCTGCAGATCGACACCCCGGCCTGGCTGGCGACCTGCCAGTACCCGAAGGCGAGCCTGGTCCCCACGGGCCTGCTGAGCAATGTCCACCCGGTCACCCCGAAGATCCTGCCGCTCCAGATCATGAAGATCGGTGAGCTCCATCTGGTCGCGGGGCCGGGCGAGTTCACCATCACCTCAGGGCTGCGGGTGCGCCGGACCGTGGCCGAGCAGCTCGGTGTCCCGCTCGACCGGGTGCTGCTCCAGGGGTACGCCAACTCCTACAGCCAGTACGTGACGACACCGGAGGAGTACGACACCCAGCAGTACGAGGGCGGCTCCACGCTCTACGGCCGCTACACGCTGCCCGCCTTCCAGCAGGAGTACGCCCGGGTCGCGGCGTCCCTGCGCGAGGGCACCGCGCTCGAACGCGGTACGGCGCCGCCGGACAATTCGGGCCGACAGTTCAACTTCCAGACGGGCGTCGTGTACGACAACCCGCCGCCCGGAGCCGCGTTCGGCGGTGTGATGACCCCGCCGCAGGCGTCGTACGCCCGTGGCTCGAAGGCGACGGTCGAGTTCGCCACCGGACATCCGAAGAACAACGTCCGCCGGGGTGGGACCTTCCTGGAGGTCCAGCGGCAGGTCGACGGGACGTGGGTGCGGGTGCTGGACGACGGTGACTGGCGGACCACGTACCGCTGGACCCGCATCAACGGGCTCACCGGCACGTCGAAGGCCACGATCACCTGGGACATCGGCACGGACACGGCTCCCGGGACGTACCGGATCGTGCACCACGGCGACTCGAAGAACCTCCTGGGGAAGATCACGCCGTTCACGGGAGCGTCGCCCACGTTCACCGTCAACTGATAGCGCGCTGCGCGGAACTGACAGCGGAGGGCTGAGCGCAGGGTCGCCGGGCCGGCAGCGGACGCGCGCGGCCGGCCCGGCGTGCTCGCGTGGGGTTGTGTCAGCCGCGCGCCGATGCTCGATCGCCGGACTCCGGGAACTGTCCCCCGGCGCGTCCCCGTTCACCCGTTCGGCCCCCGCACGGCCGCATCGCCCCCGATGAGAGCAGCCCCGGCGCCCGCCGCCCGCATGATGGGCCGGTGATCAGTGTCCTCTTCGCCGTGCTGACATCGATCAGCAACGCCTGCGCCGCCGTGCTCCAGCGGCGCGCGGCCTCCACCCTGCCCGACTCCGACGTCATGCGCCTGTCGCTGATCGGGCATCTGCTCCGCAAGCGCGTCTGGCTCGCCGGCATCGGGCTGGTGATCGTGGCCGCGATCTGCCAGGGGGTGGCCCTCGCGACCGGGCCGATCGCCGTCGTACAGCCGATCTTCGTCATCGAGCTGCCCCTGACCCTGCTGATCGCGAGCTACGCCTTCCGTTCCGGGCTGGCGCCCACCGCCTGGCTGGGCGTGGCGTCGGTGACCGTCGGTCTGGCGATCGGCCTCGGCGCGTCCGCGCCCACGGGGGGCAGCGAGACCGTGAGGGGGCTCTCCTGGGTCCCGGCGCTGGTGATCACCGGGATCTTCGAGACACTGGTGATCATCGCCGCGCTCAGAACGCGGCGGAACACCCGGGCCGCGCTGCTGGGTCTCGCCGCCGCCTGCGCGTACGCCCTGACCGCCGCGCTTCTGAAGGACGCAGTGGCCCGGCTGGAGGAAGGTGCCGGGATCGGCGCGTTCTTCTCCTCCTGGCAGTTGTACGCCACGGGTGTCGCCGGAGTCGGGGCGCTCTTCCTCCTCCAAAACGCCCTCCAAGCGGGCTCCCTCGTGGCGTCGCAGCCGATGCTGACGCTCGGCGACGCGCTGATCAGCATCACGTACGGGGTGACGCTGTTCGGCGAGAGCGTACGTACCGGCTGGTGGCTGCTGCCCGAGTTCATCGCGGTCGCCCTCATCACGGCGGGCTGCATCGAACTGGCGCGCTCGCCGCTGGCGGGGGGCACCTCCCCGCGCAAACGCCGGGCCCACTGACATCCGCCGTCTGAGGTCGGACAGCTAGGGCCTGACATCAGGTCAGGGGCCAGTGCGGATCTCCGGACACGCCCCGGCTCGTTGACGGCTTCGGGCCGGGGCGTCCGCCGGGAGCCAGGCATGTGAGCGCGTCGGAAAGGCCGTTCAGGTGCCCTCGGCAAGCCCGCGCCGAGGCGGGTGCGCCGGGGGCGCGTGGAGGCCGCGTCGGCCCGCCCTCGTACGGGCCGATGAGACGGATACGGTGCGTGACGAAGGTGACGACGGGGAATTCTGATCACTGACCGCACAGCACTTCCGCTCACCCGCTGAGCAGATCCCGGCGGCGCCCGGCACCAGAGCAAACCGGATCACGGGGAGACAGCATGGCGACGACTTCCGTACGCAGGCTGCGAGGGCAGCAACCGAATCGGCGGGGACTCGCGTCCCTCACCGCACTCACCGCGCTCGCCGCCCTGACAGTGGCCGGATGCGCCGGCTCGGACGAGACCGACGGAGCGGGAGCAAACAGGTCGGACGGGAAGGGCGGGGCCCACGCGACTCCCTCGCCCGAGCGGCCGACCTCGGCCTCCCCCGCCCGGCCGTCGGTGTCGGCGGCGGACGGCGGCGACGCAAGCGCGTGTGCGGACGGCGACTGTGAGATCACGGTGTCCGGGCCGGTGACGTTCCCGATCAAGGGTCCGGCGGGTCCGGCGACCGTGTCGGTGACCGAGGTCGGCGAGAACAAGATCGAGTACACCGTGAAGTCCGGCAACAGTCATTCCCAGAGCGCCGCGACCGGCCCGGGACAGGGCTGCGTCACGGTCCTCCGCACCACCGGCAGCGGCAACTCCTGCGGCGGACTGGGAGCAGCCACCCGCCCGGGCAAGCAGCCCGACGCCGTGGTGATCCAGGCGGCGGCCGGCGGGAACGGCACGGCGATCATCCACATCGTGTCCCACTGACCCGGCCGCCGGGCCGTCGTTCCGGGACCGGCTTGCGGCGGCGTCAGTCCAGCGTCGCGTAGACGATCAGGTTGTTCACCGGGTGGCCGTCGGCGTCGAGTTCGCCGTCGCAGGTGATCAGTCGCAGGGCATGGCCCCGGGCGGGGCCGTAGACCTTCTCGGTCGGGAAGAAGTCCTTGCTGACGCTCTCGGAGTCCGTGACGGTGAATCTCGCCGATTCGCCCAGGCTGTTCCTGACCCTGATGTCCGCGCCCTTGGTGAGTTTCTCCAGGTCGTGGAAGACCGCCTTGCCGAACCGGGTGTCGTTGTGGCCGATGATGACCGCCGTGCCGGACTCGCCCGGCGCGGCGCCGCCGGTGTACCAGCCGGCGGTCATGCCCTTGTCGGGCGGCGGCACTTCGACGGTGCCGTCGGTGTTGAGACCGAGCTCCATCAGGGAACTCTTCACGCCGATCGAAGGGATCTCGACCTCGACGGGAGCCGCGTGCCGTCCGGCTCCCGCCGGAGTTCCGGCCGAAGGGCCGCCGACGGCGGTGCGGTCGGGGGCTCCGGCCCCGGTGGCCGGTTCGTGGGAGACCCTGTCCGCCGCGGAGGAGCAACCGGTCAGCACGATGAGGACCACGGGGACGACACGGGCGAGGCGGGCAAGCGACACGACGGGCTCCAGAACGGGACCGGGAGAGCGGGGGGCCTGTCGTCGGGCGCAGGCCGGAGAGGACGGGACGAGCGGACAGCCTGAGGGGTGGACAGCGCCTCTGGGCGACGGCTGATCCTTCGTACGTACGGGGTGGCGCCGCCCCGCGAAGGACGGCGCCACGGTCGTGGCGGGTCAGATTCCGCGACGCCCGACGGAGCGGCGCCGTACGACGAAGGTGCCGGCGCCCGCGAGGAGCAGCGCTCCGGCGGCCGAGCCGACGAGGGTGGCCGATCCGCCGTCCGCGGCCGGGGCCTCGCCCGCGGCCACGGGGCCCTTGGGGTACTGGCCAGCCTTCGCCTTCTTCGCGTCCTCCTCGGATATGACGCCCGCCTTGGCCTTCTTCGCGTCCTCGGCCTTCTTCATCTCCAGGGTCTTCTGGTCCTCTGCCGCCTTCTCGGCGTCGGCGGCCTTCTTCTCCTCCGCCGTCTTGTCCGTGGGCGGCTCGTCCGCCACCGAGGTGACGGGCGTCTGGGCCGCCTCGGAGGCGACGGCCGCGGAGACGGGGACGAACATCGCGCCGGCCACGACGGCCGGCAGGACGGCGAGACTCAGGCGGTGACGGTGTGACATGTATGGCTCCACTTCCAGCCCGCGATCGGTCGTACCTGAGCGCCGAATCGCGCCAGGTTCCGGGCAGGACCCCAGGCTGACGGTCACTTGTGAAGAAGCTGTCAGAGCGTCATGTTGATCGCATCAGGCGGCGCCGCCGGGCGGTCGGGTCGGGCGTCGGAGGCGTCGGCGGGTGTGGCCGGCAGCCGCAGGGTGAAGACCGATCCCTGCCCCTCCGTGCTCACCACGTCCGCCGTGCCGCCCTGCGCCTCCGCGAGCTTGAGTACGATCGCCAGGCCGAGGCCGCTGCCACCCGTGCTCCGGTTCCGGGACTTCTCCGCGCGCCAGAAGCGGTCGAAAACATGCGGAAGGTCCGCCGCCGGGATTCCCGTGCCGGTGTCGGCCACCTCCAGCGCCACCTCGTCCCCGGAACCGGTCGCGTACGAACGCAACATCACCCGGCCCCCTGACGGTGTGTGACGTAGGGCGTTGGAAACGAGATTGCTGACCGCCTGGCGCAGTCGGACGGGGTCGGCGTACAGCGAGGGCCCGCTTCGGCCCGCGCCCACCGCCGAGACCGTATCCGAGACCGTCAGCGTGACCCCGGCGGTCTCGGCCGGTCCCTGGTACGCCGCGGCGACCTGGCCGATGAGTTCGTCGGCGTACACCTGCTCCGGGTGCAGTCGTAGCGCGCCCGCGTCCGCCGCCCCCAGGTCCTGGAGATCGTCGATGATGTGCTGGAGCTGGACGGCCTCCTCCAGGAGCGAGGAGACGAACGCCGGATCCGGATCGGCCAGTCCGTCCTGTGCCGCCTCCAGCCAGCCACGGATGTTGCTCAGCGGCGTACGCAGCTCGTGGGCGACATCGCTGACCATCACCTTGCGCTGCTCCTCAAGGCGGGCGCGGTGTTCGGCCATGTCGTTGAAGGTGGCGGCCAGCCGTCCGATCTCGTTGTCGGGGCCGACCGGCACCGGCGCGGAGTCCAGCCCGTCCCGCATCCGCTGTGCGGCGCCGGTGAGCGCGTGCAAGGGGCGTACGAGCCGGGTTCCGGCGATCACGGATGCCCCCACGGTGAGGGCCAGGACGAGGGCGGTGACGCCGACGATGCGTGCGGTGTTCTCCGGTGAGAGGTCGAAGCCGGGCACACCGACGGCGCCCGTTCCCTCGATGAACAGCAGTGCGGGCGCGGCAACATAGGCGGTGAGCTGCTCGCGGCGGGCACTGCCGACGCAGGAGGCGATGGCCCGGTCGTACACGCTGTCGTTCGGTCCGCCCACCCGCCCCTTGGTCCCGGCGGCCGCGGCGGCGTCGGCCGCCTTCTTCTCGATCGCCGTCAGTTCGGCCGCCGCCTGCGCGTCTCCGAGGCCGGTGCCCGCTTCGGGCCTCTTCTCGTCGCTCGGGTCCCCGTCGTACCCCCTGTCCCAGGACAGATCCAGATTCAACGTGACACCGGCCCGCCCCTGGCGTTTCAGACAGGCGTCGGCCAGTTCGTCGAGTTCGTCGATGGCCTTCTTCTCGGTGGGCGTGGGCGAGGCGTCGGCCGTCTGGCACTTGAGTTCCCAGGTACCGCCCGGATCACTGCCGACGAACTCGATACGGGGCCGCCCGCTCGGGCTCTCGACCACGTCGGCGGCGATGCCCACCGCCCCCAGGCACGCGACATCCTCACGGGCGGTCTCACGCAACTCGTCGCGTTCCGCCGGGGGCAGCAGGAAGGGGCCCACGGCGCGCGGATCGACACGGTCCGCACCGGCGGGTATGGCCTCGGGCACCAACACGGTGTCGACGGAGAGCGGGTCGACGACGGCCGATGCCTGGGCCGGAAGCGGAGTCGACGCGGTACCGGACGAGGACGGCGAATCGTCCGCCGAGTCGAAGAGAAGGCGCCGGTCCTCGGTGGTGAGCGCGATCCGGCGTTCGGACTTCGCGGCCAGTTCGCGCACGGTGGACTCGACGCCCTCCCAACCGGGGTGGGTCGCCGCGTACCCCAGCAGTGTGTCGTAGATCTTCGCGTCGGAGCTGAGGTCCTGCCCCTGCTCCTGGCGGATCGCTCCCGAGGTCGTCTGCACCGCGAGCCAGGCGGTGGCGGCGACCGAGCAGGAAGCCACCAGGACGGAGACGGTCAGCAGCCTTCCGAGCAGACTCCTGCGGAGGGGGAGGTGCGGCCCGCGCCGTGCTCGCAGACGCCTCGGCCGCTCAGGACCGGGCATGGCGCACGTTCTTGGCGGGGTCCGTCAGTTTGTAGCCGACGCCGAACACCGTCAGCAGCCGGACGGGCCGTCTCGGCGCCTGCTCAATCTTCTTGCGCAGATTCATGATGTGCACGTCGACGGTGCGGTCGCTGATGTACTTGTCGAAGCCATGGAGTTCCTCCAGGAGCCGTTGCCGGGTGAAGACGCGGTCGGGCTCCGTGGCCATCGCGGTGAGGATGCGGAACTCGCCGGGTGTGCACACGACCGGCGTTCCCCCGACCGACACCTCGTGCCGGGCGGGATCGATGCTGAGCGTGCCGACGGACAGCGCGCCCACGGACAGCGTCCCGTGGGAGGCTGCGGGCGCGGGCTCGGGGCGCGTGACGCCGGTACGACGGTTGCGGCGGAGCAGCGTACGTACCCGGGCCGTCAGCTCCCGGGGGCTGACGGGCTTCGTCATGTAGTCGTCCGCGCCGAGATCGAGACCGAGCAGCAGATCGTCCTCGGTGCTGCGGGCCGTCAGCATCAGCACCAGCACGTCCCGGGACTCGGCGCGCAGGATCCGCACCACGTCGAGCCCGTCGGTCCTGGGCATCATCACATCGAGGACGAGCAGGTCGGGTTCCCCGCGTCGTACCTCTTCGAGAGCGGCACGGCCGTCTCCGACGACTGTGACCGTGTGTCCCTCGTGCTCCAGATAACGGCGCACCAATTCGGACTGTTTCGCGTCGTCTTCGGCGACCACGATGTTTGCGCGCACGTCGGCGATCGTAGCGACCGGGGTGTGGGAGGCGGTAGCGAGCGGTCGTTGGCGGGGGCCGGTCCGGGGGGCGGGCGGCCGGCGCTGCCGCGAGATGCGAATCCCGTTGCGCCTTCACGGCCGCTTGCGCATCCTGCGAGGATGCGCTTCTCCATCAACATCCCCAACTTCGGTGACTTCGCCGACCCCCGTACCGTCGCGACCGTGGCGGCCTCCGCCGAACAGGCGGGCTGGGACGGGCTCTTCGTCTGGGACCACGTGCTGCACCGCTACCACCAGGGTCGTCCCTTCGGGGACCCCTGGATGCTGCTGACCGCCGCCGCGCTGGCGACCTCGCGGATCCGGTTGGGCACCCTGCTGACGCCGGTCCCCCGTTACCGCCCGCAGCAACTCGCGCGCCAGGTGGCCACCTTGGACCAGCTCAGCGGCGGCAGGGTGATCTTCGCGGCGGGCCTGGGCGGGCCGGTGGAGGACGAATACCGCAGCTTCGGCGACACCGCCGAGCCACGCGTGCTCGGCGAGCGGCTGGACGAGGGACTGGACCTCTTGGAGCGTTTCTGGTCCGGTGAGCCCGTGAACCACCACGGTCGCCATTACGAGGTCCGGGACGTGACGCTGCTGCCCGCCACCGTGGGGCAGCCACGTCCGCCGGTGTGGATCGGCGGTTTCTGGCCACGTCGTGCCCCCATGCGGCGTGCGGCGCGGTGGGACGGCGCGGTGCCGTTGTTCGAGACGGCCCGGCACGGTCATACGCCGGAGGCGGCCGACGTACGGGAGTTGATCGGCTACGTACGTGAGCAGCGTACGGCGGCCGGGGCCGACTCGTCCTTCGAGTTCGTGCTCGGCGGTGCCACGCCCCTGCACCCGGCGAGGGCCAAGGACGTGATCGGTCCGCTGCACGACGCGGGCGCCACCTGGTGGGACGAACGGCAGATCCAGACCGGCCCCGACCTGGACCGCCTGGCCCCGGTGCTGCGCCGCATCGAGGCGGGGCCGCCGGTGATCTGACGTCGTCACCCCCGGGGAAGCCCGCACCGCATCGCCTCACCCCAGGCGTGGGGGCCGTGGTCACGGTGAGGTGGCCGATCTCGTTCCCGTCCCCCTCACGGGCTGTCGCCCTCCCAGTCCCAACGCCACGGATCACCGGGGCGTGGCCCGTAACCGGTACGGCCCCCCGGCCCGTACGCCCCTATCTCCGTGACCAGCATCGCGCCGGCGCCGAGCTCCTCCTCGGTCCACCCGGTCACATCGAGCAACAGCCCGTCCAACGGCCCGGCGCACAGCTCCCGGTACACCCGCCCGGGCCGCGGCCCCGGGTCGGGGTCCTCATGGTCGGCGCCGTACACCCGCCGCCGCATCAGTTCGTCCATCGGGTCAGCATCCCAGCCACCACTGACAACCCCTGGGGCCTGGCCCGTCCTGGCCCGGGCCCCCGGCCGGCGAGCCAGGCGATACGCCTCCGGCCGAGCGGGCCCCGCCGGGGGAGGGTGCCGTGTCAGGGCGTGTGGGGTTTGCGGGCGAGGAGGCAGGCGTGCGGTCTGTTGACCCGGCCGCCGGGCTCCTGCTCCAGTCGCGCGGTGACGACGAGTCCGGCCTGCGCCAGCAGCTCGACCATGCGGTCCAGGGGCAGGAGGTACGACTCGTAGGACACCGGACGGCCGTAGCCCCGGGTCGGCCGCAGCCGTTCGTCGCCGACGTAGCCTCCCCAGAGCAGGTGGCCGCCGGGTGCGAGCGTGCGGTGGAACTCGGCGAACACGTCCGGCAGCCACCGCGGGGGTGTGTGATGGGTGGAGTACCAGGCCAGGATGCCGCCGAGGCCGTCGTCCCTCATCTCCAGCTCGGTCATCGAGCCCACGGAGAACCGCAGGTCCGGATAGGCGTGCCGGGCCAGCCCGACCATCTTCGGCGACAGGTCGACGCCGAGGACGGACACCCCCAGCCCGGCCAGATGCGCCGTCACGCGCCCCGGGCCGCACCCCAGGTCCGCGACCGGCCCCAGTCCCGACGTCCGCACGAGTTCGGCGAAGCCCGCCAGCATCGCGCGTGACAGCGGGTCCATCTCGCCCGGAGGAGGGACGCGTTCGACGTAGTCGGCGGCGACCGTGTCGTACGACTCACGGACGGCGGTCAGAAAGGAGGGCTCGGCCATGCGAGGGACCCTAGACCGGGCGACTGACAGCCCCGGCTCCCAGTTGGTCGGCATCGCCCCGCGTCGAGCGGCCCCCGCCTCAGACTCGGGCCGTGAACTTGACCTCCGCCAGCAGTTCCGGGAAGGCGAGCCGTGTCGTGCCGATCATGGTGCTGGTCACCTGGGGGTCCGGGCGGCCGTAAGCCTCCTTGCGGACGGGGCCTGCCGCCGCGTTGCCCGCGTCGGCGTCCAGGACGTACAGGACCTCGTCGACCACATCGTCCATCGACGCGCCGAAACGCCCGAGCAGCTCCGCCGCGTTGGCGTAGCACTGGCGCAACTGCTCCCGCATGTTGGTGAAATCGGTGACGCTTCCGTCCTCGTTGACCGGCGCCGGGGCGACGAGGCGCTTGCCGTCGTGGGCGACCTGGCCGGAGAGGTAGATGGTGTCGCCGTTCTTGAGCGCCTGGACGTAGCCGTAACCCTCCTCCCAGGGGACTCCGAAGCTTTCGACCTTGTTCGCGTTGCTCATTGCGCTCCGATCTTCGGAAGGTGGGTTCGTTCACAACGTTATGGAGACCGTTCCCGGTGGGCCAGACCCACTCGTGCCACTTACGGCAAGGATCGTGCCGGAGCGGGCATCCGTTCTGTGGGCATCGCCCGTGGGTTACCCTTGACGCGATAAGCGGAGACAAGGGAGCGTAATTGCCTTCCGGAGATGCCAAGACAGTTGTCGCAATCCTCGCGGTGCCGCGGCTTTACGCGCTGGACGTCAGCATTCCGGCGCATGTTTTCGGTCAGCATGCCGGCTATGAAGTCATTGTGTGCGGTGACGATGATTTCGACTTCGTCGATGATTCGGGCGACAGCTCGTCCTACGTCGACGTTGCCGCCGGTATCAGGCCGACCCACCCACTCGCCGCGATGGCGCGCGCCGATCTTGTACTGATTCCCGGCTACGAGAACCCGCATCTCCCCGTCCCGGCGCACTATCTCGACGCGCTACGGGCCTCCGTCGAGCGCGGCGCCCGTATCGTCGCGGTCTGTACCGGCGTTTTCGCACTGGCCGCCAGCGGAACGCTGAACGGAAAGACAGCCACGACTTATTGGAAGTATACCGAGCTGCTTCGGACGATGCACCCCGAGGTCGATGTCGTCGAGAATCGGTTGTTCGTCGAGGACGGGGCAATTCTTACGTCCGCGGGCGCCGGCGCGGGACTTGATGTGTGTCTCCATATCGTTCAGGCCGATTTCGGTGCCGCGGTCGCCGACGAGGTGGCGAAGGACGTCGTCGTCACCCCTCCGCGTAACGGGAACGAGCCGCAGTACGCGGAAACACTCAGTCCCTCTCGTGCCGATCTGCGCGCGACACGGGAATGGGTGATCCGCAATATCGGCTCACCGATCACGGTCCAGCAGATGGCGGACCACAGCTTCCTTTCGCGCCGGACCTTCATCCGCCGTTTCGTACGTGAGACCGGGATGCCTCCCATGCACTGGGTCGCGCGTCAGCGGCTGACGGGTGCGCGCCGGCTTCTCGAGGAATCCGACTGGTCGGTGGAGAAGATCGCCGGCGCGACGGGTTTTGGGACAGCCGCGAACTTCCGGAGCATTTTCCGGCGCGAGGTGGGAGTGACCCCCTCCGCCTACCGGAAGTTGCACACCCAAGGCGATTCGTCGCGTCCTCGCGAGGAAGAGCGTCTGCCCAGCGGCTGACGCGAGAGCCGGACCCGCCCTCAGCCCTGGCGGCCGTCGAGTGCCGCCACCGCCCATTTCGCCCGGGTGGACAGTTCGCTGAGCGCCTTGGCCGACTGCTTGGCAATCGTCGACAGCAGGACTTCGGCGTGGGTCATCGTCTCGCGCGCGAGTGTGGAATCACCGGCCTCGGCCGCCGCGAGTACGAGTTCCAGATGTTGTTCGGTGATCATGCGGCCTAGGCCGCGCCGGTGCCACTGCGCGACCGTCTCATCCCGCCCGGAGCCCGTGACCGCCGTACGTGAGCGCTCCAACGCCCGCCGGGCCGCGTCGAGATCGCCCTTCCGGCGTTCCAGACGGGCGAGGGCGTACGCCGAACCCGCCCGGTCCCAGTCGGTGTTCTGGAGGGAGAGGTAGCAGGACTGGGCGCGGGCGGCCTGGGCGTGGTCGCCGATGCGTTCAAGGGCCTCGCTCAGCGCGCCGAGACGGTCGGCGTCGGGGCCGGTGTCGTCCAGCAGTCGGATGAGCGCCACCCGGGCGTGCTCGGTCCGGCCCTGCCGACGGGCCAGTTCGATCCAGGTGAAGGGGCTCTCCGTCGCCGGGTCCCGGCCGTGGCGCTCGGCGTCCACGGTGCGCGCCCAGTCGGGGGCGCCCCTGCCGCCGACCGCCCGTCCGTCCGTGGCGGCCCGCACCAGTGGCAGATCCTCCTCCTGGCCGCGCAGCGCCACCAGCATCGCCGCGATACCGCGCTCCGCGAACCACTCGCTCCGCTCGGCCGTCTCGCGTTCCAGAAGCAGTCGCAGCAGTGGCAGGTCGCCGTCCTGACGGTCGTACTGTGCCGCCCGTATCACCCCGGCGCGCAGCACCGCGTCCGCCACGACCTTCTCGGGCATCCCCGGCTCGCCCGCGCGGAACCGCGCGAGCGCGTCCCGGCCGGGACCGAGCACGATGTCGCTCAGCGGCGGGCGCCGCGACGCGCTGTCCGTGAGCTGATAGGCGAGCAGTTCATGGGAGTTGAGGAGGAGATGGTCGGGCTCGGTGCGTGCCGCGGCCGATTCCCTCATGGCGAGGAGCTCGGTCAGCGGGCGGTCGGGAAGCCCCAGTCCGGTGAGCAACGCTGCACGCTGCGAGTGCAGTTCCGGCGCGAACTCCTCGCGCGCCTCCTCGTCGGCCGCGTCGACGGCCGCGCGGATCCGCTCCTCGTCGAGGTCGCCGGACAGGTCCTCGCAGTACCAGGGGAGTCGGACGAGCGCCTCCACCGCGTCGGTGACGCTGTCGCCGACCAGCACCGCGTCGCCCTCGGAGGAGGCGTACAGCACGGCCGCTCCCCCGCACAGGAAGTACGTACCGCCCGTGTCGTCCCCCGCGATGGGCTCCAGCGACGCCCCCGATGCCAGATGGACCTCTTCGACGTGGTGGGTACGGGCCACGTCGAAGTTGAACACGAAGGCCGCGATCGCGGCGAGATCGGGGCGGGTGCGAAGAAGACGTAGTACGCGGTCGGTCATACGCAGCAACCCTAGTAGACCTCCCGTCCCTGCCCGCCGGCCAGGCCTCCTGCCCTGCCGGGCCCCTGTTCGGGGGCCCGGCACGGCCTCCCTCCCCGAGGGACGCCGGACACACCACGGGGGGTCAAGTCCCGCGCCCCAGCGTGCGTGCGAAGGAGTCGAGCGCCCGGAAGTCGGGGTCCAGCAGCCCGAGCCGGGGGTCGATCCGGAGCAGCAGCGCGGATCCCGCGTGGTGGGCGGCGACGTAGGACCGGTCGGGGTCTCCCAGTTCGTCGTCGACCCAGGCGAAGGACCGGCCGGCGGCGTACGTAACGAGGTCCCGCGTCTTCCAGAACGTCTCCTCGGGTCCCGCCTCGTACATCGCCGGCCAGCCCACCGCGGGGAGTTCGGGCAGCCCGAGGACGGGCCCGATGAACACGTTCGCCTCCCTCCCCCAGGTGGTGGCCCACACCAGGTCGTACAGCCCGGCGAGTTCCCGGAGCCGGCGCCCGTGGTCGGGGTTGAGCCAGACCCGCAGGGGCCGCACGGAGGACCGTGGCATGCCCGGGTGCTGGGCGATCCAGCCCTCGGGCTTCATCCGGTGCGTCGTGTAGCCGAACGGGCGCCGGTGGGGCTTGGCGGCGTACGGGTTCAACGGGCCGTCCACGTCGAGATAGAGAAGGGGGCGGCTCATCAGGGGTCCTCTCGCTCGCACTCGGAGTGCGAGCGAGAGTAGCCCTGATCGGTGCCTCGACCCTGGGCATTTTTCTTGCGGCGCCGGGTGTCGCGAACGGGCGGGCGCCGCCGTCGGGTGTCCAGGACGACCCACCGCCCGGCGCGCCCGGAACAGATCACGACGGCTGACCGGCGCCGTCGCCCTCCGGCCGCTCCGCCGGCTCCTGCACCGTGGCGACCCCCCGTATGCCGTACAGCGTCACGGCGGCGCAGAGCAGCGCGGGTACGGCCACCAGGACGAAGCAGAGGGCCGGTGGCACTCTGCCCACCAGCAGGCCCACGAAGGCCGTACCGCCCGAACTCCCCGCGTTCACCGCCGTGTTGACCCAGGCACCCGCCCGGGTGCGGGCACCGGGGGCGGCGGCCTCGTCCGCGATCAGATAGGCGGTGATCAGCGCCGGGGCGACGAAGAGCCCCACCAGGGCCGCCGCCGCGCCCAGCGCGTACACGTTCGGGGCGAGACCCGCGCCCGCCAGTGCGACGCCGAGCGCGGCACAGATGACGGCGAGCCTCGGCCGGGCCGCCGATCGCCAGGAGACGGCGCCGTTCGCCAGGCCGCCGACGGCGCTGCCGGCCGAGAGGGCGGCCAGTACCCAGGCCACCGCAGCGGGCCGGTGCCGGTCGTCGGTGAAGGCGACCACCAGCAGTTCGAGCCCGCCCAGACAGAGACCGACACCGGCGGCGGCCACGACCGGCTGCCCCGGACCGCGCGGCCGGGTGCGGGGCACAGGCTCGCGTGGCGCCCGCCCCCGCTCCCCCGCCCTCCGCCGTTCCGACGCCCGCACCGGGAAGGGGACGGGCGACAGGGCGAGCGCCACCGTCCCGACGAGCACGAGCGCGGCGCTGGCCGCGACTCCGGCCGCCGGCTCCAGGTACGCCACCAGGACCCCGACGAGCAGGGGGCCGGCGACCAGGAGCAGTTCCTCGGCGACACCGTCGAGGCTGTAGGCGCGCCGCAACATCCCCCGGTCCGGCAGCAGTTGCCCCCACAGGGTCCGCATCGTGGGGCCGAGCGGCGGCGCACAGGCCCCGGCGCAGGCGGCGAGCACCCCCACCAGCGCGCCCGAGGTGCCGGAGGTGCCAAACGCCCCCGCCCCGCCCGGCCCGCCGCCCTCCTTGGTGACCAGGGCGAGCACGGTCAGCAGCGCGGTGTACAGCGCGGCCATCGGTACGAGCCCCCGGCGCGGACCGTACCGGTCGACCAAGGAGGCCCGTACGGGCGAGAGCACGACACCGGTCGCGCCGAAGAGAGCGAGCGTGGTGCCGGCGACGGTGAAGGACCCCGTGGCGTCCTTCACGGACAGTACGAGGGAGAGCGACACCATCCCGTACGAGAGCCGGCCGAGCAGGGCGGCGGCGAAGGTGCTCAGGGCGTGCGGGGTCCGCAGGACAGCGGCGTACGAAGACATCGGTGCGGTTCCTCGGGGAGGGCGGCGCGATTCGGGCGCCGCGAGCCGTACAGGGACGCCGAAAGACCGCGACGGAAAGCCGTCGCGGTCTTCACGGGGTCCTACGCACGGAAGAGGAACACGCGGTCAAGCTAGCAGGCGGGCCGGGGATCACATGGCGCCCGAGAGTGCCTCGCGCACCCCGGCCCGCTCACCTCACGCGTTGGGGTCGAACGGGATACCGGCCGGCTTGGCCTTCACCAGGTGGCCGTTGAAGTTGCCGTCCTTGAGGCCGAAGACGGCGCTGCCGAAGTTGGCCTGGCTCAGCTTGTCGCGCAGACCGGCCGGGTAGCCGTTCCAGCCGACCAGGCTGGGGAACTGCCATGTCCCCTTGTGGTTCTCCGGCGGCTCGTCGTTGCTGTTCGCCGCGCGGAAGGCGTGCGTGCCTATGCCGTCCTTGTGGTAGACGACCTTCGCGTGCGTGCCGTCGAACCGCATCTGGTCACGGGTGTGGATGTCGAAATTGCCGTGGGCCGAGGTGGAGACGTACTGCACCTGGTCGTTCTGCACCCACACCACGACGTGCTCCCAGTCGTTGCGGTGCCCGCCGAGCCCGCTGCCGACCACGGCCTGGTCCTTCTCGAAGTACAGGCCGTACATGATGGCGCACCAGCCGTTGTTGCACTTGGCGCGCGAGTATCCGTTGGTGTTGTCGAGGTCCCAGGAGTCACGGCACTGGCCGTTGAGGGCACCACTCGGGTTCAGGCCCGGGTTGATGGTGCCGTCGGGGCCGATGGCCGGGGTGGAGTAGCAGCCGTCCGTGTCGTAGTCGAACGCCGGCTGGAACGTCTGCTCCAAGCCGTCGGCGTTGGCCGGAAGGGCGCTGGGGGGATCGGCTGCGAAAGCGCTGCCGGGAAACGCGATGATCAGCGCGAGGGCGCTGCCAAGCGTGAGTGAGATATTCCGGATGCGCGAGTTTTTCTTCACTGCGTCCTCCTGATCGACCGCAACGTGGGGGCGTCGGTCATTTTGACATGCTCGGATCAGCTTCTGGGTCGTTGTTGACCTATCGAGCGTCAGGAGGTGTCAGCATGATGAAAGATCAACCAATAGCGGGGGTGGGCGAGTTGGGCCTGCGCCGCTTGGGAGGCCTCGGTGTCCGCGGGGTGCCGTGGCGATGACATCGCGTTGACGTCCGGGCAAGGGAAGAGGGGCGCCCGGACCACGGACGCCCCTCCTCCACTATCGTCAAGTCGCCTGCCCCACGCGTTCGTCGGGGAGCCGCCCCTACCCCCGTGACGGCTCGGACCCCCAACCCCCCCGGACACGCGTGGCGTTACGGGGCCGGGACGGTCAGGACTTCAGAGCCTCCGCGATCGACTCGGCCAGCGGCGTCGTGGGGCGGCCCGAGAGACGGGCGAGGTCGCCCGTCGCGACCGCGAGGCGGCCACGCTCGATGGCCTTGTCCACATCCACGAGGACCGGGGCCATCGGCTCCGGCACGCCGGCACCCACGAGAATGCCCACCATGGTCTCGGCGGGGACGTTGTTGTAGACGATCGTGCGGCCGGTCTGGCGGGACAGCTCCGCCGCGTACTCGGCGAAGGACCACGCCGTGTCGCCGGAGAGCTCGTACGCCTTGTCGAGATGGCCCTCACCGGTCAGTACGGCGGCTGTCGCCGCGGCGTAGTCCGCCCGGGGGGCACTGGCGACGCGGCCCTCCCCCGCGGCGGCGACCACCGCGTCGTGCTCCAGCACGGGGGCGAGGTTCCCGGTGTAGTTCTCGGTGTACCAGCCGTTGCGCAGGAAGGTGTACGGCAGCCCGGACTCCAGGATCAGGCGCTCGGTCTCCTTGTGGTCGGCGGCAAGGTCGAAGTCGGCGTCGGGGCCGCCCAGTACACCCGTGTACGCCAGTTGCGCCACGCCCGCCGCCCGCGCGGCGTCGATGACGGCGGTGTGCTGCCGCACCCGGCGGCCGTCCACGCTGCTGCTGGAGATGAACAGGACGCGGTCGCCCGCCCGGAAGGCGTCCGCGAGGGTCGCGGGGCTGTCGTAGTCCGCGATCCGCACCTCGACACCGAGCGCCGCCAGGGGCGCGGCCTTCTCCGGGTCCCGCGCGACGGCGACGATCCCGGCGGCCGGCACGGCCGAGGTCAGAAGGGACTCGATGACAAGACGGCCGAGGTGTCCGGTCGATCCGGTGACGACGATGCTCATGAGGTGGTTACCCATTTCATATATCTGGTTACGGTTGGAGCCGTTTCGAGCTCGCTCCACCAACGATATGGATCGCACTTACTTTGAGGAAGTACCCACCTTGAAGTAAGGTACCGATATGAGCGAAAGCGTCACGTTGCCCAATGTGAACCGGCAGATGTGCCCCTCCCGGCTGGTGCTGGAGCACGTCACCAGCCGATGGGGTGTGCTGGTGCTGGCCGCGCTGCTGGAGCGCTCGCACCGCTTCAGCGAGCTGCGCCGCCAGATCGGCGGGGTCAGCGAGAAGATGCTCGCCCAGACGCTCCAGACCCTGGAACGGGACGGCTTCGTCCACCGGGACGCCAAGCCCGTGATCCCGCCGCGCGTGGACTACTCGCTGACGGACCTGGGCCGGGAGGCGGCCGAGCAGGTGTGGCAGCTGGCGCGCTGGACGGAGCGGCGGCTGGACGCGGTGTTCACGGCCCGCGAGGAGTACGACGAGGCACGCGCCGCCGCCGCGCGGGCCGAGGCGCGTTGACGCCAGGCCCTTCCTTCGCAACCGCGATCACCACAGGACCCGCATACAGGTGATCGCGGGCACGCCCGCGCACGAGAGCGCGAACGCGGCCCGTCGCACACCGTCCCCCGCCACACCGTCGCGCTCCCTCTCCACCCCCGGACGCCCCATCGTCGCCTCCACAGATCCCACACACCTTTTGATGAATCATCAGAAAGTTCTAGAGATTCGTACCGAACCTCTGGACAGTCCCCACGCGGCGCTCTAATGTCTCGGCCCACCGAGACATGCGTTTCGTCGCGGTAACACCGCAGCCCATCGGCGCTCGCTCGAACGCCCTTGACCCCACGAGTCTTTCCACGTCTCTCCCCCCATGGCCGGGCCACCGCCCGTCACGAGGCGCCGCGCGACCGCCGTCACGGCGGTCGTCGCTCACGCACCGTGCAGCACCCCCGTCGGACGACGGGGAAACCGGCCGGGTCACCGACCCTGCCGTGACCGCAGCGGAAGGGAAGCGACATGAAGATCCGTACTTTCATCGCCACGGCCTCACTGGTGGCATCCGGGAGCCTGGTGGCCTTCTCCGGCTCCGCCCAGGCCGCTCTCTACACCACCTGCGTCGGTGACGGCGGGGCCGTGACCGTCAGCAACGACCTGGTCGTACCGGCCGGGAAGTCCTGCACCCTCACCGGCACGAGGGTCAAGGGCACGGTGACGGTCGAGGCCGGCGCCGACCTCGTGGCGGCGGGAGCGACCTTCAACAGCGCGGTCACCGTCGAGGAGAACGCCTACCTCGACCTCACCGACACCACGGTCAAGGGCGCGCTGACCACCGAGTCCGCGTTCGGCACGCACCTGGAGGAGACCACCGTCAAGTCGGTCGACGCCACCGAGGGATTCCTCTACACGGTCGACTCGACGGTCAGCGGGAACATCAGCAGCAGGACCGGCGAGCTGTACGTCTCCGGCAGCACCCTCGGCGGCTCGGTGACCGGTGAGAACAACCAGTACACCGACGTGTACGACTCCACCGTCAAGGGCGCGCTCACCGTCAACGGCAACATCCTCGGCGGTGTGTTCTGCGAGAGCGAGGTGTACGGCGCCGCCACGTACGCGACCAACGCCGACGTCCTCCAGATCGGCGGCGAGGGCCTGCTCGGGAACTGCGCGGGTGCCTCCTACTTCGGCGGCAACCTCGCGTTCACCGACAACACCGCCGAAGCCGTGCTCGACAACGCGATCGTGCGCGGCTCACTCACCGCGACCGGCAACAACCCCGTCCTGGTCGTGGGTGACTCGGCGCGTATCCGCGGCAAGGTCACCGGCGAGACCGCCGACGCCGGCGCGTCGTCCGCCCGTTCGGCCAAGAGGGCCGCGCCGCAGGACCGGGGCGCCGACCTCGCCGAGAAGGCCGCCGAGCGTGCCGCCGCCGCGCGGGCCGACGCCCACGAAGCGGGCAGGTCCAGCCTCTGATCCGGTGCGCCCGGTGCTGCCGCGCGCGGCGGCACACCTCCAACCGGCCACTGCCCGGCCTCGGTTGGAACAGCGTCGAGCAACGCCACACCCTCACGTACCACCAGCAGCCCGACCCACCGCACCACCCGCACCACGATCCGCACCACCCACGGCACTCGTAGCGACGCGACCGGCAGGAAACGGCGACCGCCCCGTCGCCGTTCCTCCTCCCCTCCGCTCGGCGTCCTTCCCCTCCCGCCGGTGAACCGGCCGGAACTCCGCCGACGCACTCGCCACGCCGCCCCTCGGCCGTAGCGGCGCGCGCACCGCAGAGCAGCAGCTCCGGTCGCGCGCGCCCCCGGTCCTACCTTCCTCTCCTCATTCCCAGGAGTGACCGTGAGCCATATCCGCAAGTCCTTCGACCGCAGGGACTTCCTGCGCGCCACCGCCGGAACCACCGTCGCCCTCGCCGCCGCCTCCGTCACAGGCGCCACCGCGGCCTCCGCCGCCCCGGCCCGGGCCGGTCTGTCCATCCCCAAGGACCGGATCGGCATCCAGCTCTACAGCATCCGCGACAAGGTCAGTTCGCTCGGCTTCGCCGTCGTCCTCGCGGAGCTCGCGCGGATCGGCTACCAGGAGATCGAGTTCGCCGGATACACCCAGAACACCTCCATCCTGGGCCGGCAGATCACCCTCCCGGAGATCCGCACACTGCTCGACGACAACGGACTGCGCGCGGTCGGCAGCCATGTCGGCATCGGCAACCTCCGCTCCAACCTCCAGGGCGAGCTCGACGCCGCCGAGATCCTCGGCATGCCCCACGTGGGCACGGCCAACGCGCCGTCGAACCTCAACACCGTCGCCGGCTACCGCGCCGCCGCCGACGAGTTCAACGTCTGGGGCGCCGCCGCCACCGCGCGCGGTCTCAAGCTCTACCAGCACAACCACGCGGGCGAGTTCGCGTTCGCGACGGACCAGCCGTCGGTCCGGCTGTACGACGTGTTCCTCAAGAACACCGACCCGCGTCACGTCTATCTGGAGCTGGACATCTACTGGGCGTACGTGGGCCAGTACCGCTGGCCCGGATTCGACCCGGCCGCCTATGTGCGCAACCAGCCCTACCGCTACCCGCTGTTCCACATGAAGGACGGCGACGCCAACGCGGCGAACGCCAACGGCTTCGACATCGTCGAGTTCGGTGCCGGAGACCTGCCGTACGAGAAGTTCATCCGCGACATCGGGCCGCGCGCCTCGCACGTGGGCATCTGGGAGCAGGACACCGCGCCCAACACGCAGCCGAATCCGCCGGGTTCGCTCGGTGCGGCGGAGCGCAGCTTCACGGCGCTCAAGGGCCTCCTCGGCTGAGCAGCTCCCTCTGAAGCAGCTCCCTCTGAAGAACAGGGCCGGGCGCCGCCGGGCGCGGCGGCGCCCGGCCCTGTTCCCTCCCGCTCCTTCCGCCAGCGATCGAGGAGACGCATCGCCGTGCACCGCACCCTGAGACGCCTGATCACAGGGGTCCTGCTCGTGGCACTGCCCGCGCTGGGCGGTGTGGCCGTCGCGCCCGCCGCCCAGGCGCACCCCGGCCACGAACACGCCCTGGACTGGTCGAACTACGAGAAGGTCACCCTGACGAAGGACACCGGCGAGCCGATCGACCTCGCCGTGCTGCCCGACAGCCGGGTCCTGCACACCGCCCGCAACGGAGACGTCCGGCTCACCGACCCCGGCACGGGTGTCACGAAGGTCGTCAACCACATCGACGTGTACCAGAACTCCGAGATGGGGTTGCAGACGGTCACGCTCGACCCGGACTTCGCCACCAACAGGTGGGTGTACCTCTACTACTCGCCGCCGCTGAACACCCCGGCCGGCTCCGCGCCGCAGCAGTTGCCGGCCGGGCAGACCGACGCGTACTGGAAGCAGTGGGAGGGTTACGACACCCTGACCCGCTTCAAGTGGACCGGCGACAAGCTCGACCTCTCCACCGCGCAGGAGATCATCCGGGTCGACGTCAACCGGGGCCAGTGCTGCCATGTCGCGGGCGACGTGGACTTCGACAGCAAGGGGAACCTGTACCTCGCGACCGGCGGCAACACGCCGGCGTCGGGCCCGAACGTCAACGGGTACACCCCGATCAACGACGCGGCGGGCTACAACCCGGGGCTCGACGAGCGCCGTGGCGCGGGCAACACCAACGACCTGCGGGGCAAGATCCTGCGGATCGACGTCCAGGAGGACGGCGGTTACACCATCCCGGAGGGGAATCTCTTCGCGCCGGGCACGGCGAAGACCCGTCCCGAGATCTTCGTGATGGGACTGCGCAACCCCTTCCGGCTGGCGGTGGACCCCAGGACCGACGCCGTGATGTGGGGCGACTACGGCCCCGACGCCGGTACGGCCGACCCGAACCGCGGTCCGATGGGCTACGTCGAGTGGCAGTCCACGACCAAGCCCCTGAACAGCGGCTGGCCGTTCTGCACGGGTGACAACACCAAGCCCTACCGGGACTTCGACTTCGCCACCCTCACGCCGGGCCCCGCCTTCGACTGCGCGGCGCCGGTCAACGACTCGCGCTGGAACACCGGTCTGACCGAGCTGCCCGCCTCCGCGCCGGCCACGCTCTGGTACGGCGACAAGGACAGCGACCAGCCGTGGCCCGAGCTGACGGCCTTCCGCGGTCCCGGCGGTCCGGGCGGACAGGCCCCGATGGGCGGTCCGGTCTACCACTACGACGCGGACAACCCCTCGCCGGGCAAGTTCCCCGAGTACTGGGACGGCAAGGCGTTCTTCGCGGAGTTCTCCCAGGACTACGTGGCCGCGCTCACGCTCGACGGTCCCGACGGGCCGGTGAGCAAGCTGGAGAACGTGCTGCCCAACAGCGAGCGTTCGCAGAACGGCATCCCGCAGTGGGACAACCCGATGGACCTGGAGTTCGGCCCCGACGGCGCGCTCTACGTGCTCGACTACGGCGACGGCTTCTTCCGGCAGAACCCCGACGCGGGTCTCTACCGGATCGACTACGCCGAGGGCAACAAGGCTCCCACCGCGGTGATCAAGGCCGACAGGACGTCCGGCCAGGCCCCGTTGGAGGTCTCGTTCAGCGCCACCGGCTCCAGTGACCCGGAGAACGGCGACCTCACCTACCAGTGGGACCTCGACGGCGACGGCACCTTCGACGCCACCGGGCCCACGGTCAACCGCACCTATCCCGAGAACGGGCAGTTCCAGGCCCGGCTCAAGGTCTCCGACCCGCAGGGCAAGTTCGGCCTGACGAGCCGTCAGATCACGGTGGGCAACACGGCGCCGACGGTACGGATCACCTCGCCGCCCGACGGCGGGTTCTTCAACTGGGGCGACGCCGTGCCGTACGGCGTAGCCGTCGAGGACCCGGAGGACGGCAGCACGCCGGACTGTGCCAAGGCCGCGTGGACCTTCGGTCTGGGGCACAACCAGCACGGGCACCCGGTCAACAGCGGTACCGGCTGCACGGGCGGGGTCGCGACCCCGGCCGACGCGGGGCACGGAGACACCGAGAACGTCTTCGGTGTCCTCGGGATCACCTACACCGACAAGGGTCACGGAGGCGTGCCGGCGGCGACCGGTGACGCCCAGGTGGTGCTCAACCCGGCGCTGACGCAGGGCGAGCACTACGACTCGGCCGAAGGCGTCACGATCACGGACGACACCACGGCGTCCGGACAGCGCAAGCTGACCTCGTTCGACGCGGGCGACTGGATCGCGTACGACCCGGTGTCGTTCGCCGGGATCGACGGGGTCAAGACCCGTGCGAGCGGCGCCGGTTCGCTGGCGCTGCGCTGGGGATCGGCGGACGCGGAGCCGTTCGCGACGGTGTCCGTGCCGGCCGGCGAGGGCTGGCAGAGCGTCACCACCGCCCTGGGGAACGCTCCTTCGGGGTCGGGCGAGCTCTTCGTCACCTCCTCCGGCGGTGTCGAGCTGGACTCGCTGACCTTCCAGGGCGCGGGAGTCGCGGACAAGACCGCGCCCAAGGTCACCGCCACGCTCAACCCGCCCCGGCCGAACGGTGACGACGGCTGGTACACCGGCAACGTGTCGCTGGCGGTCTCGGCGACCGACAACGGGACGGTCGCGAGCCGGCAGTACTCGGTCGACGGCGGGACGACGTGGCAGTCGGCCAACGCGGCCGTCACGCTCTCCAGGGAGGGTGCCACCACCGTCCGCTACCGGGCGACCGACAACGGCGGCAACGTCTCGGAGGTGGGCTCGCTCACCGTACGGATCGACCGCACCGGTCCGACCGTCACGGCCACCGGTATCGACGCCGACGGCGTCTACGGTGACTCCGCGCGACCGACGCCGGTCTTCTCGGCTGCGGACACGGTCTCGGGGGTCGCCGGCACGACGGCGACGGTCGACGGCAAGGCCGTCGGCTCCGGGCAGGCACTGGAACTGTGGCGGCTGCCGCTGGGGAGCCACGACCTCACGGTCAGGGCCCGCGACAAGGCGGGCAACACCACCACGAGGACGGTGCCCTTCACCACCCGTACCTCCTACGCGGACATCCGCGCGCTGATCGCCCACCTGCGGACCGACGGCCTGGTCACGGCGCAGGGACAGCAGCGGCTGACCGTACGGCTCGGGCAGGCCGAGGCGCACGCCGAAGCGGGCCGGACCAGCCAGGCCGCGGCCGTGCTGGAGTCGTTCGCCGGCTACACGGCCGATGCCGCCCTGGTGCCGGACAGCGCGGCGGGTACGGCCCTGGCACGGGACGCGCGGGCGCTGAAGGGAGGCGCCGCCGGCTGACGCCGGGAGGTGTGCCGGACTGCCCCGCTCCCACCGGGCGGGGCAGTTCCGTGCCCGGAGTCCGTCGGGGCCCTGCGGTCCTGGCGGAGCGGGTTCCGTCAACAGGGCGGCAACTTTCGGTCATGTGTGAAAAAGTTGCCCAGGAGCGTGGGGGACACGGAGCGCCGTCCGCCCGCAGGGCAGGGCGGCCAGGGGCCGGGGGCGCGGACTCCGGCGCGCGAGCGCACCTGCTGGGGCCCGGCCTCGCGGCCGGGACCGGCGGGCCCCGCACGTGGACGCCGACGACGGACGGTCCCGCCCTCCGTGAGCACGAGCCGCGCCGGGCGGTACGGTGCCGGCGCCCCGCACCGCCCGCAAGGCCCCGTGACGACTGCCGACAGCCGCACCCAGGCGTCCAGAGGAAGTGAGCCCGTGAGCATCCAGTACCGCGTGTTGAGTCTGCTGCGGGACAACGGCCCGCTCTCCCGCGCCCAGCTCGCGGACCGGCTGGAGGTCCCCCGCCCGCGGCTGCTCGGCGAGCTCGACCGTATGGTCGCCGCCGGGCGTGTCCGCGAGGCGGGCCCCGCCGCCTCGCGCGGCGGACGGCGCTCCACGCTCGTCCAGCTCGACCCCGGTCTGCGGTTCGCCGCGATCGATCTGGGGGCCAGTTCCGTCGACATCGAGATCACCGACGGCGCGCTCGCACCGGTCGCCTCCTGCTCGGAGCCGGCCGACATCCGGTCCGGGCCGGTCGCGGTGCTCGGGCGTGTCACCGAGCTGCTGCGCGCGATGGCCGACCAGGGTCACTACACACGGCTCGACGCGATCGGTATCGGGCTGCCGGGACCGGTCAGCTTCCGGGAGGGCGTCCCGGTCTCACCGCCGATCATGGTGGGCTGGAACCGCTACCCCGTACGCGACACCCTCGCCCGTGAACACGGCTGTCCCGTCGTCGTCGACAACGACGTCAACGTGATGTCCCTCGGCGAGCAGCACAGCGGGGTCGCGAAGACGGTCGACCATCTGCTCTTCGTGAAGATCGGCAGCGGTATCGGCTCCGGCATGCAGCACCACGGCCGTATCTACCGGGGCGCGGAGGGCTGCGCGGGGGACATCGGGCATGTCCAGGTGGACGCGGAGTCGGACGGGCCCGTCTGTTCCTGCGGGAACACCGGCTGTCTGGAGGCGTACTTCGGCGGGGTGGCGCTGGCCAGGGACGCCACGGCTGCCGCGACCTCGGGCCAGTCCCCCGCCCTCGCCGAACGACTCGCGGAGCGGGGGGTGCTGACCGCCCTGGATGTCGCGGAGTGCGCGGACGGCGGAGACAACACGAGCGTCAATCTCGTCCGGGCCGGCGGCCACCGGGTCGGGCAGGTGCTCGCCACCCTGGTCAGCTTCATGAATCCGTCGATGATCGTGATCGGCGGCGGTCTGACCGGGCTCGGCTATCCGCTGCTCGCCGAGATCCGCAGCGTCGTCTACAAACGCTCGCTGCCCCTCGCCACGGGCAATCTGCCGATCGTGATGTCCGAGCTCGGCCCGCGCGCGGGCGTCGTGGGCGCGGCGCTGCTGGCGAGCGAACTCGCGTACGGCGGCGAGGCGGGCGCGGGAGCCGCCTGACCGGCCCGTAACCCGTCCGGTCGCCCCCGCCCCGCCCGTGTCGTCCCTCTGGCGCCTCCGGGTGGCCGCCCGGCACACCGTCGGTCACCATGACCGGAGCCGGTCCGGGTACACGCGTCGGTGAGGCCGATCGCGAGGGCCGCCGGAGGAGGAGAGCCGACATGATCGATGCCGTGGACATCCGTGAATGGCGTACCAAGGACGTCGTCGACACCGACGGGCGCAAGATCGGGTCGCTGGAGGCGGTCTACGTCGACACCCGTACCGACGAGCCGTCCGTGGCGACCGTGCTGGTCGGCATGCCGACCCGGCACCGCCTGGTCTTCGTCCCGCTCTCGGGAGCCGTCGTGGGGCCGGACTATGTGAGGGTCAACTACGCGAAGGCCGTCGTGAAGGACGCGCCGTCCATGGGGACGGACGATGTGCTGCCGGCCGAGGACGAGAAGGCCGTGTTCTCCCACTACGACCTTCCCTACGAGCCGGGCCCCAGCGGCGAGCGCCAGCTCGCCCGCCGCTGACCACCTCCCGGAAGGGCCCGGCGATGGTGGTCGTCGTGCCGGAATCACTCCGATGAGTTTCCGCTGCCGCGCCGGTCTCTACGCTGGAGACCGACTGACGGAAGGCATGGAGCGATGCGGAAACTGCACTACGGCATGAACCTGAGTCTGGACGGCTACATCGCCGCGCCCGGCGACGACCTCGGCTGGAGCGCGCCGAGTGACGAACTGTTCCAGTGGTGGCTCGACGAGGAGCGGGCGATCGAGCTGTTGATGTACGGGCGCAAGCTGTGGGAGATCATGAGTTCCCACTGGCCGACCGGCGACCAGCAGCCGGACGCCACCCCGGCGCAGATCGACTTCGCTCGGAACTGGCGGGACACACCGAAGGTGGTGTTCTCGTCGACGATCGACAAGGTCGACTGGAACACCCGCCTGGTCACCGGCGACGCGATCGCGGAGATCACCCGGCTCAAGGCCGAGGACGGCGGGCCGATGCGGGTCGGCGGCGCGGCGCTCGGCGGGGCGGCCATGCGGGCCGGGCTGATCGACGAGTACGCGATCATCACCCATCCGGTCCTGGTGGGTGGCGGCACACCGTTCTTCAGCCCGCTGGACAGCTGGGTCAACCTGAATCTGGTGGAGACGCGGACGTTTCCCGGCGGGGTGGTCCTGAACAGGTACGAGACGAGGCGCTGAGCGCGGTCCCTCCCGGGGCTCCCGCGCCGCGCGCTACCCCTTCGACGGAACGCCGCTGTTCTCGGCGTGGACGAAGGCCTTCACGGCCGTGGCCGCCGCCCGCTCCACCAGGGACACGCCCGTGCGGTAGGTGGCCTGTCCGTCCGACAGGACCGCGACGAGCAGGGTGTGGCCGTCGTAGCGGACGCTGCCAATGCTGTTGACGTCCCAGAGTCCGGTCGCGCTGCGCGGGAGCCAGCCGTTCTTCAGCACCGGTGCGGCGGCGGCCTTCCCCGCGCCGTTTCCGGCGGCGGATATCCCCCACCGCTGGTCCTTCTCGACCGTGCTCATCAGTGTCCGCAGATAGGAGCGCGACTGCGTGGTCAGGGGGGAGTGGCCGTCACCGAGAACGGCCTCCAGGAGCACCATCTGGTCGGCCGCCGTCGTGCGGGTCAGGCCCCAGTGGCCGTCCGGGTCGGTGTGGGTGGCCTTCAGGCCGAGGCGCTTGTTGGCGGCGTCCAGGCCCTCCGGCCCGCCGATGGCCTTCCAGAGGGCGTCCGTCGCGTCGTTGTCGCTGCTTCGGATCATCGCCGAGGCGAGCCTCTGCTGGTGGGCGCCGAGGGGCTCGCCACGGTCCTGGGCGCCGAGCAGGAGGGCCGCGAGGATGTCGACCTTGACGATGCTGGCCGTGTCGTAGGCCCCGCCGCCGCCGTACTGGGCGGCGTTCCCGCCGTTCAGGTCCTGGACGGCGACGGTGTAGCGGCCCTTGCTCGCGGGCACGGCGTCCAGCGCCGCGCGCATCGCGGCGTCGACCGCATGGGCCGCCCTCGGGGCGGACTCCCCGGGGGCTTGCGGTCCGGCGGCGGGCGCCGTGACGGCCCTGGCCGGCTCGCCGGGCGTGTCGGCCATGGCGAGCACCGGGCCCGGCACCGTCACGGCGAGGGCGAGTGCGGCTACGGCCAGAGGCGGCAGCCTGCGAATTCTGGACACTCTTCGCACGGTAGGGAACGCGCTTCACCAGCGGATGAGAGATGTCTGAATGTTCGCTGAGAGCGTTTTTCAGCCACCGTGTGTTGCGTCACAGGGGCGCCGTCGTCCGGCCGGCGGCCGAGCCGGGTGCCCCCGGGTCGGCCGCCGGTCACTCGTTCAGCAGGTCAGGTCGCGGCCCGGAGGGGTGCGCAGCACGCGCGTGAACTGCTTGTACAGCTCGACGCGGTGTTCCATCTGCGCCGGATTGCCGCCGTTGCACTCGGCGGACCCGTTGAGGCTCCAGATCGTCTGTCCGAAGCCCTTCTTGTTCACCATCGCGTCGTGGCCGGTCATCGTGCCCGGTCCGGACTGGGTGTTCCAGTACCAGAGGGCCGTCATCCAGGCCACGGCCGGATCGGTCTCGACCAGCCATGGATTGTTGAGCAGGTCGAGGCCGAGCGCGTCGCCGGCGGCCTTGTAGTTGAAGTTCCAGCTCAGCATGATCGCGCCGCGCCCGTAGTAGGCGTCCCGCCCGGCCGGGCAGCCGTAGGGCTGGGTGTCGTCGCAGAAGATCGGGTACATGTCGGGGTTCTGCGACACCACGTAGAACAGCCCGCCGGTCTCGTGGCTGATGTTGGCGAGGAAGGCCGCCGCTTCCTGCTTGCGGGTCTTGGCGCTGCCGGTGTTCGCGAAGCCGGGGTACGCCTTGGTGGCCTCGACGAGGCCGTCGTACGTGAAGAACGGGTCCCGGTCCGGGAACATCCGCTCGAACTGGGCCTCGCCGACGACGAATCGCGGCTTGTGGTGCCCGCCTCGCGCTTCGCCGGCCGCGCCCGTCGCGCCCCGGCCGCTCTCGCTCCGGGAGGGCTGGGCGGCGGCCGGCAGCGCGGCGGTGAGCAGACCGCAGACCAGCAGCAGGGCGGCCATGACAGCCGTGGTGCCTCTTCTCAACACTGTCGCTTCACTCCTGAACGGTGTGGGGGCAGGCGTTCCGGGACCGGCGCCCATCCACAACTGCCTTATGGAAGTGCGCAGTTGGAGGGACGCCGCAGCGCAGAGGCTACGGGCAGCGACCCCTCCCTGGAAAGGTCCATACCAATTCTTGGGAGAACGGAGACGTCCGCTTCCCGCCGAGCGAGCCGGGCGGGCCGCCGGGGAGGCCCTAAGCTCGGCCAATGGCCAAGTATTTCGACGTACACCCCGAGAACCCCCAGCGCCGCACCATCACCAGCGTGGCCGAGAGCATCAGGTCCGGCGCGCTCATCGCGTACCCGACCGACTCCTGCTACGCGTTGGGCTGCCAGTTGGGCAGCCGGGACGGCATCAGCCGGATCCGGTCCATCCGGGATCTCGACGACCGTCACCACTTCACCCTGGTCTGCCAGAACTTCGCGCAGCTCGGCCAGTTGGTGCAGATCGACAACGACGTGTTCCGCGCGATCAAGGCGGCGACGCCCGGCAGTTACACCTTCATCCTGCCGGCGACCAAGGAGGTGCCGCGTCAACTGCTGCACCCGAAGAAGAAGACGGTCGGAGTCCGTATCCCGGACCATGTCGTCGCGCAGGCCCTGCTGGCGGAGCTCGGTGAGCCGCTGCTCTCCAGCACACTGCTGCTGCCCGACGACGGTGAGCCGATGACCCAGGGCTGGGAGATCAAGGAACGGCTCGACCATGTGCTCGACGTCGTGGTCGACTCGGGCGACTGCGGGACCGAGCCGACCACCGTCATCGACTTCTCCGAGGGCGAGCCGGAGATCGTACGCAGAGGGGCGGGCGACCCCGCGCGCTTCGAGTAGGAGCGGACGGCGGGCACGGGCCGGGTGGCGAGGCGGCGCAGGGGCCGGGCACGGGCGGGGCGGTGCGGGTCGGCTCTCGCGTCGCCGACCCGTGCCCGCGCCTTTACGCTGGTCTGAGCCTGTCCGGACCCTGCTCCCGACCGCGCCGATCGACCGTCCGGGCGGAGGAAGGAAGTCCCGCCATGCCGATCATTTCGCGCGGGTTCCACGGCCGCAGGCCGGATCCGGGCCGGAAACTGCCACCCGGCCAGTACGAGGTCCATGACTTCCCGGTGCTGTCCGCGGGGCCCACACCACGCGTGAGTCACGACGAGTGGGAGTTCACCCTCACCACCGAGAACGGCGACCGGCACACCTGGGACTGGGCGCGGCTGATGGCGATGCCCGCCGAGACCCCGACGCTCGACCTGCACTGCGTGACGAAGTGGTCGAAGTTCGAGACGCACTGGGAGGGCGTCTCGCTCGACAGCCTGATGGAGGGGGTCGAGACGGCGGCCGAGTACGCCCTCGTCCACTCCTACGGCGGCTACACGACCAACCTCCCGCTGGAGGACCTGCTCGACGGCAAGGCGTGGATCGCCCACCGCTACGACGGTGAGGAACTGCCCGCCGAGCACGGTGGCCCCGCGCGGCTGCTCGTCCCGCATCTGTATTTCTGGAAGTCCGCGAAGTGGGTGCGCGGGATCCAGCTGATGCTCGACGACGAGCCGGGGTTCTGGGAGGGCCTCGGCTACCACTCGTACGGGGACCCGTGGCGCGAGCAGCGCTATCAGGGGGACTGATGGCGGCCGCGCCACTGCGCTGGCTGGTGGCCGAGCTGGTCGGCCGGCGGGCGGAGTCCTCCACGGCCCAGACCCTGGTGTTCGACGTGCCCGGCTGGCCGGTGCATCTGGCGGGCCAGCACGTCGACGTACGGCTGACCGCCGAGGACGGCTACAGCACGGAGCGCAGCTACTCGGTGGCGTCCGCGCCGGACGCCGACCGGGTGGAGCTGACGATCCAGCGGGTCGGGGACGGTGAGGTGTCGCCGTATCTCATGGACGTGCTGGAGCCCGGCGAGAAGGTGGAGCTGCGCGGTCCGATCGGCGGCTACTTCGTCTGGCGGCCGGAGCAGGACGAACCGGTGCTGCTGGTGGGCGGTGGTTCGGGGCTGGTGCCGCTGATGTCGATGGTGCGCACGCGTGTCGCGGCGGGCGGGGGCGCGCCGTTCCGGCTGCTCTACTCCGTACGCCGGCCGGACGATCAGCTCTATGTGTCCGAGCTGCTCCGCGGGGAGCCCGGCCTCGACACGGAGTATCTGTACACGCGTACGGCGCCGCCCGAACACCCCAGGCCGGTGGGCCGGTTGACGGCCGACGACCTGGTCCGCGGGGGCTGGCCGGCCGATCGGCGACCCCTGTGTTACGTCTGCGGCCCGACGGGCTTCGTCGAGAACGCCGCGACGCTGCTGACCGGCCTCGGCCACGCCCCCGACCGCGTCAAGACCGAACGCTTCGGCCCCAGTGGAGGATGACATGGACGCCTATCCGGCCCACGACGACGCCTACCACGACGGCAACGCGCTGGGCGGCCCGCTCTCCGAGCTCTTCGCGGTCGATCTGACCGACGCCGTGGGCCGCTGCGCCTCCTGCGGCCGCCGGGGCCCGATGGCCCAACTGCGGGTCTACGACCGGGCACCGGGTCTGGTGGCCCGGTGCCCGCGGTGCGAACAGGTGGTGCTCCGGCTGGTCCGGGGGAAGGACACCGCGTGGCTCGACCTTCAGGGCGCCTCCTCGCTCCGGATTCCCCTCGGCCCGTCCTCCTGAGGTCCCCCCGACGTCTTCTCCTCGGGGCCGAAGGGCCCGTCAGGAGCCGACCCTGCGTTTGTTCCAGACGTCGAACCCGACGGCGGCCAGCAGCACCAGTCCCTTGATGACCTGCTGGTAGTCGGTGCCGATGCCGACCAGGGACATGCCGTTGTTGAGGACACCGAGGACGAGTCCGCCGATGATCGCGCCGAACACCGTGCCGACGCCGCCGCTCATCGACGCGCCGCCGATGAACGCGGCCGCGATCGCCTCCAGTTCGAAGTTGACGCCGGCCTGCGGAACGCCCGCGTTGAGGCGCGCCGCGTAGACGATTCCGGCGAGCGCCGCCAGCACGCCCATGTTGACGAAGACGAGGAAGGTGACGCGCCGGTCCTTCACTCCGGAGAGCTTCGCCGCCGCCCGGTTGCCGCCGAGCGCGTAGACGTGGCGGCCGACGACGGCGTTGCGCATGACGTAGCCGAAGCCGATGAGCAGCGCGGCGAGCAGCAGCAGGACGACGGGGACACCGCGGTAGCTGGCGAGCGTCATGGTGAAGGCGAGGACCGCCGCGGCGAGCGCCACGCACTTGGTGAGGAAGAGGTTGCGGGGCAGGACCTCCAGCTCGTACTCCTTCTGACGGCGCCGGTCCCGGACCTCCTGGAGCAGGGCGAACGCGAGCAGCGCGAGCCCCAACAGCAGTGTCAGATTGTGGTAGTTGGTGGACGGTCCGATCTCCGGGAGGTAGCCGGTGGAGATCTTCTGGAAGCCGTCGGGGAACGGGCCGAGCGAGCGTGAGCCGAGGAAGATCTGTGTGCCGCCGCGGAAGAGCAGCATCCCGGCGAGGGTCACGATGAACGAGGGGATGCCCACGTACGCGATCCAGAAGCCCTGCCAGGCGCCGGCCACCGCCCCGATGGCGAGGCCGAGTACGAGCGCGAGCACCCAGGGGATGTCGTGCTCGACCATCATGACCGCGCAGGCGGCCGAGACGAACGCGGCGAGGGAGCCGACGGAGAGGTCGATGTGGCCGGCGATGATGACGATCATCATGCCGATGCCCAGCACCAGGATGTAGCTGTTCTGGAGGACGAGGTTGGTGACGTTGTTGGGCTTGAGGAGGACGCCGTCGGTCCATATCTGGAACAGCACGACGATCAGCGCGAGCGCGACGAGCATGCCGTACTGCCGCATGTTGCGCCGCGCGGCGTCCAGCAGCAGATCGCGGGTGCCGGTGGTTTGCGGGCGGGCGGGCCGCGGTGGGTCGCCCTTGGGCCTGTCGCCCGGGGACTTGGAGAGGTCGGTGGTGGCCGGACCCATGTCGTCTACCTCGTGTTCCTGGTCATGTGGCGCATCAGGACTTCCTGCGTCGCCTCCGCGCGGGGGATCTCACCGGTGAGCCGGCCGGCCGCCATGGTGTAGACGCGGTCGCACATCCCGAGGAGCTCCGGGAGTTCGGAGGAGATGAAGACGACGGCCTTGCCCTCGGCGGCGAGCCGGTCGATGACGGTGTAGATCTCGTACTTGGCGCCGACATCGATCCCCCGGGTCGGCTCGTCCAGCAGGAGCACATCGGGCCCCGCGAAGATCCACTTGCTGAGGACGACCTTCTGCTGGTTGCCGCCGGAGAGCCGGCCGGCCTGCTCGAAGACCGTCGGGGCCTTGATGTTCATGCTTCTGCGGTAGGACTCGGCGACACGGGTCTCCTCGTGCTCGTCGACGATGCCGCGCCGCGCGACCTTCGGCAGGGCGCTGAGGGTGATGTTGCGGCCGATGGTGTCGATGAGGTTGAGCCCGTACTGCTTGCGGTCCTCGGTGACGTACGCGATGCCGTGTCCCACGGCCTCGGGCACGGTTCTCGTACGGATCTCCCGGCCGTCCTTGAAGACGGTGCCGCTGATGTTGCGGCCGTAGGAGCGTCCGAAGACGCTCATCGCGAGCTCGGTGCGGCCCGCGCCCATCAGACCGGCGATGCCGACGATCTCGCCCCGCCGGACATGGATGGAGACGTTGTCGACCACTTTGCGCTGCTGGTCGATGGGGTGGTGGACGGTCCAGTCGCGGATCTCCAGGGCGGGCCTGGCCTCGGGGTCGCCGTCGTACGGTGTGCGTTCGGGGAAGCGGTGGTCGAGGTCGCGGCCGACCATGCCGCGGATGATGCGGTCCTCGGTGGTCGACTCGGCGCGGACGTCCAGGGTCTCGATGGTGCGGCCGTCGCGGAGGATGGTGACGGAGTCGGCGACCTCGGCGATCTCGTTGAGCTTGTGCGAGATGATGATGGAGGTGATGCCCTGGGCCTGCAATTCCCTTATCAGGAGCAGGAGCTGGGCGCTGTCCGAGTCGTTGAGCGCGGCGGTCGGTTCGTCGAGGATGAGCAGTTTCACCTCTTTGGCGAGGGCTTTGGCGATCTCCACCAACTGCTGTTTGCCCACGCCGATGTCGGCGACCCTGGTCCCCGGATGCTCGTCGAGCCCGACCCGCCTGAGCAGTGCGGCGGCGTGTCTCAGCGTCTCGTTCCAGCTGATGATCCCGCGCCTCGCGTGCTCGTTGCCGAGGAAGATGTTCTCGGCGATCGACAAGTAGGGGACGAGGGCCAGCTCCTGATGGATGATCACGATGCCGCGCGCCTCGCTGCCACCGATGTCCTTGAAGGCGCAGGACGAGCCCTGGAAGAGGATCTCGCCGTCGTAACTGCCGTGCGGATGGACCCCGCTGAGGACTTTCATCAGCGTGGACTTGCCGGCCCCGTTCTCCCCGCAGATGGCGTGCACCTCCCCCGGGGCCACGGTCAGCGTCACGTCGGAGAGCGCCCTGACCCCGGGGAAGGTCTTGACGATGGAGCGCATCTCCAGGACGGGCGCGGTCACAGGTCGCTCGCCTTGATGTATCCGGAGTCGACGAGGACGGAGCGGTAGTTGGCCTTGTCGACGCTGACCGGGTCCAGCAGATAGGCCGGGACGACCTTGGTCTCGTTGTCGTACGTCTTCTCGTCGTTGACCTCGGGCTTCTTGTCGTTCAGTACGGCGTCGGCCATCTGCACGGCCTGCTTGGCCAGCGCCCTGGTGTCCTTGTAGACGGTCTGCGTCTGCTGTCCGGCGATGATCGACTTGACCGAGGCGACCTCGGCGTCCTGTCCGGTGACGAGCGGGTACGGCTTGGCGGACGTGCCGTAACCGTCCGACTTCAGCGCGGACAGGATGCCGATGGAGATGCCGTCGTAGGGCGAGAGCACGGCGTCGACGTCGTCGGAGCCGTACGACTTGGTGAGCAGGTCGTCCATCCGGCGCTGCGCGGTGCCGCCGTCCCAGCGCAGCGTGGTGATCTGGTCGAGCTGTGTCTGGCCGCTCTTCACGACGAGCTGCTTCTTGTCGATGTACGGCTTGAGCGTCTTCCAGGCGCCCTGGAAGAAGTAGCGGGTGTTGTTGTCGTCCGGCGAGCCGGCGAACAGCTCGATGTTGAACGGGCCCTCGTCGCCCGCGCCGTCCTTGAGACCGAGCTTGTCGACGAGGTACGTCGCCTGGAGGACGCCGACCTTCTCGTTGTCGAAGGACGCGTAGTAGTCGACGTTCGGGCTGCCGAGGATGAGCCGGTCGTAGGAGATGACCTTGATGCCCTGGTCGGCGGCCTGGCCGAGGACGTCGCCGAGCGCCCGGCCGTCGATGGAGGCGACGACGAGGACGTCGACCCCCTTCGTGATCATGTTCTCGATCTGGGAGACCTGCTGGTCGACGTCGTCCTCGCCGTACTGGAGGTCGGTCTTGTAGCCGAGCTTCTTGAACTCGGCGACCATGTTGCGTCCGTCGGCGATCCACCGTTCCGACGATTTGGTGGGCATCGCGATGCCGACGGTGGAGCCCTTGCCGCCTTTCTTCTCCTCCTTGCTCCCGCCCTCGCTGTTCTGGCCGCAGGCGGTCAGCGCGAGGGCGAGCGAGGTGACGACGACGGTGAGTGCGGCGCGGCTGGTGCGCATGGTCATCAGTCCTGTCCTTGAGGAAGCGGGAAACGGTTGAGCGGTCCGGGCCGGCGTGAGCCGAGCGGTGACATGCCGCCGTCGGCGCCGTGGCGGGCGAGCAGATCGAGGACGAGCCGGCCGCGCCGTACGCGTTCGCGGGCGGTGGCCAGGGTGAGGTCGCGCAGATGGCCGCCGTACGGGTAGATGCCGGGCGCCTTGGAGAGGCCGAACTTCAGGTACAGGGGCGCGCCGCGCCGGATCAGTTCGGCGGTCTCGTACATCCGGACGTAGCCCCCGAGGTCGTCCGGTGCCTCGATGTAGAGGTCCATCGGGGCGCGGCTGGCGCCGCGGATCTCGGTGACGTGGGCGAGCGTCAGATCGGAGGGGATGTTGAGGGAGTCGGCGCCCAGACGTTCGTAGACCGTGTACGAGGCGGGGTTGACCGGCCCGATGAGCGCGGACACCTTGAGGGTGGTGTCGGCGGGCAGTACGCCCAGCTCCCGTAGCCGGTGGAGGGACCAGAGCACTCCCTCGTCGGCGACGAGCAGGCAGGTGACGCCCAACTCGGCGGCGCGCAGGGCGTCTTCGACACAGCCGGCGACGGCGTCGCGGCCACGGGCGCGCAGACCGGCGCCGCCGGAGTCGGTGCGGGTGGCGGCGCCGGTGTCCCAGGTGCCGCGTGGTCCGGTGAAGAGGCACAGTTCGATGTCGCGCGCGGCGCAGGCGCCCACCATCTCGGTGATCTCGTCGTCGGTGAGCATCCAGACGCCGCTGCCCTGGCTGATCCGGTGGATCGGCACGTCGAGGCGGGTGGATTCCTTGAGGACCTCGGCGAGGGCTTCGGGGCCTTCGACGGAGGGGATCTCGGTGCGCCAGGTGCCGCCGTCGGGGAAGGTGTGCGGCGACATGTCGGCGGGGTGGTCGTCGGGGGCGGGCAGGCCGAGGGCGGCGAGGGCCTGCTCACCGGGGCGGCGGCGGGTGCCGGGGGCTGGTGCGTCGGTCAACGGACGTGTCCTTAGGTCGCTGCCTGTCGTGCTCGGCGGTGCTGGTGTTCAGAGGGCCGGTGAGTTGCTTGTCCGAGATTTCGAACCGCGTTCGGGTCTTGCGGCGGGGGGTGGTCGTGGTGTGCCCCGCCCTCGTGGTCAGGGGCGCAGCAGCACCTTCCCCGTGCCGGGGTCGTCGCCGCCGACGAGCGCGATCGCCTCGGCGTACCGCTCCAGCGGGAACTCGTGCGTGATGAGCGGGCCGGGGTCGAGCAGGCCCGCCGTGAAGGCGCGTACGGCGAAGGACCAGGCGGACGAGGGCGCGCCGAAGACGCTGCGTACGGTCAGCTGGCTCAGTGAGAGATGGACGGGGTCGATGCCGGTCGCGCCGGCGGTGAACATGCCGGTGAGCACGACCCTGCCGCCGCGCCGTGCCAGCAGGCAGGAGGAGGCCGCGGTGGTGGGCGCGCCCGCCGTCTCGACCACGAGGTCGTAGTGGCCCCGGCGTTTCTCGGCGTCCGCCGGCGTGAGGATCTCGTGCGCGCCGAAGGTGGGCGCGAGGTCGGCACGTCGCGTGCGCGGTTCGATCACCGTCAGCTCGCCGGGCGCGTACGCGGCGAGGAACTGGACGGCGAGCAGTCCGAGTGTTCCGGCGCCCACGACGGCGATCCGTTCGCCGGGCTCCGGTCGGCCGGCCCGTACGGCTCCGGCGACCACGGCGGCGGGCTCCAGGAGGGCGGCGGCCCGTAGGTCGGCGTCGTCGGCCAGGGGGTGCAACAGGCGGGCGGGGACGGTGACATGGTCGGCGAAGGCGCCCGGCCGGGTGAACCCCGTCTCGTCGTAGCCCCCGGTGCACAGCGACGTGTCGCCGGCGCGGCACCGCTCGCAGACGGAGCAGGCGCGGAAGCCCTCGGCGACGGTGCGTCTGCCGACGAGCGCGGGATCGACTCCCCCGCCCACGGCCTCGACGGTGCCGGACCACTCATGGCCGGGGGTGACGGGGTAGCGGACGTAGCCCGGGTCGCGGCGGCCGTGGTACACCTCGCGGTCACTGAGACAGATCCCGGCGGCGGCGACCTTCACCAGCACCTCGCCGGGGCCGGGTTCGGGGCGTTCGCCGTCGACGATCCGGGAAACGCCGGGCTCGTCGACGACGACGGCCCGGCTCATCGGGGCGCCTTGGGGTCGCGCTTCTCCCAGCCCTCGGCCCAGAGGTCGAACCGGGCCTGCTGCTGCGGGAACTCGGCCGCGGCGTCGGCGTCGAACTCGACGCCGAGCCCCGGCGCGTGCGAGATCGCGAAGCAGCCCGTCTCCGGGTCGACCTCCGGCGCGCCCGTGACGATCTTCTTGATCTCCGCGTCGGCGAAGTCGTTGAAGTGCTCCAGGATCTTGAAGTTCGGTGTGCAGGCGGCCAGTTGGAGACTGGCGGCGGTGAGCACGGAGCCGCCGACGTTGTGCGGGGCCACCAGCACGTAGTGCGTCTCGGCGGTGGCGGCGAGCTTCCGCGTCTCCAGGATGCCGCCGATGTGACCGACATCGGGCTGGATGATGTCGGCGGCCTGCGAGGCGAACAGCTCACGGAACTCGATACGGTCGTGGACGCGTTCGCCGGTCGCGACGGGGATGTCCACCTTGTCGGCGACCTTGCTCAGCGCCTGGAGGTTCTCCGGCGGTACGGGCTCCTCCAGCCACGCCGGTTCGTACGGGGCCATCTCCCGCGCGAGCCGTACGGCCGTGGAGGGGCTGAACCGTCCGTGCATCTCCAGCATCAGCTCGGTGTCGGGGCCGATCGCGTCCCGTACGGCCTCGATCAGCGACACCGCGTAGCGGGTCCCGGCCCGGTCCAGCTCGAAGTGGCCGGTGCCGAACGGGTCGATCTTCAGGGCGCGGTAGCCGCGGGCGACGACGGCCTCGGCGGCCCGGTGGTACGCCTCCGGGGTGCGCTCCGTGGTGTACCAGCCGTTCGCGTACGCCTTGACGCGGTCGGTGACCTTTCCGCCGAGCAGCTGCCACACCGGGACGCCGAGCGCCTTGCCCTTGATGTCCCAGCAGGCCATCTCCACCACGGCGATGCCGGACATCACGATCTCGCCTGCCCGCCCGTAGTCGCCGTACTTCATCCGGCGGACCAGGTCCTCGACCGCGAACGGGTCGGAACCGGCGATGTGGTTGGCCTCGGCCTCGCGCAGATACCCCACGAGCGCGTCGGTCCTGCCGAGCATCCGCGTCTCGCCGACGCCGGTCAGCCCCTCGTCGGTGTGGACCAGCACATAGGTGAGATTGCGCCAGGGCGTGCCGACGACGTGGGTGCTGATTCCCGTGATGCGCACTGCGGTACCCCTAGAGGTTGTTCGGGCCGCCCGGATCGGCTGCGGTTGTTCGATATTTCGTCACGCGTTCGAAATGCTGGCGAGACCGTAAACAGCTGGGCGGGGGGTGTCAATGGGGCGTGCGACAGCTAGCCTCTGTTCGGTACTCCGACCGTTGACCGGAGTACCGAACAGCAGGGTGGGAGGAGAGAGATGGGACGGCTGGTCCCCGCAGTGACGCGGGCGTTCGACATTCTCGAACTGTTCCTGGAGGGCGAGGGGAAACTCTCGGCGCCCGATGTCATCCGCAGGCTGGGGCTGCCACGCACCACCGTGCACGAGCTGCTCACCACTCTCGCGGCCCGCTCGTATCTGGAGGCGATCCCCGAGCAGCCCGGCCGCTACCGGCTCGGTGTACGGGCCTACCAGCTCGGCAGCCGGTACGCGGAGCAGCTCGACCTCGCCGCGGAGGGCCGACTGGTCGCGACGGACATCGCGCAGACCTGCGACGAGACCGTGCATGTGGCGATCCTCGAAGACCTCGACGTCATCTACATCGCGAAGGTGGACTCCACCCACACGGTCCGGATGGTGTCCGCGGCGGGCCGCCGGCTGCCCGCGCACTGCACCTCGGTCGGCAAGATGCTGCTGGCCTCGCTCCCGGAGCCGGAGCTCGACGCCCGGCTCACCGGCGCCGAGCTCACGGCCATGACCGGCAACAGCATCACGGACCCCGCTGTTCTGCGGACGGCGCTCGCCGGCATCAGACGGCGCGGGATCGCGGTCGAACACCGGGAGTCCAACTCGGACGTGAGCTGTGTGGCCGCCCCGGTGCGCGACAGACGGGGCCAGGTCGTGGCCGCGCTCTCGATCTCCGTCCCGATGATCCGCTGGACGCAGACCCGTGAGGAGGAGCTGGCACGTCTGGCCACGAGGGGCGCGGAGGCGCTGTCCGTACGGCTCGGACACCGCTCCACCGTCCGGGCGGAGCACTGACGTACGCGGGCGAGGACGGAACACGCCTCAGTGCTCGCTCACCGAACCGCCGCGCCGGTCGGGCCTGATCCGGGGCGGCCGGCCGTTCTCGCCGTTCACTCGACTCCCCCTCACTTCACTCCCAGGGTCTCCTGCCAGGCACGGGCCTCGATCCCGCGGAAGTGGTCGGCCATCGCGCGCTGCGCCTGCTCGACGTCGCGGGCCCGCAGCGCGGTGAGGATGTCCCGGTGGCGGCGCGCGGTGACGGTGAGGGAGGGGTCCTCGGTCCAGCCGCGTACGCCCGCGACCCGGTGGAAGACGTTCCAGAACGCCGCGAGGAGCTGGGGGACCAGGGCGTTGCCGAGTGAGCGGTAGAGCTTCTCGTGGAACTCGCGGTCGAGTTCGGGGAAGGCCTCGCCGGCTCGCGCGGCGGCCTCCATCCGCTGGATGACGTCCTCCAGTTCGTCGAGTTCCGCGTCGCCGAGGGCTTCGGCGACCCGTCGGACGAGCCCTTCCTCAAGGACCTCTCTGACCTGGAGGATCTCGCCGAGCGCGTGGGCGTCGTCGCCTTCCCGGGCGAGCGTACGGAAGGTGAGCCCGTCGACGAACGGGCTGAGCGAGGCCTGGCCGACATAGGTGCCGTAGCCGTGCCTGATCTCCACGATGTCCAGCGCCTGAAGAGCCTTGAGGGCCTCGCGTACGGAGTTCCTGCTGACCTTGAGGCTCTCCATCAGCTCGACCTCGGTCGGCATCGGGGCTCCGGCCGGCAGCCGCCGGTCCAGGATCAACTGCATGACCTCGCGCTGGACCTGGCTGCCCACACGCCGTTCCCGGCCGGTGGAGACCGTGGCGTTTCTTCGTTCGTCAGACATGCTGCACATCGTAAGGGTGCTGAACATCCCACGTCCCATGTCGGAGACAACATCCCGATCTCCGTGGTCGACCCGAGAGCCAAAGCCTCTGGCCACACCCACGGGTGAGATCCTGCGCGATCTCTTGACCGGCCGGGCGGGCACTCCTAGGGTCTCGCTACCTTGAGAGGTAGGACGTCGGATCTCCAACTCCCTTCCTTCTCCCGGGACTCCGGGAGACCACCCCCCATGGAGGCAGCACTGTGAGCGACGTGAACCCGGCATCGGCCCTGCGCCGCCGCTCGTTACTCAAGTACACCGGCGCCCTCGGCGCAGCCGCCGCGATCACCACGACCCTGTCCGCCTGCTCCGGCGGTCCGGAGTCCACCAATGACACCGGGGCCGACGGCAAGGGCGGGGCCGGGACACTCACCGCCGTCATCGGGTACGGGAACGACGGCAGTTGGGACCCGACCCAGACCGCGTCGGCGTTCAGCATGGCCGCCAACCACCACCTCTACGAGGGTCTGCTCGACACGGACCCGATCGACCGGGAGCCCTACGCGGCGCTCGCCACCGGGATCCCGGCGGATCTGACCGCCACCACCTGGAAGTTCACCCTCCGGCCGGGCGCCACCTGGCACGACGGCAAGCCCGTCACCGCCGACGACGTGGTGTTCACCTTCGACCGCATCCTGGACCCCGGGACCACCACCCTCGCCAAGGGCTTCTTCGTGACCTGGCTGAAGGAGGTCAGAAAGGTCGACGCGAAAAGCGTCGAACTCGTCCTGAGATTCCCCTTCCCGGACGGCGCGCCCCGGCTCACCCTCGCGAAGATCATGCCCAAGCACGTCTTCGGCCGGCCCGGCGGCTGGGAGAAGGCCACCGCCGGCACGGCCGTCGGTTCGGGCCCGTACAGGATGACGGCGCACAACCCGAAGTCGAACACCAACTTCGCCGCCTTCGACGAGTACAACGGCCCGCGCAGGGCCGCCTTCAGGAAGATGACCTGGCTGACCATCGTGGACGCCGCGCCCCGCGTCGCGAAGATCTCGGGCGCCGGCGCGGACGCCCAGATCGCGGACAACATCCCGTACGCCAACATCGCCCAGCTGGAGAAGGACGGCCTGGAGGTCGGGAGCGGCGCGGGCATGAACCATCTGTTCCTGCTCTTCAACACCGCGCACAAGCCGTTCGACGACGTCCGGGTGCGCCAGGCCCTGCACTACGCCATCGACACGGAGAAGATGATCGAGGCAGCGCTCAGGGGCCACGGCAGGGCCGCCTCCTCCTTCCTCAACGAGGAGAACCCGACGCACCGCAGGGCGAGGACCGTCTACGGATACGACCCGGCGAAGGCCAGGAGGCTCCTCGCCGAGGCGGGCGTGAAGGACCTCGAGATCGATCTGATGGCGGTCAACGTCAGCTGGCTCGTGGACTGTCTGCCCACCATCAAGGCGTCCTGGGACGCGATCGGCGTCAGGACCGCCCTGGAGCCCCAGGAGACCACCGCGGTCTTCACCAAGCTCGACCAGAGGAAGGATTTCCAGGTGGTCGCGGCGGCCTCCAACCCCAACCAGTTCGGCCTCGACGCCGACCTGATCGTGCGTTACAACTACGGCCCCGAGAACCTCTGGATGAGGTACGCGCGGTGGGCGGACAGCTCCGAGGCCAGGAGGCTCTTCGCGCTCATGGACCGGGCGACCCGGGAGCCGGAGCCGGCCAGGAAGAAGGAGATGACGCGGGAGTACATCGACATCGTCGCGGAGAACGCGGTGATCTACCCCGTCGTGCACAACGAGCTGGTCACCGCCTGGGATCCCCGGAAGCTGGCCGGCACAAGGGCCCAGGCCTATCCCGGCATCAACGTGCTCCAGTCGAAGCCCGCCGGCTGAACCCCTGCCCCGGCCAACCCGGTTTAGGAGCCGTACGTGCTCGCGATCGCCAGAATCCTGGCCCGCCGAATCCTTCTGCTGGTCCCGCTGATGCTCGGGATCGTACTGTTCGTCTTCCTCGTGATGCGGTTCTCGGACAGCGACCCGGCGTCGGCGTTCTTCCAGGGCGCCAACCCCACTCCCGAGCAACTGCACCGGTTCCGCGAGGAGAACGGGCTGCTCGATCCGCTGCCCGTCCGCTACGTCGCCTTCGTGGGTGAGCTGCTGCGGGGGGACCTGGGCACCGGTGTGCTGGTGCGGACCCCGGTTCTCGACCAGGTCACGACCGCGCTGCCGCTCACCCTGCAACTGACCTTCCTCGGCCTCGGGATCGCGGTCGTGCTCTCGCTCGTCCTCGGCGTGACCGCCGCCATCCACCGCGACCGGGCGCTCGACCAGATCATCCGGGTCGTCTCGCTCACCGGGGTGGCGGCGCCCAGCTTCTGGCTGGCGCTCCTGATGATCCAGTACCTGGCCGTGGGCCGGGGCTGGTTCCCGACGGGCGGTTACGTCAATCCCGCCGACTCGTTCAGCGGCTGGCTCAGGACGATGACGTTGCCGGCGCTCGCGCTCTCCCTGCCGGTGGCCGCCCAGCTCACCCGTATCGTGCGCACCGCTGTCGTCGAGGAGCTCGACAAGGACTACGTCCGCACGGCGATCGGCAGCGGGCTGCCGCCGGTCGTCGTGGTCGGCCGCAATGTGCTGCGCAACGCCCTGATCAACCCGCTGACCGTGCTCGGTCTGCGGGTCGGCTATCTGCTCGGCGGGGCCGTCGTCATCGAGACGATCTTCTCGCTGCCGGGCATGGGAAAGCTGATGATCGACGCGGTCAAGAACGGCGACCCCGCCGTCGTCCAGGGTGTGGTGATCACCACCGCCGTCGGCTTCGTGATCGTGAACCTGGCCATCGACATCCTCCATCTCCTGGTCAACCCGCGTATGAGGAGTGCCGCCTGATGCCGACGGTCCTGACGCGCAAGGAACTCACCCGAAGGATGTCCCGGCCCGGGATGCGCGTGCGAGGCCTCGACCGGCTGCCGCCGCTGTCCCGGATCTCCCTGGGCGTCCTCGCGGTCGTGGTCCTGATGGCCGTGTTCGCACCGCTTCTCGCACCGCACGATCCGCTCGACCAGGTCGCGCAGACCGACGGCACCGGACATCCGTCCGCGGACCACTGGATGGGCCAGGACAGCCTCGGCCGCGACATCCTGAGCCGGCTGATGTACGGGGCGCGGTGGTCGCTGGCCATCGGCCTCGGGGCCACCCTGCTCGGCCTGGTGGTCGGCGCGGTGCTGGGCGCGGTCGCGGCGACCTCGCGCAAGGCGGTCGACGAGACCCTGATGCGCTGTCTCGATGTCGTCATGGCGTTCCCCGGTATCGCGCTCGCGGCCGTGCTCATCTCCGTGTTCAACGGCGGTATCACCGTGCTGATCTGCGCCATCGCGTTCCTCTACGTACCACCCATCGCACGCGTCGTACGGGCCAATGTGCTCGACCAGTACGGCGAGGACTATGTGACGGCCGAACGCGTCATCGGCGCCCGGACCCCGCATATCGTGCTCAGACACGTGGCGGTCAACTGTGCAGCGCCGATCCTGGTGTTCTGCACCGTGCAGGTCGCCGAGGCCATCGTCTTCGAGGCCTCGCTCTCCTTCATCGGCGCGGGCGTACGGCCGCCCGACCCGTCCTGGGGCAGCGTCATCGCGGACGGCAAGGACATGGTCCTGATCGGCGGCTGGTGGGCGACGGTGTTCCCGGGCCTGCTGATGCTGATCACCGTGCTCGCCCTGAACGTCCTGTCCGAGGGTGTGTCGGACGCCTGGGCGGCGCCCGCCGCGCGTGACGTACCGGCGCGGAAGGCGGCGGCCGAGGACCGGCTGGAGGCCCCGGAGGCGGGCTCGGGGACGGTGCTCGACCTGCCGGGCCTCACCGAGGCGGCCGCCCGACTGCGTGAACGGGCGCGACAACTCCCGCACGGTGAGCCGATTCTGACGGTGCGGGACTTGGCGATCGGCTTCGAGCGGCGGCACGGCGGCGTCGACATCGTCGACGGAATCAGCTTCGACGTGCGCCCCGGCGAGGTCCTCGGCCTGGTCGGCGAGTCCGGCTGCGGCAAGTCGCTGACCGCCCTGACCGTGATGGGCCTGGAGCCGAAGGGCGCGCGCGTCGGCGGCCGGATCACCTTCGACGGCCGGGAGCTGCTCGGAATGCCGACGCGCACCCGGCGACGGCTCCTCGGGCACGACATGGCGATGATCTACCAGGACGCCCTGTCCTCCCTGAACCCGGCGATGACGATCCGCGCACAGCTGAGGCAGGTCGTCCGCAGGGGCGGCCGGCGCTCTCCCACCGAGCTGCTCGACCTGGTCGGTCTCGACCCGGACCGCACCCTGCGCAGCTACCCGCACGAGCTGTCCGGCGGCCAGCGCCAGCGCGTCCTGATCGCCATGGCGCTCTCCCGCGATCCGAGGCTGATCGTCGCCGACGAACCGACCACCGCCCTGGACGTCACCGTCCAGGCCCAGGTCATCGAGCTCCTCCTCCGGCTGCGCGAGGAGTTGGGCTTCGCCCTGATCCTCGTCTCGCACGACCTCGCCCTCGTCGCGGACGTCACGGACCGCGTGGTGGTGATGTACGGCGGCCAGATCGTCGAGACCGGCGTGACCGCGGACCTCGTCGAGGCACCGGCCCACCACTACACCCGGGGCCTGCTCGGGTCGGTGCTCTCACTGGAGTCGGCGGCGGACCGCCTCACCCAGATCAGGGGTGTCGTGCCCTCCCCCGCCGACTTCCCCGCTGGCTGCCGGTTCGCCGACCGGTGCCCGCTCGCCGACGAGGTGTGCCGGACGACGGCGCCGGAGCTCCTCGGCGCCGGGCGCCGGCACTCGGCGGCCTGTCACCATCCCGCGGTCACCCCGACCGTGCCCGGACCCAGGGGAAGCGAGGCCGTCACATGACCATTCCTCAGCCGCTGATCTCCCTCGCCGACGCCCATGTCGTGCACCGGGCGCGCTCCGGCGGACTGTTCTCCCGCGACCGGGTGTACGCCCTGACCGGCGCGGACCTGACCGTCTCGGCCGGCGAGACGGTGGGCCTGGTCGGTGAGTCGGGATGCGGCAAGTCGACCCTGGCCAGGGTCCTGATGGGCGTGCAGCGCCCGACCTCGGGGACGGTGTCGTTCCGCGGCCGGGACCTGTGGTCCATGCCGGCCGCGGAGCGGCGCGCCACCATCGGCGGCAGAGCGGGCATGATCTTCCAGGACCCCTCGACCGCCCTGAACCGGCGGCTTCCGGTCCGGCGGATCCTGCGGGACCCGCTCGATGTCCACCGGCGCGGCACACCGGCCCAACGGGAGGCGCGGGTGCGGGAGTTGATGTCCCTGGTCGGGCTGCCCGAGGTGCTCGCGGAGGCGCTGCCCGGGCAGCTGTCCGGCGGCCAGCGACAGCGGGTGGCGATCGCCCGCGCGCTCGCGCTCGAACCCGAACTCGTGGTGGCCGACGAGCCCACCAGCGCCCTGGACGTGTCGGTGCGGGCGCAGATCCTCAATCTGCTGCTCGATCTGAAGGAGCGCCTCGGGCTCGCGCTGCTCTTCGTCTCGCACGACATCCAGACCGTGCGCCGGATGAGCGACCGCGTGGTCACCATGTATCTCGGCCGGATCGTGGAGGAGTCCCCCGCCGACGCGGTGCCCGGCCGCGCCCGGCACCCGTACACCCGGGCCCTGTTCTCGGCGACCCCGGGGCTGCTCGGCCCGATCGAGCCGATTCCGCTGGTCGGTCCCGTCCCCTCGGCGACCCGGCCACCGAGCGGCTGTCCCTTCCGCACCCGCTGCTGGAAGGCCGACGACCGCTGCGCCGGGGAGATGCCCGCCTTCACGGAGGCGGGTGGGGAGGCGGGCGGGGAGGCCGGCGGGGAGCATCGCTTCCGCTGCCACCACCCCGTGGACGAGGGCCAGTCGACCCGGGACCTCGTCACCCAGGCCGCCGTGGCCGCGAAGGAGCCTTCCTGACGTGTCCCGTCCACGAGCAGGGGGATTCCCGATTTCGGGTAGTTTACGGGTGTCCGCCCCGGTCGCGTACCGGTACCGGCACCCCGCAGAAGTCCCCTTCCTCCCCCGCCCGGCGGCGGAGGAATCCACGGAAGGATCCCGATGACGATTCCCACCCCGCTGACCGGTGTCGTCCCGCCCGTCTGCACGCCCCTGACACCGGACCACGAGGTGGACACCGCGTCGCTCGTCAGGCTCGTCGATCATCTGCTGACGGCCGGAGTGCACGGTCTGTTCGTACTCGGCTCCTCCTCGGAGGCGGCCTTCCTGCCCGACGGGCACCGCAAGGCCGTTCTCGACACCGTGGTCGGCCATGTGGCGGGCCAGGTCCCGGTCCTGGCGGGTGCCATCGACATGGCGACCCTGCGGGTGCTCGAACACGCCAAGGCCGCCGTCGCCGCCGGGGCCGACGCGATCGTCGCCACGGCGCCCTTCTACACCAGGACCCACCCCGCAGAGATCTCCCGGCACTTCCGGCTGATCGCCGAGGCGACGCCACTCCCCCTGTTCGCGTACGACCTGCCGGGGTCCGTGCACTCCAAGCTGGGCACCGACCTCGTCCTGGAGCTCGCCGCCGACAACGTCCTGGTCGGCCTCAAGGACTCCTCGGGCGACGAGGGCGGTCTCCGCTCGGTGATCCTGGGCGCCCGCGCCCGTGACGACATCAGCGGTTTCACCGTGCTCACCGGCGGCGAACTGACCGTGGACAGCGCGCTCGCGATGGGCGCCGACGGGGTGGTGCCGGGGCTGGGGAACGTCGACCCGGAGGGTTACGTACGCCTGTACCGGCTCTGCGCCGCGGGCGACCGGGAGCGCGCGAGGGCCGAACAGGAGCGGCTGTGCGGCCTGTTCGGGATGGTGGACGTGGGCGATCCGGCCCGGATGGGCCGCGGGTCGTCGGCGCTCGGCGCCTTCAAGACGGCGCTCCATCTGCGGGGCGTCATCGACTGCCCCGCGACGGCCGCCCCGCAGATCCCGCTCTCCCCGGACGAGGTGGAACTGGTCGGCAAGTACCTCGCGGGCGCGGGGCTGCTCTAGGTCCTGTCCGGCGGGGCGCGTCCGCCGCGCCCCGCCGGACGGGTTCGGCTCAGCGAAGTTCGTCGACGGGGATGCGGCGGAACTCGATGGTCTCGTACGCGCCCGTGACCCCGGTCTCGTAGAGGATTCCCACGGTGCGCCGGTCGGGCTGGACCAGGTCCGAGTAGGCCGCGGGCCGCGTGGACAGGGTCACCGCCTTGGTGAACGACGCCCCCGCGTCCGCGCTGCTCCAGATCGCCATCGATCGGCGCGCGGTCGGCACGGACGGACCGGCGAACAGCAACGCGCCGTCGGGGCCCGCCAGTTGCAGGACGGTGCCCTGCACGACGGGAGTCTCACCGAGCGTCGGCTGTACGGCGTACGCCCGGTCGATGCTCTCGCCGCCGTCGCTCGAATAGGTGTCGAGGCGGTTGCCGGGGCTGCTGCCGTTCTGGTCGCGCGCGCTGAAGTAGAGCCGCCCGTCGGGGAGTTGGGCGGCGATGGACTCGTTGGCGTTGTTCACGCCCTCGTAGTCGGCCTCGACGAAGCCGAGCTGCCAGCTACGTCCGCCGTCGTCGCTGTGGATGGCGTGCGCGCCGTAGTACCTGGCCTCCTGCCCGGTGTCGGACGACCCCTCGGGCGGCGCGGTCGAGTGGTTGGACGGCACCACGAGGCGTCCCTTGTGGGGGCCCTTGGTGAGCGCCACCGCGTGGCCCGGCCCGGTGGCGTACCAGCGCCAGTCGGGCAGCTTGGTGTCGGCGGTGATCTCGCGCGGCCGGGAGAAGGTGCGGCCGTCGTCGGCGCTGGTCTGCGCGTAGACCCGGCGGCTCTGGTCGGCCGTCACCTCACCGCGCATGATCTGCGCCTCGGTGACCTGACCACTGTTGTACGAGGTGACGAGCACGATCTTGCCGGTACGGGGGTCGACGACCGGTGCCGGGTTGCCCCGGGTGTCCCCGTCGCCCGCCGCGACGACGCCGAGCGGGCCCCAGGTGCAGCCGCCGTCTGTGGAGCGCCTGAGGACCACGTCGATGCTTCCCGAGTCGCCCGCGCCGCCCACCCGGCCCTCGGCGAAGGCGAGCAGGGTGCCGGCCCCGGTCCTGACGGCGGCCGGAATGCGGTACGTGTCGTAGCCCGCTTCGCCGGCCCGGTAGGGCACGGACGAGGTGCAGCTCTCTCCGGAGGCGGACGGCCGCGCGCCGGAGGTGGCCGTGGCGGTGCCGGTGACGGCGAGCGCGACGAGGCCGGTGACGGCGGCGAAGGTGATCGGGCGGCGCGTGAAGGCCATCGCTCTCCCCTGACCTATGGCTGACATGCCGGGCAGACCGAACATGGGACGTAGGACGTCCGGCGAATCTACCGCTGCCTGTGAGGCCCGGCAACACCCACGCGCCGAGGGGGGTACGGGCTCCGGGCCAAGCTCCCGGACCCCGGACGGCGCCGTTCTGACGGAAAGTCACACACCCCGACCCTCGGCGCCCGTGTCGCGACCCGCGCGTCCCCGGTGAGTCCCCGCCGAGTCCCCGTGGGGACAGCACGAGGACTTTCCACTCGTGCGTGACAAAGTATGGACGGTCCCGACAGAAGTCTCTAGTCTTTCGCTCGACGTCGACCGGTGGCGTACATGACAGGTCATCAGTCGAGCCGCGAACCGACAGAACGCCACGTCCGCATCAGCATCCGCATCCGTTGCCAGACCTCCGCATCCGGTTCGAAGGGCTTGCCCTCGGTGCACTCCGCCCAGGGCCCAGGGTGTTCTTTCCTCCCGGTGCGCGAAGTGCCAGGAGGAAGAATGGATCAAAGACCGGGCCGCCGCCTGCGCAGATGTCTGCTCAGTCTGCTCGCCGTCTCGTTCCTTGCCACCGGCCTCATGACGACCCCGGCCACCGCCGCCGATCCCGTCGCGGCCGACCCCGTCACCCGTGAGGTGCCGCCGCAGGAGCCGGGGGTCACGCTGCGCGTGTTCGACGTGCAGGTGCCGCTGGAGAAGATCTGTGTTCTGAAACCCGGACAGACCCCGAACGTCGACAAGTTGATGCCCACGATCGACTGGTCGTCCACCGACGACTTCGGCGGGATCGGCGACAACTTCGTGTCGCAGGTCATCGGCAACATCGACGTTCCGCAGAACGGTTCCTACTCCTTCCGGCTGACCAGCGACGACGGTTCGCGGCTGCTGATCGACGATCAGATCGTCATCGACCACGACGGTCTGCACGGAGCCGACCCGAAGGACGGCACGGTCACCCTGACGGCCGGTTACCACTCCCTGCGTATCGATCACTTCGACCGCACCGGCGGCCAGAACATCACCCTGGCGTGGCGGCCCCCGGGCGCCTCCGGCTTCGCCGTCGTGCCCAACTCCGTTCTCAGCACGGACGCCGGCGTCGTACGGGTGACGGCGCCGGGCCGCAAGGAGTGCGAGGGCGTCAGGGACTCGCCCGGCGACGGCCTTCCCCTGAACAGCGTGCACCCCGGATACACCCTGACCGACCTCCGGCCGAGCGGCTTCGAACCGCAGGTCACCGCCATGGACTGGCTGCCCGACGGTCGGCTGGCCGTCACCACCTGGGGCGGTACGGACAATCTGACCGGCGAGGTCTACCTACTCAGCGAGGTCACGGGCAGCACGGGCCCCGACAGGGTGAAGGCCAAGAAGATCGCCGGGGGCCTCAAGGAGCCGCAGGGCATCAAGTACGTCGACGGTTCGCTGTACGTGTCGCAAAAGCACGAGCTGACGGAGCTCCAGGACACCGACGGGGACGATGTCACCGACACCTACCGGAAGGTCGCGACCTGGCCGCACGGCGGGAACTTCCACGAGTTCGCGTTCGGGCTGCTCTACCGGGACGGTTTCTTCTATCTGAACCTCTCGGTCGCGATCAACCAGGGCGGCGCGACGACCGATCCGCAGCCCGCGAAGAACCGCGGCTCCACGATCAAGGTGAACAAGGAGACCGGCGAGGTCAGTTATGTCGCCGGTGGTCTGCGGACGCCCAACGGCATCGGCTGGGGCCCCGAGGGCGACATCTTCGTGACCGACAACCAGGGCGGCTGGCTGCCCTCGTCGAAGCTGGTCCACATCAAGCAGGACCGCTTCTTCAACCACTACACCAACCCCGCCGGGCCGTTCGACGCCAAGCCGGTCACCAAGCCGGTGCTGTGGCTGCCGCAGAACGAGATCGCCAACTCCCCCAGCACGCCGCTGCTGTTGAAGGAAGGACCGTACGCCGGGCAGATGGTCTTCGGCGACGTCACCTACGGCGGCATCCAGCGCGCGTATCTGGAGAAGGTCAAGGGCGAGTACCAGGGCGCGGTCTTCCGCATGACCCAGGGACTCGAAGCCGGTGTCAACCGGATCAGCATGGGCCCGGACGGCGCGATCTACGCCGGCGGCTTGGGCGCGGGCGGCAACTGGGGCCAGGAGGGCAAACTCTCCTACGGCCTCCAGAAGTTGACGCCCAACGGCGAGGACGCCTTCGACATCCTGGCGATGCGGGCCAAGCCGGGCGGCTTCGAGCTGGAGTACACCAAGCCGCTCTCGGCCGAGACCGTCGCCGAACTGGTCGAGCGGTACGAGGTCAAGCAGTGGTACTACGCGCCGACACCGGACTACGGCGGCCCGAAGATCGACGAGGAGACCCTCCCGGTCCGGTCGGCGACCGTGTCCGCCGACGGCAGGAAGGTCACCCTCGCGATCGACGGCCTCAAGTCCAACCGTGTGGTGCACATCCGCTCGCCGCGCCCCTTCGGCTCGGCGGACGGCGAGACGCTGTGGAGCACCGAGGCCTGGTACACCCTCAACTCGCTGGTCGGCGACGAGACGCCGAAGACGCTCTACGAGGCGGAGGAGGCCGCGCTGACCGGCGGCGCTCGGGTCGACACCGAGCACGCGGGCCACTCGGGCGGCGGCTTCGTCGACAGTTACGGGACACAGGGCGCCACCACCACGTTCGACGTGACGACGACGAAGGCGGGCAAGTACGACGTCGGGCTGCGGTACGCCAACGGCCCGAACCCGTTCGTCGGCGACAAGACGGTGAGCGTCTACGTCAACGGCCGCAAGATGAAACAGACGGTCCTGCCCAGCACCGGTCCCTGGACCGGCTGGTCGACGGTGACGGAGTCGCTGCCACTGAGCCGCGGGGCCAACACGATCGCCTACCGGTACGACGAGGGCGACACGGGCCATGTCAATCTCGACCTGATCACCGTCCATCCCAAGGACAGCCGCATCACGCTGTTCGACGGGAAGGACCGGTCGCAGTGGCAGCACATCGACGGCAGTGACGTCCGCTGGCCGTCGGCCGCCGACGAGGCCATGGAGGTCTGCTGCGGTGACATCCGCACCAAGCAGGCGTTCAAGGACTTCAAGCTGCATGTCGAGTTCCGGGTGCCGCAGCTGCCGCCGGACGTGACCGGCCAGGACCGCGGCAACAGCGGCGTCTATCTCCAGGAGCGGTACGAGGTCCAGATCCTCGACTCGTTCGGTGTGGAGAAGCTCGCCGACAACGAGGCGGCGGCGATCTACACCAAGAAGGCGGCGGACCTCAACGCCTCGACGGCGCCGGAGACCTGGCAGACGTACGAGATCACCTTCCGCGGCGCCCGCTTCGGCGCCGACGGGAAGAAGACGGAGGACGCGCGGGTCACCGTCGTGTGGAACGGCAAGGTCGTCCACGACGACGTGGCCGTCGACGGTCCCACGGGCAACGGGGCGCCGGAGACCACGGCCAACGGCGCCATCCGGCTCCAGGACCACGGCAACAAGGTGCGTTACCGCAACATCTGGATCGAGCCCCTGTCGTAACCGGCCCGGTCCGGACGGCCCTCCTCCGGGCCGTCCCCCTCCGGACGGTCCACGCTCCCTCACCCCCCGGTCGGTCACGGCCGGGGGGTGAGGGCTTTCCACCCGCTGTCGTCAGCTCGACGCCGTGAGCGCCCCTCGGCCCGCGCCGGGTCGGGCCCGCCGGTCAGCCGCCGCCCGGACTCACTCGGCGTAGACGCTCAGCCCGGACAGCTGACCCGCCGGCCAGCCGGTGTTGCCGGTGATCTGCACCCGTACGTACCGGGCGGACGCGGCCGACGCGAGGGTGACCGTCGCCGTGTTCCCGCTCGCCGGGTCGAAGACGCGGGCGGCCGGGGCGCTCAGCGTGCTGAAGCTCGTCCCGTTCGTGGAGCCGAGAACGGACAGCGTCTGGGTGCGGGCTCCCCAGGCGGGGTTCGGCGGCAGCGACAGGACGAGCCGCCGGACCGGCAGGGCGGAGCCGAGGTCGACCTGGATCCACTGGGGGAACGCGTTGTTGGCGCTCTCCCAGTAGCTGCCCGCGTTGCCGTCGACGGCGTTGCCCGGCCCGTAGTTCTGCGTCTGGCTGCTCGCGCTCGCGGCCCTGCGCAGCGCGAGGTCGCCGGTCGGCGGGTTCGGGTCGCCGCCGCCGACGACCGGCGGTGTCGGGCGGGTCGGCGTCAGCGCAAGCTGGCCCTTGAGCATCCGGCCTCCGTCACCGGTGAGGCGGAGGTAGTAGTCCGCCGAGCAGGCCGTGCCGTCCTCGTCCAGCGCCCGTATGCCGGAACCCACCGGGACGTGCGCGGACGTCTCGGCGGTCTTGGCGATCTGGTTGCCCTCGTTGAACTCGTCGAACATCGAGATGTAGATGCCCTGCACGCCGATCCGGCACATGTTGTAGAACTGCCGCCACATGAAGTCGCCGTGCGCGCGGTGGCCGGACTGGAGGTCGCCGGGCAGCACGCACGGCTGGTAGTCGATCCCGTTGGCGTCGCAGTGCGCCTGGTCGGGGGTGTTGACGTTGGCGTAGAAGTTGTCGGCGCCCGCGATGTCCCCGATCCGGCCGACCATCCACGGCGAGATCATGTCGAACGCGAGGTACACGTCCATGTATCCGGGCCGTGAGTCCTCGATGCCCCTGCGCCAGTGGGTGGGCACGCCGCCCATCACATAACACCCCTGCGCCTTGAACCAGTTGACGACGTCCAGACAGACGGCGGCCGACCAGGTCTTGTTGGGCTCGTTGAAGCCGAAACCCCAGATGCCGACCACCGGTTTGCCGTTCTGCCGGGCGTAGGCGGGGGACTCGATGTTCGCCTTCATCTTGGCGAGCCAGTCCGCCTTCATCTCCGGCTGCATGTTCGTCCAGGCGGTGGCGTCGTACATGATGTAGTACTTGCGGCCGTACTTCTCGGCCGCGCTCCGTACCTTCACCGCCATGTCGTCGCGGGTCGCGCCCTCGCCGCCGTTGGGGTTGAAGCGCTGGAGGGCGGCGGTGTCGATGCCGTTCTGCTGCATCCACGAGAAGTGGGTGTCGACGGTCTGCTGGTCGTACGAGGAGAACAGCGAGGCGGGCTGTCCGTTGCCGAGCGCCGGGTAGGCCGTCCGGTAGGTGTGGGTGTAGTCCCGTACGTCGGGCCAGCTCACGATCGCGGTGTTGCTCGGGGACGGCGACTGGCCCCAGTTCTGCGACCAGTGCCACCAGCCGTTGATCGGCGCGCCGTCGCCGGAGCAGGCGAACCAGCCCTGGTAGCCGACGGTGATCTTGCCGACGACGTCTCCGGGTGGGGAGGCGGCCGCCTGGGCGGTGCCGGTCTGGGCGGCCAGGCCTGCCGCCGCTCCGGCGCCGGCTATCGCGGACGCGATGACGGTGCGTCTGGAAAGTGCCACGGGGTTCCTCGCAATCGGCTCTGCGTGTGGAGGTGCGGGGAAGAGCGGCATGCGGCGGCATGCGGAGTACGTCGTACGTGGCGGCGCCGCGCGCGTCCCGGCGCACGGTGCGGCCCCCCACAACGTAGGGACATGACAGTCCACGGGCAAGACAGGGGACTGGAAATTATTGACCGATCCACGTCATGATCCTGAGAGTGGGGCGAAATTACCGCCGCCCAGGGTGGATTCGCGGAACGGTCAGCTCATCGGCGGCGGATCTCCCACCCGGCTCGGAGAGCGGAGCGCCGTGATCGCTCCAACGCCGCCCGGTGACGGCGCAGCTGACGGTGCGACAGGAACATCAGGACGGGGAACGCGAGCACGCCGATCGTGGCGGTGCGGAGTGTCTGTCCGCCGGGGTCTCCGGACCAGAGCGCGGCGGCGAGGTGCGCGGCGGCCAAGACGGCCATCCCCGCGTACACCCATCGCACCCAGGTCAGCATTCCGGCCTGGTCCTCGGTCAGCGGATACCGGCTCGTCCCGGACTCCGGGATGGTGGTGGCCATGTCCCGCGCCTACCCCGAGAGAGCCGTACCAGCCCTGCTGTCCCGGCGGCGCGCCATGCGATCACCGGCCGGGCCCGCGTGTCCGCCGCCGAAAAACCGGTGCGGTCGTCGCACCCCGCTCAGTACACTCACCACGAACTCGCGCCGTACACCTCGTCCCGGCGCGCGCCGTGACCACTGAGGGGAGACCAGCCATGCGTGACCGCACCGCTGTTGTCGTTCCCCCGGCACGGTACGAGGTGATCCTGGTGTCTCGCGGCGCCCGGCGCCGGCTGCGCGGCCGGTCCCGGACGTCCGTGACGAACGCCTGATTCCGCGTCGATCCGCGGTCGACCCACCGTACGCACACCCTTGTCGGGCCCTGCCCGGGGAGAGCTGTCGCGGCGCGTCGGGGGTGCTTTCGTCCGGCAATCGCGTCGCCCTTCTCCCGGATCACCCGAAAGGCCATGGGCCGTGCGTACCGACCTGCACCGTCACTCCACCAGCGCGCTCACCAACCCGCTCGCCGCCGTCCGGAACCTGGGCATCCTCGCCCATGTGGACGCCGGCAAGACCACCGTCACCGAGCGGATCCTCTATCTCACCGGCACCATCCACAAGCGTGGCGAGGTCCATGACGGCACCACCGTCACGGACTTCGACTCGCAGGAGCGCGACCGTGGCATCACCATCTTCGCCGCGGCCGTGAGCTGCGCCTGGGACGGTCACCGGATCAATCTCATCGACACGCCGGGCCACGTCGACTTCGCCGACGAGGTGGAGCGTTCGCTGCGGGTGCTCGACGGTGCCGTCGCGGTGTTCGACGCGGTCGCGGGCGTGGAGCCGCAGAGTGAGTCGGTGTGGCGGCAGGCGGACCGGCACGGGGTGCCCCGGATCGCGTTCGTCAACAAGCTGGACCGTGCCGGGGCCGATCTCGACACGGCCGTCGAGTCGATCCGCCGCCGGCTCCATCCGGCTCCCCTGGTGGTGCAGTTGCCGATCGGCGGCGAGGACGGGTTCACCGGTGTGGTGGATCTGCTCCGTATGCGGGCTCATCTCTGGTCCGGCGGCTCCTACGAGCAGGGCCCGGTGCCCGACTCCCTGGTGGAGGAGGCGCTCCGGCGCCGCCGGGTGCTGGAGGAGGCCGTCGCGGAGCTGCATCCGGCCGCGCTGGAGGAGTTCTGCGCGGAGGCGACGCTCTCCGCGGGGACGCTGGCCTCCGCGCTGCGTGATCTGACCCGTACCGGCGAGGGTGTCGTGGTGCTGTGCGGTTCGGCGTACCGCGACCGCGGGATCGAGCCCCTGCTGGAGGCGGTCGTCGCCTATCTGCCGTCGCCGCTGGACGTACCGGCGGTGCGCGGCACGCTGGGCGGCGAGGAGCAGGAACGGGCCGCCGATCCGGCGGGGCCGTTCGCGGCGCTCGTGTTCAAGGTCAGCTCGACGTCCACGGGCCGGCTCACGTATCTGCGGGTCTACTCGGGAACGGTCGGAAAGGGAGAGGCGGTGCTGGACGTGGGTGCGCGGCGTACCGAGCGGATCAGCCGGATCCTGCGGGTCCGGGCCGACCGCCACGCGGAGGTGGACCGGGCGGTCGCGGGGGACATCGTCGCGGTGATCGGGGTGAAGGCCGCCCGCGCGGGTGCCACTCTCTGCGTACCGTCGGCCCCGCTGGTCCTCGAACCGCCCGGTGTCGCCGATCCCGTGGTCACCGTGGCCGTCGAGGCGCGCAGGCGCACCGACGTCGACCGGCTGGTGACGGCGCTGGCGCGGCTGGTGGAGGAGGATCCCTCGCTGGCCGTCCGGACCGATGCCGAGACCGGCCAGACGGTGCTGTCCGGGATGGGTGAGCTGCATCTGGAGGTCGCGGTGGAGAAGATCCGCCGCGCCCACGGGCTCGATGTCGGGGTCGGCAGGCCGCAGGTGGCCTACCGGGAGACGGTCGGGCGCGGGGTGTCGGGTCTGGTGTACCGGCATGTCAAGCAGGACGGCGGCGCCGGCCAGTTCGCCCATGTCGTCCTCGACACCGAGCCGTTGGAGGCGGCGGACTCGGACAGCGGCGGCTTCGCGTTCCGGTCGGCCGTCGTCGGCGGACGCGTCCCGCAGGAGTACGTGCGGGCGGTCGAGGCGGGCTGCCGGGACGCGCTCGCCGAGGGGCCGCTCGGCGGTCACCCGGTGACGGGGGTACGGGTCACCCTGACCGACGGGGCCACGCATCCGAAGGACTCGTCGGAGATGGCGTTCCGTACGGCCGGACGGCTCGCGCTCCGTGAGGCGCTGCGGGCCGGGACGATGGTGCTGCTGGAACCGGTGGTCGAGGTCACCGTGACCGTCCCCGACGACGCCGTCGGCGGGGTGCTCGGTGACCTGGCGGCCCGGCGCGGCCGGGTCTCGGGCTCGACGGCCCGGGCGGGTACGGCGGTGGTCACCGCGACGGTGCCACTGGCCGAACTCTTCGGCTACGCCACGCGGTTGCGCAGCCGGACGCGGGGCCGCGGCACGTTCACGGCCCGCCCGACGGGCTATGCCCCGGCGCCGGGCGCGCGGCCCGGGCCGGCCGCGTCCCGGTAGCGGCTGAAAGCGGTGGCCCCGCCCGTACGCGGGCGGGGCCACCGGTGGTCCGTCGCGATCAGCGCACCGGCGCCCCCGGGCCCAGTGGTATGCCGAGCGCCCACCACGCCAGGAACAGCAGCGTCCAGGCCACGGTCATCGCCACGGCGAGCGGCAGCGTGTAGGAGGCGAGCGTGCCGATGCCCGCGCTCTTGCGGTACCGCTGGAGGAAACCGAGCGCCATGATGAAGTACGGGCTCATCGGTGTGATGGCCGTGGAGCCCGAGTCCGCGATCCGGAACAGCGCCTGTGTCGTCTCCGCCGGCACACTCACCAGCATCAGCATGGGCACGAGTACCGGAGCCGCCAGCGCCCACATCGCCGAGCCGCTGGTCACCATCACGTTCACCAGCGTCAGCAGGAGCAGGATCAGCAGGAAGACGACCACGATCGGCAGTCCGCTGGACTCCAGCGCCTCGGCCGCCCTGACCGCGAGCACATCACCAAGGTGCGTCCACTCGAAGTACGCCAGGAACTGGGCGATCGCGAAGAAGAGCACCAGCACGGGCGCCATCTGTTTGATGCCCTCGGCCATCAGCCTCGGTACGTCGGCGGCCTTCTTGATCGAGCCGGAGCGCAGGCCGTAGACGATGCCCACCAACCCGAAGAGGAAGGCGACGACGGCCGCGATGCCGTCGAGGAACGGGGATTCCACGATGCTACCGCCGTCGCCCCGCAGCGGGGACGAGACCGGCAGGAGCGCCGCCGTCAGGGCCACGACGGCCACGAGCAGCGTGCCCACGGCGCGGCGCAGCGCCGAGCGTTCCTGGTCGCTGAGCGTGAGCCGGCCCAGGTCGTCCAGGTCGGCGTCGGGATCGGCGTCCAGGTCGGGCCGCTTGCTGAGCACGTACTTGGTCACCAGCGTGATCACGACGGCGAGCAGGAACGAGGACGCGATGTTGAAGAACCAGTTGCTCAGCGGGGACACGTACGCGTCGTCCCCGCCGACGATCTGCGCGGCGGCCGTGGTGATGCCCGCGAAGATGGCGTCGTTGGGGGTGGGCAGCGGACTGGCGTCGTACCCGGAGGCGATCGCGGTGTACGCGACCACGATGCCGAGGATCGGCGAGCGGCCCACCGCGCGGAAGGCCAGACCGCCGAGCGGTACGAGGATGATGTAGGCGGCGGCGGAGGCGACATGGGCGACGGTGCCCGCGAAGGCCACGGCGAACACCACCCACGAGGCCGGTACCCGCGAGACGCCGACCCGCATCAACGCGGCGAGGAATCCGCTGCGTTCGGCGACGGCGACACCCATGATGACGACCACGATCGTCGCCATCGGCGGGAAGGTGGCGAAGTTCTCGATCATCGTCGAGACCGCCATGGCGAGCCCGTCGCCGCTGAGCAGGTTCTGTACGACGACCGTCTTGTCGTCCGCCGGTGAGACGACGGAGACGTCCGCCGCCGCCAGTACGGCGCTGATGACGGCGAGGATCCCGGACAGGATCCAGAACAGCCAGAAGGGGTGCGGCAGGGCGTTGCCGGCGCGTTCGATCACGCCCATGGCGCGGATGATCAGTGGCAGCCGGGGTTCGGCCGCGGTCTCACCGGGGGTCTCCGGGGTACCTGGTGGCGCGGGGTTCTGTGTACTCATGAGCGGCTCTCCTCACTCGGTTCCCGCGTCAGCGGCCGGCTGGTCTCGGGGTCCGGTACTGGCGCAGGAACTGCCACATCACCTCGTGCGCCTCGATGGTCTCGGTGACGTATCCGCCACCGCTGTAGCTGTCGGCGCCGGGCCAGGTGTGCCCGCCGTCCGTGATGGCGACATGGCGCACGTCGGCGCCGCGGTCGCAGCCGTTGTAGCCGGTGATCGTGATGTCGGGCTCGATCACGCGGGTGTGCGGCCGGGAGCGGCAGTCGTTGCGGTCGGCCCACGCGGCGGTCCACTCGGGGAGGGCGGGCAGACCGCGCTCGGGGTCGCCGGCGTAGGGGATCGTGACGTCGCCGGTGCCGTGGAAGTCGATGACGGGGACGGGCCGCGAGGGGCGGCAGTTCTCGCCGGTCTCGGGGTAGAACGCGCCGGCCACGGGGGCGATGGCGGCGATCCGGTCGGCCATCCGGCAGGCGAGCAGCCCGGTGAATCCGGCGCCGTTCGACTTGCCGGTGGCATACACACGACGTGAGTCGACGCAGAGGGTGCGCTTCAGCTCGTCGATCAGATCGCCGGTGAAGGCGACGTCGTCGACGCCGGCCGCGGCGTAGGGCGCTCCCTGCCAGGCCTGCCGGTCGCCGTCGCCGGTCCCGATGACACCGTTGGGGTACGCGACGATCGCGGGCAGGTTCGACAGCCCGGAGAACTCCTCCGTACCGACACCGGTGTTGCCCCGGCCGTGGAAGGCGAGCACGACGGGCCAGTCCTTGCGCGGGGTGTAGTCGGCGGGCAGATGGAGTTGGTACGTACGGGAGAGCCCGCCGCTCGCGACGGTACGGAGCTGACTCGTGCCGGGCTGCTGCGGCGCCGGCTGCCGACAGCCGTCGGGGGACTTGGACGTGGCGGCGGGAGCGGCCGTGGGCGCGGCGCTCGCCGTGACCGGCGCCAACGCCGAGCCGACGAGGGCGAGTCCGGCCGCCGCCACTGAGGTACGGAACAGGGCGCGGGCACGGCCCGGGGTCAGGCGTCGGCCGCCGAACGGGGACTGCTTCATCGCAGGCTCCTTCTGCCGTACGGCGCTGGGGCGCGTACGGCTGGGTGTGGTGAGACGGGTGCGGGGACTGAGGTGTGGGGACGAGGGTGCGGGGACGGGGGTGCGGTGAATCTGCGCGCGCGGAACCACGCGCGGGGGTGCGGTGACGGGTGAGGGGCGCCCGCCGCCTGGGGGGAGGGGGCGACGCGCGCGGGAAGTGGTGTACGTACCGGAGGGGCCTTTCCGGGCCCCTCTAGGCGTCCAGCCACTCCTTGACGAAAGCCACGATGCGGGACACGGCCGTGTCCACGATGGCCTGCCCGGCGGCGGCGGTCGCGCGGCGCGGGTCGCCGAGCACACCGTTGGCGCTGAGCCGGTCGTAGCTCACCGCGAGCGCGGGGTGGCCGCGTCTGGAGAGCCGGGAGAGCGGATCGAGATCGGCGGTGGCCGTCGATCCGGGGGTGAGCCGGTCGGTGTGCACGAGATGGGGCGCGAGGTGCAGCATCTGGGCCGTCTCCGCCTCACCGCTGTGACCGTGCACCTCGCCGACACGCATGTCCGCCACGGCCTCGGGCGCCAGCGCGGTGAGCGGTGTCCACGCGAACTCGAGGTCGGGCCGGGTGACGAGGAGGTCCTGCGCGACGGTGGACAGGGTGGCGTTGTTGCCGCCGTGCCCGGTCACGATAAGGATCTTCCGCCAGCCGTGCCGGTACAGGGAGTCGACGTACTCCCGTACGACGGCGGCGAACGTCGTGGTCGAGAGTGTCACCGTGCCGGCGAACGCCAGGTGGTGCGGGGAGACCCCGACCGGCAGGGACGGACCGATCACCGCGCGCCCGCCCAGCTCGGCGGCGACGAGATCGACCACCGACTCCGCCCGGAGCGTGTCGGTCGCCATCGGCATACCGGGGCCGTGCTGCTCGAACGCGCCGGCCGGCAGGATCACCACCGGGCTGGACGTCACGGCGTCGGCCGCCTCGACGGTCGTCAGCTCGGCGAGCCGTGCGGAGCGGCGGGCCGAGGAAGGCTCGGAGTTCACCGTGAGCCTCCTTCCTGGAGCGCGAGACCGGTGGCGGGTGCGGTATCGGGGTCGCTGTCGGATTCGGGACCGGTATCGGGACCGGTATCGGGTTCGGTATCGGGTTCTGTATCGGGTTCGGTATCGGCTTCGTCCGCCGGGAAGTCGGCCGTGAGGACCGCGTCGCGGATCGCCGCCAGATGCGTACGGGTCAGCCGCTCGGCCGCCGCCGCGTCACCGTCGCGTACCGCGTCGAGGATCTCCAGGTGCTCGGCGTGGTCCCGGGCCCGGTCGTTGTACCGGTGCCGGATCTCCACCTGGTCCCGGGCCCGGACCTGGAGCAGGGCCTCGACGGCCTCGCGGAGCAGGGTGTTGCCGCTCGCCGCCGCCAGCGCCACATGGAAGTGGACCGACTGCTTCAGTGATTCCTCCGGCGGGTGCAGCGCGTTGGACGCCGCCGACTCCAACTCCCGTACGCCGTCGGCCATCCGTACGTTCGCGGCTGCCGCGGCGACGGCGGGCTCCAGCACCAGCCGGGCCTCGACCAGTTCCAGCACCGATGCCCGGGTGCTGCGCGGCAGATGGGGGTTGGCCATCAGCCGGCGTCCGATGCCCGGGCCCACATAGGTGCCGGATCCGTGCCGGAACTCCACCACGCCGGTCGCCTCCAGCCTGCGCAACGCCTCGCGCACCGTGGGCGTGGTGACCCCGAAGCGGCGGGCGAGGTCACGGGAGGACGCGAGGGCGTCCCCGTGACCGAGGCGTTCCGAGCGGATGATCTCGACGATGTTGTCCGCCAGTCGCTCGGACAACGACAACTCACTGCGACTCATGAAGTGAATAGATCACTTGATCTCTTACGGTGTCAATGCTCCTGACAACGACTTCTGGCCGCTTCGGCGATTATCGGCCTGTGGTGTCATCGGTATCAGTGGTAGCTTCGGCGCCATGAGTGAATCCAAGGCCGCGGCCATGAGCCTGCGCTTCCCCGATCCCGGGCAGCGCGCCGCGATCGTCGCCGCGGCCAAGGCCGCCGGTGTCAGCCTTCAGGAGTACATCCTGTCGGCCGCGTACGACCGGGCCACCGCCGTGGAGAACACCTTCCTCGAAGGTTTCAAGGCGTCGATGGCGCGCGGCGGCGAGGAGTTCGACACCGAGCCGAGCGCGGTCGACCCCACGCCCGAGCAGCGCGCGGCCGATCTGCGGGCCCGCCGGGAACTCGAGGGGCGCGACCGGGGCCACGCCGCGTGAGTGCGAGCGAGCCCGAGCCGAAGATCGATGTGTCCTACCTGCTGCACGCGGCCGAACTGCTGCCGCGCGACCCGCAGGTCGACGACTACGGCCCCCTCCACGCGGCCGTCGCCCGCGTCTACGCCCGCGCCATGGACCGTGACATCTACGGCTCCCCGCATCTCAAGGCCGCCGCGCTGCTCCAGACCCTGGCGAAGCTGCCCTGTCTGGAGCACTCCAACGAGGCCTTCGCCTGGCACTCCTGCGAGGCGTTCCTCTCACTGCACGGGCACCGGCTCGACTACCCCGTGAAGGCGGCGGTCGCGCTGGTGCGCGACGCGGCGGCGGGGACGGTCGGCGTCGCCGGCGTCGCCCGTCTTCTGCACGGCTGGACCACCGGCTGAGCCCTCCGGCGGCCGGGTGTTCAGCGGCGCTTGCCGAACAGGGCGTAGCCGATGACGCCCACGGCGACGGCGATCGCCACGAACGTGTACCAGGTGGGGCCTCCCGTGTCCTGCGCTCCGAGGATCATGCGGCGGCCCCGCCGAACCGACGGACCGCCCGGGGGGACGGGGGGAAGGACTTCTCGGATGCCATGCCCTCCGTCTACCCCTCACGGGCGGCGGCAGACAGCCACGTTCCCCGTGCCGGCGAACCCTCGCCGCCCGCTGCGCCTCTCCAACCGCCGCCGCGCACAAAATCCGTTGCCGCTCCCGGAGCCGTGACCGAGGATCGGTGCCGATGACCGACGAACTGGAAGAATCCCGCCGGCTGATCGACGCCGGTGACATCCCCGGAGCCGTACGGGCTCTGCGTCCCGCCGCCGAATCCGCCCCGCTCACCGAACTGGCCCGCGCCGTCGGCCGGTTGGCCGAGGCGACCGGCTTCGACGATCTGACCGCCGCGTCCCGGGTGCTGGCCGAGGACCCCCAAAGCCCCCAGGCGCTCTACGACTTCGGCTACGGCTGCGTCGAACGAGGCGTCGCCTTCCTCGCCGTACCCGCGCTCCGCGAGGCCCTGCGGCTGGCGCCCGACTCGTACGCCGTACTGGACGAACTCGTCTCCGCCCTGGAGAGCGAGAACCGGCATGCCGAGGTGGTGGCCCTGCTCCTGGAGCGCGACGCCACGCTCCGGCCGTGGCCCGAGCGCTATCTGCTCGTCTTCAACTCCCTTCTCGCCGGGGACCTTTCGACCGCCCGCACCCACTTCTCCCGGCTGCCGGCGCCGGACGACACCAAATGGGAATGGGCCCACACCCGGGTGAGCGGCATGCTCCACCGGGCGGATCGCGCGCTCTCCGCACACCCGGGAGACGGCGCGCGGCTGGACCGGCGCGATCTGCGCGGCTGGCACTACGTCCTGACGGGCGGGTATCTGGCGACGCTCTCGCCGTACGGTTTCGACGCCGCCATGACCGGCCGCTTCGCCTACCTCCAGGACAGCGCCGAACTGTGCCGGCGCGGGCTCGACCGGCTGCGTGTCGTCCTCGACGCCGCCGGTCCCCGCCCGCGCACGGTCTCCCTGCTGCCAGGCCGCCCGGACCGGATCCTCGGTCTCGCGGCGGCCGACGTGCTCGGGCTGCCCACCGAGCCGTACACCCCCGGCGGCGAGGACACCCTGGTCGTCGCCTACGACCTGAACGACATCGACCGTGAAGTGGCCGTCTCCCTCCGGGACCGCGCCGACGGGCAGATCCTGTACGAGCACGCCACCTGCTGGACCGACCCGCCGGTGGTGAGCGCGGACGTCAGCGGTCTGCTCTGCCAGACGGTCGTCCAGCCGTGGGGGGAGCGGCTGCTGATGACGGACGACGGCGCCCGGACAGAGCCCCCGGACGCCCGCCCGGAGGCCGAGATCGCGGCGGAGATCGTACGCGCCGACGGAGCCGCCGACCCCGGCGACGGCGAGACCCCGCCCGACCCGGACGCGGCGCTGGCGGCGTTCGTCACCGGGACGGCGGCGGGCCGGCCGACCGGCCCCCGGACCCATATGGCCTCCCCGGGCCCGGTCCCCAGCGCCCGCTTCGCCTAGCGCCTCCCGGACACCCGTCCGGAGCCCGCCTCCGCCTTGCCCCGGCCGTCGCCCCGCGCCCAGCTCCCGCCGAACCGCCCCCGATCCACCCGGGGGACATTTCGGGCGTATTCTGAAGATCTCTCGTCATGTTCTGGTGGTCCTCGATTCACACCTCCAGACCGACGGGAGCCGGGCCGGGCACCCGCAGGGGGCGGTCCCGGACGCCGCCCCGCGGCGTTCCGGAAACGCGCGGGTGGAGACCCTTCTGGAAAGGATCGAGTCATGGCCGACGAGTCACGAGGCGACGATGTGTACCAGCCCGAGAACTCGGACGTCCGGAACAGCCCCTCCGACGATCTCGATCTGGAGAACGTGATAGGCGAGCGCGATCTGGACGACATGATGACGGAGGGCTACTCCCCGCCCGAGCGCCCCCTCGGAGTCAACAAGTACGGGGTCACCGGCGAGGAGCAGCAGGAGGGCGAGACGCTGGAGCAGCGGCTCGCACAGGAGGCACCGGACGTGCTGCCGGAGTCGGGCGACGACGTCGGCGACGTGCCGGGGGGCGAGGGCGAGCCCAGGGACCCGGAGACCGGTGAGGAGCGGGCGGGACGGCTCCGGCCGGTGGACGACATCGCACCGCGCCGGCACTCCGACGTGTCGGCGCGCGACGTGGGGATCGACGGGGGCGCGGCGTCCGCCGAGGAGGCCGCCATGCACATCTCTCCGGACGAGGAGGGCGAGGGGTAGTGCGGGAACGGGACAGCGGGTTCACCCGGTCGCGCGGCTCCCGCGCCGCGCTCCTCGTCGATGGCCGTACGGGCTGAGGTTCGCCATGGCCGAGCGGAGCGGAGAGGACCGGCTGGCGCGCTACCACGGCAGGCGCCGGTTCGACACCACCGACGAGCCGCGCGGCGAGAGCGCAGGTCCCTCCGAGGAGCTGTCGTTCGTCGTCCAGATCCATGACGCGCGCCGTATGCACTTCGACTTCCGGCTGGAGGTGGACGGCGTGCTGAAGTCCTGGGCCGTGCCGAGGGGCCCCTCCACCGACCCCGGTGACAAACGCCTGGCGGTGCCGACCGAGGACCATCCGATGGAGTACCGGGAGTACGAGGGGGTCATCGCCGCCGGTGAGTACGGGGCCGGCCCGGTCATCGTGTGGGACGAGGGGAGCTATCGGCCGATCGGGGTCGACAGCACGGCCGCCTTCGCCGCCGCGCTGGACAGGGGCCACGCCTCGTTCCGGTTGAACGGGCGGAAGCTGAGCGGCGCCTACGCGCTCACCCGGTTCCGTGGCGGCGGGGACGGCTCGGGCGAGGCCTGGCTGCTGGTGAAGAAGACCGGTTCCGGAAGCACGCGCGGTGTCAACGCCACCCCCGACCCACGGCGGGCCCGGTCCGCCCGCACGGGCCGGACCCTGAGCCAGGTGCTCCGGAGCGCCCGCGACGAGGAGGAGACGCGGGACGACGACGGGAACGCGGCGGACCGCGGGGGTACGCGAGACCGGAGGATGCCGGATCATGGGAGCAGCCGCGTCCATCGATCCGAAGGCAACGACCATGCTTGACGCAGACCTTGGCCCGTCAGGTCTTGACGCCGACGACGTCCGCCGTATCGCGATGTCCCTCCCGCGCACGGTGGAGAGGGAGTTGTGGAACATTCCCACCTTCCATGTCGCGGGCAGGATGTTCGTCACGGTGCCGGACGACGGGACGTCGTTCGCCGTCCGCTGCCCCAAGTTCGAGCGTACGGAGCTGATCGCGGCGGAGCCCGGGAAGTTCTGGGTCCCGCCGCACGAGGCCAACTCCTCCTGGGTACGGGCCCGGCTGGGCGCGCTGGAGGACGAGACCGAGCTGTACGACATCCTGGTCGACTCGTGGAAGCAGGCCGCCCCGACGGATCTCGCGGAGTCCTTCGGGCACTGACCGGCCGATGAGTTCGGTGGCGCCGACCGGTCGTCACCCCAGCGGAAGCACCGCAGCGGCCACGGCCGACGCCCGAGAGCACGGGAGCCACGTATGACCCCGAACGACGCCGCGCCCAACAGCGCCGCACCCGACGACGACGTGTCCGGCGGCGACGTGCCACGGAGCGCCGAGCGGCTGGTCGAGGCCAACGGCGTACGCCTCTGCGTCCAGACCTTCGGCCGCCCCACCGACCCGACGATCCTGCTGATCAGCGGAGCGGCAAGCTCGATGGACGGCTGGGACGAGGGGTTCTGCGCGCGGCTCGCGGCCGGCGGGCGCCAGGTCGTGCGCTACGACCAGCGTGACACCGGCCGGTCCCCGGTCTCCCCGGCGGGCGCCCCGGACTACACCTTCACGGATCTGACGGCCGACGCGGTCGGCCTGCTGGACACACTGGGCGTGGACCGGGCCCATCTGGCCGGCATCTCCATGGGCGGCGCGCTCGCGCAGTGCCTGGCGGTCGCGTACCCGGAGCGGGTCTCGACGCTCACCCTCCTCTCCACCAGCCCCGCGGGTCCCACGGGGTCGGAACTGCCGCCGCCGACGGAGAGTCTGCGCGCGTCGTTCGCCGATCCCGCTCCCGAGCCGGACTGGTCGGACCGCGCGGCGGTGATCGCGTACCTGGTCGGCGGCGAGCGGCTCTTCACCGGTTCGGCGCCGTTCCACGAGGACGCCGTCCGGGAGTTGTCGGGCCGGATCGTGGACCGCACCACCGACATCGAGGCGGCCATGAAGAATCACTGGGTGCTGCCGGAAGACAAGGAGCCGGTCACCGTCCGGCTGGCGGAGATCGCCGCGCCCACCCTCGTCCTGCACGGCGCCGAGGACCCGCTCTTCCCCCTCGGCCACGCGCGGGCGCTGGTGGAGGGGATTCCCGACGCGCGCCTGGTCACCCTGGAGGGCGTGGGTCACCAGGCGCCGCCGGCCCGTGTGTGGGGCACGGCGATTCCCGCCGTACTCCGCCACACGGACCGGCGCTGATC
>NZ_JBHXRM010000003.1:284356-322367 GCF_042716895.1 Streptomyces sp. NPDC058653 | reverse complement strand
CATAAGCGTTTTATGGTGTTGTGGGGTGTTTTTTTTTTTTTTTTTTTCCGCGGGGGGGCGGGGGGTCGCCCCCCCCCCCCCCCCACACCTCTGTCCGCTTCCCGGATCGTGGGCGGATCGCGGAGGGTTGCCCCGCGTGCACTCCGGGTAGACGGGCTACGACCGAATTGACCAGCGCGCTTCGTGAGGTGATCAGCGGTGATCTTGGAAGCTCTCGGTGCGGTCCTGCTCGGACTCGGTGCTTCGTGGGCCGCGCTCCAGCGGCTGCCCCACCGGCTCCCCTCCCGTCGCCTCGTGCTCGCCGCGGGGGCCCTGGGCTCCCTCTTCGGGGCGATGCTCACGCACGCGGCGCTCGGCCCCGGTCATGTCGTCGCGACGCTGGTCGGCGCGGTCGCCGTCGGGGCGGTGCTGCTCTCGCTGCTGATCCGCCCCGCGAGCACGGTCCTGCGCCGTCCGATGCCTTCCTGATCCGCCGGCCTCGTGTGCCTTCTCTGATCCGCCGGCGCGGGAGCCCCGGACGCGGGAGTCTCAGGCGGCCAGTCCCAGGGCCGCCATCCGCTTCGTGTGCGCCTCGGTGATCCGGGAGAACATCCGGCCCACCTCGGCCAGGTCGAATCCGTCGGCGACCCCGCCCACCAGCATCGTCGACAGCGCGTCCCGGTCGGCCACCACGCGCTGGGCCTGGGACAGCGCCTCGCCCATCAGCCGCCGCGCCCAGAGGGCGAGCCGTCCGCCGACGCGGGGTTCGGCCTCGATCGCGGCCCTGACCTTCTCGACCGCGAAATTGCCGTGCCCTGTGTCGTCGAGCACGGCGAGCACCAGACCGCGGGTGTCGGAGTCCAGCCGCGCGGCCACCTCGCGGTAGAAGTCACTGGCGATCGAATCGCCGACATATGCCTTGACCAGGCCTTCCAGCCAGTCCGACGGCGCGGTCTGACGGTGGAAGTCGTCCAGCGCTGCGGCAAAGGGATCCATGGCGCCCGTCGGATCGGCGTCGATTTCCCCGAGCCGGTCGCGCAGCCTCTCGAAATGGTGGAATTCGGCGGAGGCCATCTTCGCGAGTTCCGCCTTGTCGTCCAGGGTCGGCGCGAGTTTGGCGTCCTCGGCGAGCCGCTCGAAGGCCGCCAGTTCGCCGTAGGCGAGCGCTCCCAGCAGGTCTACGACCGCTGCCCGGTACTTCGGATCGGCGGAGGCGGTCGCCCAGTCCTGTGCGGCGATCCCGGTGGGTTCCGCGGGCGCGGAACCGGTCGGTGACCCAGGTGCGGACTCGGGCTCAGTGGCGTTGTCAGACGTCTCCATGGAGCGCACAATAGCCCGCTCGGCGCACCGCGCAGAGCCCACTTCGCACACCGTTCAAGGGCCCGGCCGGGCAGCGCCCTCGCACCGTTCCGACGAATTCGTCCAACACACCTGCGCGATTCCGGGGTACAGTGGTAATGCGCCTGCCGAGTATTCGGTGGGCCATCGCAGTGTTTGACCGGGAGATCTGTCCCGGACAGGCCCCATGAGGATGCCCGGTCGGTGGCCCGATCGGCTCCGACCCGACCGCCCTCCGCGCGGACCGTGCGCACAGCTGCGTACGACCTGCAGATGAGGGGCCCCCTCAGCGGCACGAGCGCTCGAGCGACGGCAGTGGTCCCGCGCCATCCGGCCAATCCACGGCCGGCCGAGTACCCAGGTGCGGTACGACCCCCAGCGTTCGCCTCGGGTCGCGTCTCACAGAAGAGGCAGCACCCTGACTACGACTTTCCGAGACCTCGGAATCCTTCCCGAGACGGCCGAAGCGCTCGAAGCCGTCGGCATCCTGTCCCCCTTCCCCATCCAGGAGATGACGCTCCCGGTCGCCCTGTCCGGCAAGGACGTCATCGGCCAGGCCAAGACCGGCACGGGCAAGACGCTCGGCTTCGGCCTGCCGCTCCTGGAGCGCGTCACCGTCCCCGCCGACGTCGAGGCGGGCCGGGCCGTTCCCGAGCAGCTCACCAACGCCCCGCAGGCCCTCGTGGTCGTCCCCACCCGCGAGCTGTGCCAGCAGGTCACCAACGACCTCCAGACCGCCGGCAAGGTGCGCAACGTACGCGTGCTGGCGATCTACGGCGGCCGTGCCTACGAACCGCAGGTCGAGGCCCTCAAGAAGGGCGTCGACGTGATCGTCGGCACCCCGGGCCGCCTGCTCGACCTGGCGGGTCAGCGCAAGCTCGACCTGTCGCACGTGCGCGGTCTCGTCCTGGACGAGGCCGACGAGATGCTCGACCTGGGCTTCCTGCCCGACGTCGAGCGGATCATCCAGCTGCTGCCGGCCAAGCGCCAGACGATGCTGTTCTCGGCCACGATGCCGGGCGCGGTCATCGGCCTCGCACGCCGCTACATGTCGCAGCCCACGCACATCAGCGCCACGTCGCCGGACGACGAGGGCGCGACGGTCGCCAACACCACCCAGCGCGTCTACCGCGCCCACTCCATGGACAAGCCCGAGCTGGTGGCGCGCATCCTCCAGGCCGAGGGCCGCGGGCTCGCGATGATCTTCTGCCGTACGAAGCGTACGGCCGCCGACATCGCCGACCAGCTCGCCCAGCGCGGCTTCGCCTCGGGCGCCGTCCACGGGGACCTGGGCCAGGGCGCCCGTGAGCAGGCGCTGCGCGCGTTCCGCAACGGCAAGGTGGACGTTCTCGTCTGCACCGACGTCGCCGCCCGCGGTATCGACGTCGAGGGCGTGACGCATGTCATCAACTACCAGTCGCCCGAGGAGGAGAAGACCTACCTCCACCGCATCGGGCGCACCGGCCGCGCGGGCGCGTCCGGCATCGCCGTCACGCTGGTCGACTGGGACGACATCCCGCGCTGGCAGCTGATCAACAAGGCGCTCGACCTGGGCTTCCCGGACCCGCCGGAGACCTACTCGACCTCGCCGCACCTCTTCGAGGAGCTCAACATCCCGGCGGGGACGAAGGGCATCCTGCCGCGAATGGACCGCACGCGAGCCGGTCTGTCGGCGGAGCAGGTCGAGGACCTGGGCGAGACGGGCGGTCGCGGCCGTAAGTCCGCGGGCGGTCCGTCCTCCTCGCGCGCGTCCGCCACGGCCGTGCACGAGGAGCGTCCCGCCCGTACGCGCACGCCGCGCCAGCGCCGCCGTACCCGCGGGGGGACTCCCCTGGAGGCCGGCGAGGCACAGACGCGGACGGTGGCGGAGACGGCCCCGGCGGCGGCCGGAGCGGTCGACACCGCCGAGGGCGGGGACGCGGCCGAGCCGCGTATCCCGCGCCGCCGTCGGCGTACGCGCGTGAGCGTGCCCGCCGACGCGGCCGCCGCTGTCGCCGCGACGGCGGAGCGGCCCGCGACCGACCTGTTCGTCGAGCCGCTGGGCGAGCCCCTGGCCGACGGCGACGCCGAGGTGGCCGGCAAGCCGCGCCGGCGCCGTACACGGGCCGCCAAGCCCGCCGTGGAGGCCGTGGAGACGGCCGAGGGCGTGGCTCCGGCCGCGATCGTCGACATCGACGCCGGGACGAAGGCCGAGACCAAGCCCCGGCGCCGTACGCGCGCGGCCAAGGCCCCGGTCGAGGCCGTGACGGCGAAGGCCGCCGAGACGGCGGAGGGCGACGCACCCGCCGCCGAGACCAAGCCGCGCCGGCGCCGCACCCGCGCGGCGGCAGCGCAGCCGGAGAGCTGATATCGCGGGTCCGACGGCCCGGTCCCCCTCGTGGGGGCCGGGCCGTCGGCGTCCCCGCGGGCCGTCGCCCGCACCTCCTCGGGAGGCCGCCCGGGCGGGTGAGGCGGCGGTGGGCGCGGGGACTTACTCTCGTCGCATGAGCCGCCCGCCCACGTTCAGTCCCCCGCCCTGTGCCCGCGCGCTCCAGCTGCCGACGCGGCGCGGGCACTTCGCCGTGCTCGACGCGCGCCCCGAGGGGACGCCGCGGGGCACCGCTCTCCTGATGCCCGGGTTCACCGGCAGTAAGGAGGACTTCATCGCGATGCTGGAGCCGCTCACCGGCGCCGGCTACCGCGCGGTCGCCGTGGACGGCCGCGGGCAGTACGAGTCCGAGGGCCCGGACTCCCAAGAGGCGTACGCCCAGGAGGAGTTGGCGGCGGATGTGCTGGCACAGGCGGAGGCGGTGGGGACACCGGTCCATCTCGTGGGGCACTCGCTGGGCGGGCAGATCGCCCGCGCCGCGGTCCTGAGTGACCCGACGCCCTTCCGCACGCTGACGCTGATCTCCTCGGGCCCCGCCCGGATCTCGCCTTCCCAGGAGGAGCGCGTACGGCTGCTGAGCGAGGCCCTGGCGCTCACGGACATGGACATGGGGCGGGTCTGGGAGGGCATTCAGGCGATGGAGCCGCCGGAGGAGACCGATGTCGACGGATCGGATCTGCGCCACCGCTGGCTGCGCCACAACCCGGTCCAACTGCTCACCACGGGGCGGCAGTTGACGGTGGAGCCGGACCGGGTGGCCGAGCTCGCCGCCGTACGGCCGCTGCCGAAGCATGTGATGTCCGGCGTGCGCGACGACACCTGGCCGGTGCCGCTGCTCGACGAGATGGCCCGGCGCCTGGACGCGCGCCGGACGATCGTCGAGGGCGCCGAGCACTCGCCGAACACCGACCAGCCGCTGCGTACGGCGGCGGCGCTCAGCGCCTTCTGGGACGGTTCGGAACCGCACTGACCGACAGCGGGGCCCGGGGGCTCAGAGCTGCGCCTGGAGGTGCTGCCAGAAGCCGTCCCGCAGGGCACGCCGCAGCACGGAGTGCCCCCTCAGCGACCGTTGCAGCAATCTCTCCGCCTCGATCAGCAGGTCCTGGTCGACGGGGCCCGGCAGATACGGATGGCCCGGCAGCAGCTCGGCCATCGCCGCCCGCCCCCGCCCGACCAGCCAGGTCGCGGCGATCTGCGCGCCGATGAAGCGCACCTGGTCGCGCGAGGGCGGCGGTTCGCCCTCGTTCTCGTACGTGGTGACCGCCCGCCGCGTCACGTACGGCTTCCAGAAGTCGAGGTCGAAGGTGCGCTGGCTGTCGACCTCCCACAGCAGCGGCTCGGCCTGGTTGCGCCCCTCGCCGGCCTCGATGCCCCAGAGATGGACGCGCGCGCCGTAGCCCTGCGCGGCCTCCACCGCCGACACCAGGTCCTCGTCACCGCCCACCAGGGCGGCGTCGCTGATGGCACGGTGCCTGGCGAGCGATTCGAGATCCGTGCGGATCAGGGAGTCGACGCCCTTCTGCTGGTTGTTGGCGTTGAGATTGCCGAGGCGGACCTTGACGTCGGGCAGCTCGGCGATGGCCTGCTGCTCGGGCGTGTGGATACGGCGCCGCGCGCCGTCGTACCAGTACACACGCAGCAGCCGGCTGTCCGCGAAGATCGTGCGCGCCTTGTCGATGAACGCCTCGATGAGCCCCTCGGCGTCGAGATCGAAGGACCGCCGGTCCTCGGTCCCCGCGACCAGTAACCCGGCCGCGGCATAGACGTAACCCGCGTCGACGAATATGGCGTGGGTGGACGGCGTCTTCGCGACCTCGGCGAGCATCCGCTGGAGCAGTTCGTTGGTGCGCTCCAGGCGGGCGCCGACCTCGGCGATGTCGGGGTTGATCTCTGCCTCGCTCATACGGGGTCCATTGTCCGCACGCACGGCTGTACTCGCCAGTAATTAGCCATCCGAAAAATTTCTTTAGTGTAGGGAATGTTTGCAGAGGGCAAGGCGTTGTCGCCTCATGTAATCAACGATGGGCCACCCGTCACACACAGTTCTCCTACGGAGGATCAGACGAAGGGAGAAGCGATATGCGCTTCGAGATCATGCGACTGAACGATGCTGACGGCACAGCTGTCGACAGCACCGTCGTGGACGCCGCCTCCGTCAATCAGATCGTGCAACAGGCCGCCTCGACAGGGCAGCGCCTCTACATCCGCCCGGCCGAGACCCCGGCCTCATAACTCTCGGATCCCCCGGATCCACTGATCGGCACTTGTCGAGACGCCCCCGTACGGACATCCGTACGGGGGCGCTTTGGTCTCATGCCGCCTGGACGACCTGGGTGACGCCGTTGATGATCTGCTGCACGGCGATCGCCGAGAGCATCATTCCGGCGAGCCTGGTCACGAGCACCACACCGCCGTCCTTGATGATCCGGATGATCACCAGCGAGTAGCGCATCGTCACCCAGAGCACGGCGTGCATCGCCACGATGGCCGCCCACACCGAGACCTGGGCCGCCGCACTCCCGGCGTGCTGGACGGCGAGGATGACGGAGACTATCGCGCCGGGGCCGGCCAGCAGCGGCATCCCGAGGGGTACGAGGGCGACGTTGACGTCCTTGGTCTGCTTGGGCTCGTCGTTCTTGCCCGTGAGCAGATCGAGTGCGATCAGCAGCAGGAGCAGCCCGCCCGCGATCATCAGCGCGGGGACGGAGACATGCAGATAGTCCAGGATCTGCTGGCCGAGTATGCCGAAGACGGTGATCACGCCGAAGGCGACGGCCACCGCCTGCCAGGCCATCCGGCGCTGCACCTTGGCGGGGCGCCCGGAGGTCAGACCGAGGAAGATCGGGGTGATCCCGGGCGGGTCCATGATCACGAAGAGAGTCAGGAAGAGGGAGCCGAAAACGGCGGCGTCGAACACGGGGTGGCCTTGCGGGAGAAGGGCGGGCGGGACTCGGGGCGCGCGGGACGCGGCCCCACGGCGCGGCACGGGGCCGCGCACGACGGGCACATGGTGCGGGGTCGGTCGGACGGGGGCGTTACGCGGTGACGCGTGGGCGGGTCAGCCCTGTCCGCCCGTGCCGGGCACCGGGAAGGCGCCCGACGCACGCCGGACGATCTCGCCGTAGATCTCCGGGTCGGTGCGGTACTCCCCGAGCCGTACGGTCTTCCGGGTGCCGTGGTAGTCGCTGGAGCCGGTCGTGAGCAGCCCCAGCTCGGCGGCGAGTCCACGCAGGCGGGCGCGGGTGGGCTCGTCGTGGTTCATGTGGTCGACCTCGACGCCGTCGAGCCCCGCCTCGGCCATCCGGACCAGCGCCGCCTCGGCGACGACCGCGCCCCGGGTCACGGCCAGCGGATGGGCGACGACGGTGACACCTCCGGCGGCCTTGACCAGCCGGATCGCGTCGAAGGGGTTCAGCTCGTGGCGGGGCACGTGCACCCGGCCGTGGTCGGAGAGCCACTCGGAGGTGAACGCCTCGTCGACCGAGCCGACGACGCCCAGTTCGACCAGGGCCGACGCGACGTGCGGTCGGCCGATCGAGCCGTCTCCGGCGATCCTGGCGACCTGTTCCCAGGTGATCGGCACGCCGAACTCCTGGAGTTTGGCCACCATCGCCTTCGCGCGCGGCACCCGGTCGTCGCGCACCAGCTCGCGCTGGCGCAGCAGATGGGGCTCGTCGGCGTCGAAGAGATACGCCAGCATGTGCAGGCTCACCCCGTCGGCCCGGCAGGAGAGCTCCGCGCCGGTGACGAGGGTGAGTCCGGTGTCGAGATCGGCGAGGGCCTTGAGCGCCTCGGCATGGCCCCGGGTCGTGTCGTGGTCGGTGAGCGCGACGACGTCCAGACCGGCGGCGGCGGCGTTACGGACCAGCTCGGCCGGGGTGTCCGTACCGTCCGACGCCGTGGAGTGGGTGTGCAGGTCGATGCGCACGACACGGACTCCAGGGGCTCGGGCGGGCAGGGGACGCTCCAGGATAACGGGCGTTCGAAGGCGTCCCGGCCGGTCGCGCCCCGGCCCCGTCCACCGGCTGGGCCGCCCCTGCCGCGGGTCAGCTCAGCAGACGCCCCGAGAGCGCCCCGCAGGGCAGCAGATCCACCTCGGCGCCGGCGTCCCGCAGATCGGTGAGCACCAGCTCGTCGTACATCAACAGCCCTGTCTGCTCCGGCCAGACGATCGCCCAGAGCCAGAGTCCGAGCGCCTCGCCCGCGAAGACCGCGCGGTCCGGCGGCGCCTCTGGCACGTGCCAGAGGGGGGTGGGGCGGCCGGCGGCCAGGAGTTTGGCGTGCGGGGGCTTGTCGCCGCAGATGTGCGGGCCGGGGTCGGGACCGTCGATCCCGGCGTAGCGCGCCCCGAGTCCGACGCCGAGCTCCTCGGCGACCAGCAGCAGCTCTCCCGAGCCGCCGAGCGGGCCGGGTCCCGAGCACGCGACGGCGGTGGCCCGGCCGCCGCTGCGGTCGTCGCCCGCGTAGGCGACGCCGGTGTAGAGCCAGCCGACGGGGAGCGGCCAGGGCATCCAGACGGGGACCCGGGCGCGGTTCACCACGACCCCGAGGGCTTCGACGCTGGGCGGTATGACCGGTTGCAGCGGATGCACGGTGCCGTGTGTGTCGCACTGCCAGGAGTCGGCGAAGAGACCGGGCGCCCTCACCCGGCCACCGCACTTCGGGCACCCTGGTTCGCCCCTCATAGCGCCCCACGGTCCTCCCCGGCCGACGCCCCGTCAAGGACGATCACCCGTCCGGCACAGATCGGCGGCAAATACCGGCGGCCTGTACGAGACGGGCTCTCCCCCGTGCGGCGTACGGGGTCCGACGGCACACGTACACCCCTGACGGTGGGTCGGCGGCCCATCCCCGGCCGCCGTCCTCAGTCCAGTGGCACCGGCCCGCGCAGCGGGTCGCGCAGATCCGTACCGTGCGCCAGCCACCGCTCCTGGAGCGCCTGCGCGCCCTTCACCCGTTTCCACGCCGCCTCGTTGGGCGTCATCGGCAGCAGCGGCAGGAACCGTACGGGGTCGAGCGGCGCGTCCAGCTCCAGATCGGGGACCAGCCCGCCGGACTCCGCGACGAGCACGGAGCTGAACGGCGCGCCGGGCCACAGGGGTTCACCGACCTCCAGCGAGGCACCCGCGGTCACGACCAGCCCCTCGACCTGGGGCGAGGCGGCCAGTACGGCGAGGGGGCGCAGCACCTTGTCGGTGTCGGCGAGCCCGGCCCGTACGGACAGGACCAGCTCGGCGCGGGGCCCCCGGGCCGGATCGGGCACGACGACCGTGGGATCGGCCATCGGCCGCGCGGACATCCCGAGCGTGGCGTACCGCACAAGGGGGCCGTCGGAACCGCCCTCGGCGCCGCCGCCGGGACCCGGCGGATCGCCTTCCCCGCCCCGGTCCCCCGGATCGAGAAACCGCAGGACCTCGACCCGGTCCGTGCCCACGAACGTCATCGCCGCACGCGCGTCCGGCTCGCCGAGAGCCGTACGCAACCGTGCCTCGACCAGAGAGAGAACTTCTGCCATCCGGCGAGCATAGAACGCCGTCTTAACGGGCAGGAGACGGAATTGGCGTCGATCGGCTGCTAGTCTGGGCCGCCGGTCGGGACAGCACGCGGACAGCGTCGCCTTCCAGTCCCGACATACGTCGTCCCCTACGGGGGACCGGCCGGAGGAGGTGGGGCTGCGGTGGATCGAAGTCACCCGGCCAGTACCAGCCGCTCTTCCTCGCGCTGTACCGCCTCTCACATCTGAGGCCCTGCCCCGTACAGGCCCGCGGCTTGTCGCACGACGGAAGAGCACCGCACCAGCTCTGTTTTGCCTGTCTGTAGCGAATGCCGTCACCGCGTCCTCGCGGTGCCGCCCGCTTTGCGGACGTACGCGCGCCGCGTCGTGTCACGCCGTCTCGATCCATGCCGGCACGTACGCGCCTCACGTCCCCGTTCCGGGCTGTGCCACGCCCCGCCGACGGCCTCTCCGGGAGGAGCCAGCCATGTCGATGATCCGTGACCTGCGTGCGGCGGTCCGTCCGTCCCCGCGCAAGAGCAACACCCCGTACAGCACGTACGACTCCACGCGCGACCCCTCGGCCTCCAGCGCCGTCGTCGACTGCGCCGTCTACCGCGGCGGCCGGCGGGTGAAGGACGAGCCGTGCCTCACCCCGCACGAGGCGATGCTGGAGGTGCGACGGGGCGGCGGGTTCGCCTGGATCGGCCTCCACGAGCCGACGGAGGAGGAGTTCGCCGGTATCGCGGCCGAGTTCGGGCTGCACCCGCTCGCCGTCGAGGACGCGGTCCACGCCCACCAGCGGCCCAAGCTGGAGCGGTACGACGACACCCTCTTCGCCGTCTTCAAGACCATCCACTACGTCGAGCACGCCGAGCTCACCGCGACCAGCGAGGTCGTGGAGACCGGCGAGGTGATGTGCTTCACCGGCCGCGACTTCGTGATCACCGTGCGGCACGGCGGCAAGGGGTCGCTGCGCGCGCTGCGCCACCGGCTGGAGGAGGACAGCGAGCTGCTGGCCAAGGGCCCCTCGTCGGTGCTGCACGCGATCGCGGACCATGTCGTGGACGGTTACATCGCGGTGGCGGAGGCCGTCCAGGACGACATCGACGAGGTCGAGATCGATGTGTTCTCGGCGCCGTCGAAGGGCAGCCCGCGCAGCTCGGACGCGGGGCGGATCTACCAGCTCAAGCGCGAGGTGCTGGAGTTCAAGCGGGCCGTGGCGCCGCTGCTGCGGCCGATGCAGCTGCTGAGCGAGCGTCCGATGCGGCTGGTCGAGCCCGACGTGCAGAAGTACTTCCGGGACGTCGCCGACCACCTGGCGAGGGTGCACGAGGAGGTCGTCGGCTTCGACGAGCTGCTGAACTCGATCCTCCAGGCCAATCTGGCGCAGGCGACCGTCGCGCAGAACGAGGACATGCGCAAGATCACGTCCTGGGCGGCGATCATCGCCGTACCGACGGCCGTCTGCGGTGTCTACGGCATGAACTTCGATCACATGCCTGAGCTGGGCTGGAAGTACGGCTACCCGATGGTGCTGGGCGCCATCGCCGTGATCTGTCTCGCCATCCACCGGACGCTGAAGCGCAACGGGTGGCTGTAGGGGCCGCCTGACGCCCTAGGCTGCCGGGCATGACCGAAACCGTGCCCGGCTCCCCCCTCCTCGGCAAGGCGCTCGTCGAGGAGGCCACCAAGAAGTCCGGCCTCGTCTGGGTGCGGGCGGGAGGTCCCGCCCGTGCCCTGTGGCACGTCTGGCTCGACGGCGCCGCGCTGATCGTCGGGGACGGCGACGGCGAGCAGCCGCTGCCGGGGCTGGTCGACGGCTCCACCGCCGAGGTGACCGTACGGAGCAAGGACAAGGGCGGGCGGCTGGTGGCGTGGACCGCGTCCGTCACCGAACTCGCTCCTCGTACGGAGGCGTGGGAGGCGGCCGTCGCCGAACTGAAGGGCAAGCGGCTGAACGCGCCGGACTTCGACGAGATGACGGACCGGTGGGCGCGCGAGTCGCGCGTGCTGCGCCTGGAGCCGCGCGACGCGATCACCGACCTGCCGCACGGTTCGCAGGCGGCGGCCCCGCTGCCCACGCCGGCCACGACGCGGGAGCCGGCGCCGGCGGCCGTGCCGCGCCTGCTGTTCAGGCGGGCGAAGAAGCAGGGCTGAGCCCGCCGGCCCGGCTCAGGTGCTCGGCAGGGTGGTGCCGTAGTCCACGGTCTCGCCCTTCGCCGGGGCCTCCAGCGGGAAGTCCTTGCCCCAGTCGGTGAGGGTGACGGTGCCCGCGCCGCCCGCGCGGGCCAGTTGCAGCGGGTACGGCGTCCCCTCCAGCGACACGTTCAGCGAGCCGCCCGCGCCGTCGCTGCCGTTGACCTCGATGGTGCGGACGCCGCCGATCTCCGGGCGGTCCCCCTTGCCGAGCTTGCCGTGCAGCCCCAGCAGCCCGTCGAGCAGCACGCTCTTGTCGGTGAAGCCCCGCAGCTGGTCGTAGGCCGGATCGTCCTCGGGGACCTTCACGTACTTGTCGTCGAGCTTCTCGGCGGCCTCGGCGTCGGCCTTGCTCGGCGGGGTGCTCGCGTCCTCGCCGCCCTTGCCGTCGGGGTGGGTCCAGAACGCGGCGTCGGCCTTCATGAACAGCTCGTCCCCGACCCGCAGCAGCTCGAACGTGCCGAGGGCCTCCGAGCTGACCGAGCCGGTTCCGCCGGCCTCCTTGAGCGACATGTTGAGCTTGTACGTCTGCCCGTCGGTGACGACCGTGCCGGCCAGGCGCACCGCGTCCGCGCTCGCGGCCGCCGTCTTCGCCTTCTTCTCGATCCCGGCGGCCGACAGTTTGCCGACGCCGTTGGTGCCCGCGTCCGGGTCCTCGTCGCCGCCGCACGCCGTGAGCGCGAGGGCCGTCCCGACGCAGAGAGCCACGGAGAACGCGGCCCGGCCAAGACGGGAAAGAGACCGGGGAAGGGTCACGAACGCACTGCCTCTCATGCGTGACGGGGGACGGCAGACCGCAGCGTACCCGTGCCGCCCGCACCCCTCGACACGAGTCCCGGCGACGGATCTCCCGTACCGTACGGACGGATCCGCCCGGGCGGCACGGAGCGGTACGGGCTAGCCTGAACCCGTTGTCGCGGTCCATACGGGGACAGTCGCGACAGGGCGGCGCGGGCACGGCAGGGACAGTCGCGGGCGAGGAGGAGCGCATGATGGCGTCGGGCGCTTCCCGGGTCTTCGTCTCGCACCTCGCCGGGGTACCGGTCTTCGACCCGAACGGTGATCAGGTGGGGCGGGTGCGCGACCTCGTGGCGATGCTGCGGGTCGGCGGCCGGCCGCCGCGCGTGCTCGGCATGGTGGTCGAAGTCCTCAGCCGGCGGCGGATCTTCCTGCCGATGACCCGTATCACGGGCGTCGCGTCGGGTCAGGTGATCACGACCGGCGTGGTCAACGTGCGGCGCTTCGAGCAGCGCCCCACGGAGCGGCTCGTCCTCGGCGAACTGCTCGACCGCCGGGTGGAGCTCGTGGAGAGCGGCGAGCGGGTCACCGTCCTCGATGTCGCCGTCCAGCAGCTGCCCGCCCGCCGCGAATGGGAGATCGCGAAGGTCTTCGTCCGGCGCGGCAAGAGCGGCGCGCTGCGCAGACGCGGCGAGACGCTGACCCTCGACTGGTCGGCGGTCACCGGCTTCACGCTGGAGGAGGACAGCCAGGGCGCGGAGAATCTCGTCGCGACCTTCGAGCGGCTGCGCCCCGCGGACCTGGCCAACGTGCTGCACCATCTGTCGCCCAAGCGGCGCGCGGAGGTGGCCGCCGCCCTCGACGACGACCGGCTGGCCGATGTCCTGGAGGAGCTGCCCGAGGACGACCAGGTGGAGATCCTGGGCAAGCTGAAGGACGACCGGGCGGCCGACGTGCTGGAGGCGATGGACCCGGACGACGCGGCCGACCTGCTCTCCGAGCTGCCCGAGGAGGACAAGGAGCGGCTGCTGGCGCTGATGCGGCCCGGGGACGCCGCCGACGTGCGGCGGCTGCTGTCGTACGAGGAGCGGACGGCGGGCGGCCTGATGACGACCGAGCCGATCGTGCTGCGGCCGGACGCGACGGTTGCTGACGCGCTGGCACGGGTGCGGCGGCAGACCCTCTCGCCCGCGCTGGCCGCGCAGGTCTATGTGTGCCGGGCGCCGGACGAGACACCGACGGGCAAGTATCTGGGCACGGTCCACTTCCAACGGCTGCTGCGGGACCCGCCGTTCACCCTCGTCGGATCGATCGTGGAGAGCGATCTGCCGCCGCTGTCGCCCGATACGCCGCTGCCCGAGGTCACCGGCTATCTCGCCGCGTACAACATGGTGGCCGCGCCGGTCGTGGACGAGAGCGGGTCGCTGCTCGGCGCGGTGACCGTCGACGACGTCCTGGACCATCTGCTGCCCGACGACTGGCGGGAGACCGGGTTCAACGGCGCCGAGGAGGCCGCGAGTGGCCACTGAGCGCCCCGACAGTCAGTCGCCGAGGGAACGGGCCACCGGGGTCCCGGGAGCGGGCGCCGCGCCGCGTGGGCCGCGCGGACGGCTCGACCAGCCGCGTACGCCGAGGCGTAAGTTGCTGCCGGAGTACGACCCCGAGGCCTTCGCCCGGTTCTCGGAACGGATCGCGCGCTTCCTCGGGACGGGCCGCTTCATCGCCTGGATGACCGTGATCATCGTCCTGTGGGTGCTGTGGAACGTCTTCGCGCCCGAGGCGCTGCGCTGGGACGAGTACCCGTTCATCTTCCTGACCCTGATGCTCTCCCTCCAGGCCTCGTACGCGGCCCCGCTGATCCTGCTGGCGCAGAACCGCCAGGACGACCGGGACCGGGTCACGCAGGAGCAGGAGCGCGAGCAGAACGAGCGCTCCATCGCCGACACCGAGTACCTGACGCGCGAGATCGCCTCGCTGCGGATGGGCCTCGGTGAGGTGGCCACCCGTGACTGGATCCGCTCGGAGCTCCAGGACCTCGTGCGGGACCTGGCCGAGCAGCATGTCCTGCCGCCCGGGGGCCGCGCGCGCGGACGTGACGAATCAGACGGTCCGGAGCGCTGACGCGCTTTCCGGGGCGTGTGCGCCGCGCCGTACCATCTGCGTATGGCTACCGACACGTACGGGACCGTCGCTCCCACGGAGGACGCGGTGCGCGCAGCGCTCGCGACGGTGAACGACCCCGAGATCCACCGGCCGATCACCGACCTCGGCATGGTCAAATCGGTCGACATCGGGGCGGACGGCGCGGTGGCCGTCACGGTCTATCTCACGGTGTCCGGCTGCCCCATGCGCGAGACGATCACCACGAACGTGACGGAGGCCGTCGCCTCGGTCGCGGGCGTCACCCGTGTCGACGTCACGCTGGACGTGATGAGCGACGAGCAGCGCAAGGAGCTGGCGACGTCGCTGCGCGGCGGTACGGCCGAGCGCGAGGTGCCGTTCGCCAAGCCGGGCTCGCTGACCCGGGTGTACGCGGTGGCCTCGGGCAAGGGCGGCGTCGGCAAGTCGTCGGTGACGGTCAACCTGGCGGCGGCGATGGCCGCCGACGGTCTGAAGGTCGGCGTCGTCGACGCGGACATCTACGGCCACAGCGTGCCGCGCATGCTGGGCGCGGACGGCACTCCCACCCAGGTCGAGAACATGATCATGCCGCCGTCGGCGCACGGTGTGAAGGTCATCTCGATCGGCATGTTCACCCCGGGCAACTCGCCCGTCGTATGGCGCGGGCCGATGCTGCACCGTGCGCTCCAGCAGTTCCTCGCCGATGTGTTCTGGGGCGATCTGGACGTGCTGCTGCTGGACCTGCCGCCGGGGACGGGCGACATCGCGATCTCGGTGGCACAGCTCGTGCCGAACGCCGAGATCCTGGTGGTCACCACACCGCAGCAGGCCGCCGCCGAGGTCGCGGAGCGGGCCGGCTCCATCGCGGTGCAGACCCATCAGAAGATCGTCGGCGTGGTCGAGAACATGGCGGGCCTGCCGTGCCCGCACTGCGACGAGATCGTCGACGTGTTCGGGACGGGCGGTGGCCAGCGGGTCGCCGAGGGGCTGACGAAGACCACGGGCGCCTCGGTGCCGGTGCTCGGCTCGATCCCGATCGACGTACGGCTGCGGGAGGGCGGCGACGACGGCAAGCCGGTCGTGCTCTCCGACCCCGACTCCCCCGCCGGCGCGGCGCTGCGGTCGATCGCGGGCAAGCTCGGCGGCCGGCAGCGCGGACTGGCGGGCATGACGCTGGGTCTGACGCCGCGCAACAAGTTCTGAGAGCTCTGGCCCTGTAGGGACCATGTGTAAGGGGCGCCCGCCAACTGCGGGCGCCCCTTACACATGCGTCGGGCCGGTGTGCCGTGTGCGGCTACTCGGGGACGTACGAATTGATGTTCTCGATCACCGAGAAGCCGAGGCCGTACGCGCTCATGCCGCGCCCGTACGCGCCGATGTGCACCCCGCGTTCGGCCGCTTCGGTGGGGCCGGTCGAGCCCGCGAGCACCCAGCCGAATTCGGATTCGCGATAGTGGAACGCCGTCGGCACGCCGTCCACGGGGAGCGAGAGCACCGACCAGGCGGAGCTGTTCAGATCGTCGGCCAGTTCGAAGGCCGTCTCGGTCTGCTGGTCCAGCCAGTCGTCGCGCAGCGAGTGGTCGAGCTGCGCGGGCCAGGTCGACAGCAGCAGCGCCGAGCCGGCGAGCCAGGCCGCCGACGACACCGTCGTGGCGTCGAGGATGCCCGTGCCGTCACCGCTGTGCCGTACGGGGCTCGCGGCGACCGTGATGACCGCAGCGAACCGTTCCTTCTCCGCGCCTGACGCGTCCGGTCTTATCGACGGCTCGTCACCGTGTCCGGTCGAGCCGTGCTGCACGTTGCCGTCCGCCGCCGTGCCCACCTGCATCAGCCATCGGGGGCCGGTGAACGCGTCGTCCAGCCCGTACCAGGGGAAGTTCGCCCGCAGATAGCCTTCGACCGTGCGTCGGGCCCCCGACACCCCATCCGCCGTGCCGGCCGTGCCATGGGCCCCTACCCGACTTGTCGTCTCCATCTGTCCGGACCGCCTCCTCTATCTCGGAGTCCGGAGCGGCCCGCCCTCACGGACGTCTCACCACCGGACAGATGGAGGATAGCCACCCGTTACCGGCCGGACGGGCAGGGCGGGCCTCAGGTGGCGTCGGCGTCGAAGGGCGGACGATCGGCCTGCGGGGACTTCTCGGGCTTCTTGAGCAGGTCAGCGCCGCCTGAGGAACTTTTTGTCAGGCTCGTGGCCGGGGTGTCGTTTGCGCCGGTCGAGTCGTCCCTGCCATGGACCGAGTCGGCGACCTCGTCGATTTCTTTCTTGAGGTTGAAGCTGCTGCGGATCTCCTTCAGCCCCAGATCGTCCTCGTGCTCCGACAGCTGCTTTCGGACGAATTTCTTCGGGTTGAGGTCCTCGAAGTCGAAGTCCTTGAACTCCGGCCCCAGCTCGGTGCGGATGTCCTCCTTGGCGTTGTCGGAGAACTCGCGCACCTTCCGGATGAAGCGGGAAACGTCCTGGATGACCTTGGGCAGCTTGTCCGGGCCGAAGACGAGCACGGCGAGAATCACGAGCGTCACCAGCTCAAGCGCGCCTATGTCATTGAACACCTAGCTGCTCCTTGTGTTCTCCGTGCCCGCAGGCGAGACCTCGTCGGCCTGGCCTGTGGTGGGTCGAGGCCCGGGCCGCTCCACGGTACCCGGCGGACCTGGCCGGACGGTACCTTCATTCGACACTCACCTGCCTTCCGCGCTGCCGAGGACCAGAGTCATGGTCCGCTCTTTACCTCCGCGCGTCAGTGTCAGCTCCAGTTCGTCACCGGGGCGGTGCGAGCGGACCTTCACGATCAGCTCCTCGCCGCTGTGCACGCGCTGGCCGTCGACCTCGGTGATGATGTCGCCGGTCCTGATGCCCGCCTTGGCGGCCGGGCCGCCCTCCTCCACCGCGGGACCGCCGTCGGCGCCCTTCGCGCCGACCTTGGCGCCGTCGCCGGTGTACTGCATGTCGAGCGTGACACCGATCACAGGGTGCGAGGCCTTGCCGGTGTTGATCAGCTCTTCGGCGACGCGCTTGCCCTGGTTGATCGGTATCGCGAAGCCGAGTCCGATGGAACCGGCCTGGGCGCCGTCCGGCGCACCGCCGCCGTCGGCACCCCGGATCGCGCTGTTGATGCCGATGACCTGGGCCTTCGAATTCACCAGCGGGCCACCGGAGTTGCCGGGGTTGATCGGCGCGTCGGTCTGGAGGGCGTCGACGTAGCTGATGTCGCTTCCGTCGCCGTTCTCGCCGCCGGCCGTGATCGGGCGCTCCTTGGCGCTGATGATGCCCGCGGTGACGGTGTTCTGGAGGTCGAAGGGCGCGCCGATCGCCACGACCGGGTCGCCGACCTGCACGTTGTCGGAGTTGCCGAGCGGCAGCGGCTTGAGTCCCGAGACTCCGGTGACCTTGACCACGGCGAGGTCGTAGCCGCTGTCCTTGCCGACGAGCTTCGCCTTGGCGGTCTCGCCCCCGCTGAAGGTGATCGAGATGTCGCCGGAGTCGCCGGCGGGGTCGACCACATGGTTGTTGGTCAGAATGTGGCCGGAACGGTCGAGGACGAAGCCGGTGCCGGTGCCCTGCTCACCGCTTCCGCTGACGTGGAGCGTGACGACGCTCGGCAGGGCGCTGGAGGCGATCCCGGCGACGCTGTCGGCCGGGCGGCCCCCGCCGTCGCTGCCCGCCTGGGGCAGCTCGACGCTGGTGAGGCCGCCGTTGCGCTCGATGTACGCGCCGACGCCGCCGCCGACGACGGCGATGCAGAGCGCGAGTGCCAGGCCGCCCACGAGGCCGATGCCCCTGCGCCTCCTGCGGGGCTCGCCCGGGTCGGGGTGGGTGAGTGTCCCCTGCTGGCCGGGGGCGCCCCAGGGGTCGTACTGGAGCCACTGGTCGGCCGGCGGGTGAGGACCCCCCGGCGGAGCCAGGTGCGGGGTCCCCGGGTGCGCGGCGGGCGCGGGGTGAGCGTGCTGGGGGTGGCTGTGCTGGGGGTGGGGCTGCTGCGTCTGCTGCGGGGGCAGCTGTCCGGGCATCGGCTGCCCGGCGCCCTGGGGCGGCACGCCGTACCCCGACGGCGGCTGGGGCTGGGGCGCGCCCGGGACCGTCGGAGCCGTCTGCCCGGTGTAGTGCTGCGGCGGGATGGGCGTGCCCTGCGCCGGGGTGGGCACCGGTCGCTGCACGGGAGGCGCGGGTGCCCAGGGGCCGGGGCCGCCGTACGGCGGGGTGCTGTACGGGTCGGGCTCGTGCAGCGGCTGCGGGCGGGCCGCCGTGCCGGCCGCGGGGCCCGTACCGGTCGTGGCGCTCACCGTGGAGGCGGCGCGCTCGGGCGGGGCGAGCAGATGGTCCTCGGGGTCCGCGTCCGGGTCGGCGGCCCGCTCCGGGGCGGGCGACAGGTCCGGGGTGCTGCCGGCAGGCTCCATGACCGGTGTGCGGTCGGGATTCGGGGGGACATCGTCGGTGACCGGGGACAGTTCGGTCGTCTCCTCTGTGATCCGGTGCTCCGGTACGTCGGAGTCCCGCGGTATCGCGCGCCCCGAAGCCGGGCGGCTCCACCACTTCGCCTTGGGTCCGGTGGCCTTGCCGTCGTCCATGCTCTCCCCGCACCTGCCTCGTCCGTGCCCCGACCAGGGCACCCGTGCAGGGATTCAACCAGGTTTACGAATGTTCGCGCAGGGACCCTGTCACCGACGCTGCGAAAGCGGCACACCGGGCTGCGTGGGCGCGGCGAGGTGGGTGGGGTCGGGTGTGGCGGTGGGGGTGGTCAGTCCCGGACCGGCCGCCAGCTGGAACGCCGTGCCCGTGGGACGTATCAGGGGCGCCCCGGGGAAGTGGTTGAGCACCGCCGACTGGAACGGATGGGTGGTGAGCGGCGCCTGCATCGTGCCCGGAGCGAGCACCGGCGCGCTGTCGACGGACTGCGGAAGGATGGCACTCCGCTCGCCGCCCTGCCGGCCCCGCGTCCCGCTGCCGGGCGGTGTGGTGGCCCTGCTCAGCGGCGTGACGCTGTTGGGCGCACCGGCCCCGCGCGCGGCGGTGTCGGCCGTGGCGCCCATGGGCAGCGCGCCGCCCAGCGCCATCGCGGCGAAGGAGACCGCGCTCGCGGCGGCGAAGGCGAACCTGCGGCCGCGCCAGGGTGAGCGCTCGGCCTCGACGCGTCCCACCTCATGGATCCTGAAGCCGGCACCGGAGCTGGAGCCGCCGCGCAGGGGTGACGCGTGGGGTCCCGCGGGGCGGTAGCCGAACGCGTCGCCGCCCACGGCGAAGACTCCGCCGCCGAACGCCGAACCGTCGAACGGACCCCGACCCCGGGGCTCGTCCTCGTCCTTCTCGGTGGATCCGCCGGGCAGCCCTTGGAGCCGGGCGAGAAAACCTTCGGACAGCGGCGGCGGCGCCGACTGCGCGAACGCGTTCTTCAGCCGGCGCTGGGCATCTGCCTCCGCCTTGCACCTGGCGCAGGTCGCGAGGTGCGCCAGGACGCGCTCCCGGGCGTCGTGACCGAGCTCCCCGTCCACCAGGGCGGCGAGCCGGTCCCCCAGGTGCTGCTCCGCGGGGGTCGGACCTGTGCCACTCACGCGAGTCCGCCCTCCCCGGCCACGCCCGCGAACGTGCGCTGCTCGGCCCGAGCCTCGGGAGAACGGTGCTGAAGGGCCTTGCGCAGATGCGAACGACCGCGGTGGATCCTGCTGCGCACCGTGCCGAGCTTGACGCCGAGCGTGGCGGCGATCTCCTCGTACGACAGTCCCTCGATGTCGCACAGGACGACCGCGGCCCGGAACTCGGGGGCGAGGGTGTCCAGCGCCTGCTGGACGTCCGCGTCGAAGTGGGTGTCGTGGAAGACCTGCTGCGGTGAGGGCTCCCGGCTGGGCAGGCGCTCCGCCGCGTCCTCACCGAGCGCGTCGAAACGGATCCGCTGCTTACGGCGGACCATGTCCAGGAAGAGATTGGTGGTGATGCGGTGCAGCCAGCCCTCGAACGTGCCGGGGGTGTACGTCGACAGGGACCTGAACACCCGGACGAAGACTTCCTGGGTCAGATCCTCCGCGTCGTGCTGGTTGCCCGTGAGACGGTAGGCGAGGCGGTACACGCGGGCGCTGTGCGTGCTGACGATCTCCTCCCAGGTGGGAGGCGTCCACGCCTGCGATTCCGCATCCGATGCGAAGGTCGCCGTAACTGCGGAGTCGGTCGAGCGAGAACGGTCAGCGAAGTTGGTCACGGATTTCGGCTCACCGGCCGACCTGAGAAAGCGCTTCAACGCTCCTCCCCGATCCGCAGGCGCAGCCGCACCTCCCCTATCGACTCTGGTGGTGTCCAGCGGAGCACCTACCATAGCTACCTCGCCCGTTAGCTCCGGATAAGAATCTTTGCCTGAATTTGCGCCTGATCCCAGGTCGTCAGCCATGCGTTCCCCCACCCCTTCATAACGCCCGGTCCCATCAGCGGGTTCCCGCGTGCAGCGGATACAGTCACCGGTGCGCCAACTACGGGGACAGGAGAGGGTCATTACCGCCAACCGGCAGACAAGCTGGGCGTTCGCCGACGCTTTTGTCGCCGAGGACGAGGCACTGCGCTGGGCCCGCGACAGGGCCCGGGACATGGGGCTCCGCTCGGTGTCACCGGGCACGGGCGCCGCGCTTCGTCTGCTTGCCGCGACGGCGAGCGCCAAGGCGGTGGCGGAGATCGGTACGGGTACCGGCGTCTCCGGGATCTATCTTCTGAGCGGCATGCGCTCCGACGGCGTGCTGACCACGGTCGACACGGAACCGGAGCGGCAGCAGTTCGCCCGCGAGGCGTTCCGCGCGGCCGGCTTCACCAACAATCGCGCCCGCTTCATCCCCGGCCGGGCCCGCGACGTCCTCCCCCGCCTCGCGGACGGCGGCTACGACCTCGTCTTCTGCGACGGGGACCGGCTGGAGTGCCTGGCCTATCTCGCTGAATCGTTGCGCCTGCTGAGACCCGGCGGCCTCGTCTGCTTCGAGGGCGTCTTCGCCGACGGCCGTACGGTCGACTCGGCCGCCCAGCCCCACGAGGTGCTGCGGCTGCGGGAGCTGCTGCGCACCGTGCGGGAGATGCAGGACGAGCTGCTGCCCTCGCTGCTGCCGGTGGGCGACGGACTGCTCTGCGCCGTACGCCGCTGAGTCCCGGCCGGTCCGCCGAGGGCGGCGGCGGGGCGGAGAACGGCATAAAGCTGCCCCGACACGGAGGTGTCCGCGACGGGGCAGCGCGGGAGTGCGCGTTCTGTCCGCGTCAGCCGACGACCTTCTTCAGAGCGTCACCCAGCGCATCCGCCTCGTCGGGGGTCAGCTCGACGACCAGCCGACCGCCGCCTTCGAGCGGAACGCGCATGACGATGCCCCGCCCCTCCTTGGTCACCTCGAGCGGGCCGTCGCCCGTCCGCGGCTTCATGGCCGCCATGCTCGTTCCCCTTCCTGAAACCAGCTCATCGCCGCCGGCGGCTCCATCACAGGCGCTGTGTCACCGGCATCGAACACATTGCTTCCAGGCCATTATCCCGCATGGCGGGACCCGATGACCAACATCGGACGGCATCGCTTACGCAACGCGCTCTCTCAAAACGACTCAATTCGGCGATCCGCCTGCGATACTTCGCCGCTGTTCACGGCTCCGCGGCCATGGATTGTTAGACGCAGGTCACATGCCGACCTGGGGTGATCTCCGCCATGCTGGGCCCCGGACAGGACAGCCGGACGAGCAGTCACAGTCGCAGAGGAGATCCGATCATGGCCGACACGGTGCTGTACGAGGTGGGCGACGGGCTGGCGACCGTCACGATCAACCGGCCCGAGGCCATGAACGCGCTGAACGTCGCCGCCAAGGTCGCCCTGCGGGACGCGCTGCGCACCGCCGCGGACGACTCCGCCGTACGCGCCGTGCTCCTCACCGCCACCGGACGGGCCTTCTGCGTGGGCCAGGACCTGAAGGAGCACATCTCCCTCATGGCACAGGACGCGGCCGACGGCGGCGGCGGGACCATGAGGACCGTCGGCGAGCACTACAACCCCGTCGTGCGGGCCCTGACCGAGATGCCGAAGCCGGTCGTCGCCGGGGTCAACGGGGTCGCGGCGGGCGCGGGGCTCGGCTTCGCGCTCGCCTGCGACTACCGCGTCGCGGCGGACACGGCCTCCTTCAACACCTCGTTCGCGGGGGTCGCGCTGACGGCCGACTCCGGCGTGTCGTGGACGCTGCCCCGGCTGATCGGCGGGAGCAGGGCGGCCGATCTGCTGATGTTCCCCCGGTCGATCACGGCGGAGCAGGCCCATGAGCTGGGGATCGTCAACAAGCTGGTCCCGGCGGCCGACCTCGCCGCCGAGGCGGCGGCGGTCGCGCGCGCCCTCGCGGAGGGCCCCACGCTGGCGTACGCGGCGCTGAAGGAGTCCCTGGCGTACGGCGCGGGCCACTCGCTGGCCGAGACGCTGGAGAAGGAGGACGAACTCCAGAACCGGGCGGGCGCGTCGCAGGACCACGGCATCGCGGTCCAGGCCTTCCTGGACAAGGCGAAGCCCCGCTACGTGGGCCGCTGACACCGTCCTCGGGGTCCCCGGCGCCGGGGACCCCGGGGGTTCACCTCGCCGCGAGCTGCCGGCGCACCAGGCAGCCGGCCAGGTGGTCGTCGACCAGGCCGCACGCCTGCATCAGCGCGTACGCCGTCGTGGGGCCGACGAATCGGATGCCGCGCTTCTTGAGCGCCTTGGCCAGCGCGGTGGACTCGTCGCTGACGGCCGGAATGTCCCCGACCGTCTTCGGCACCGGGCGGGTCGCCGGGTCGGGGGCGTACGACCAGATGAGGGTGTCCAGCTCACCGGCGGACCAGCCGGCCAGCTCGCGCGCGTTGGCGAGGGTGGCGTCGATCTTGGCGCGGTTGCGGATGATGCCCTCGTCGGTCAGCAGCCGGGCGGCGTCCGCGTCGGTGAAGGCGGCGACCGCCGGGATGTGGAACCCGGCGAAGGCCCGGCGGAAGCCCTCCCTGCGGCGCAGGATCGTGATCCAGGAGAGGCCGGACTGGAACGCCTCCAGACAGAGCCGCTCGAAGAGCGCGTCGTCGCCGTGGACGGGCCGGCCCCACTCCTCGTCGTGGTACTTGACGTAGTCCTCCGTCGACAGGCCCCAGGGACAGCGCAGCTCGCCGTCCGGGCCCTCCACCGCTCCGCCGCCGGTCATCGCTCGTCCTCCTCGCCCGGGTTCTTGAAGAGGTCGGGCCCCGCGACCGCGGTCGCCTGGGCGCCCGCCAGGGTGGACTCCAGCTCGGCGATCCGGGCGTCCCGCTCGGCCAGCTCGGCGCCGACCCTGGCCAGCACCTCGTCCACGTCCGCCATCCGGTAGCCCCGGAGGGCGAGCGGCAGCCGCAGGGCCTCTATGTCGGCCCGGCCCACCGGGCGGGTCATGGGCAGCGGGTCCACGAGGAGTTCGGGCGCGGACTCGGGCAGCACCTCGCGGTCGCCGCCGCCGACCACGGCGAGGGTGACCGAGGCCACCACCACGACCATCGCGATGAGCAGGAACAGGAACACGTGCTTCTCCCCGGGGCAGGAAAACGTCCGGTGCCGATCGTGCCATGCGGGACCGACAGTTAGGGTCTGTTGGCAACGGCACGGACGGCTGGAACAGGCGGTGACCAGGGGATGAGCAGCGGCACTCTGCGGCTGGGACGGCGGGAGTTCGGCCCGTACGAGCCGGTGATCATGGCCATCGTCAACCGGACGCCGGACTCCTTCTACGACCAGGGCGCGACCTTCCGCGACCAGCCGGCGCTGGACCGGGTGGAGCACGCGGTGTCCGAGGGCGCCGCGATCATCGACATCGGCGGGGTGAAGGCGGGACCCGGCGACGAGGTGACGGCCGAGGAGGAGGCGCGGCGCACGGTCGGTTTCGTGGCCGAGGTCCGCAGGCGCTACCCGGACGTGGTGATCAGCGTCGACACCTGGCGGCACGAGGTGGGCGAGGCCGTCTGCGAGGCGGGCGCCGATGTGCTCAACGACGCCTGGGGCGGGGTGGACCCGAAACTCGCCGAGGTCGCCGCGCGGTACGGCGCGGGGCTGGTCTGCACGCACGCGGGCGGGGCGGAGCCGCGGACCCGGCCGCACCGGATCGCGTACGACGACGTGGTCGCGGACATTCTCCGCGTCACCCTCGGGCTGGCCGGCAGGGCCCTGGAGCTGGGTGTCCGCGGGGACGCGATCATGATCGATCCCGGGCACGACTTCGGGAAGAGCACCCGGCACTCGCTGGAGGCGACCCGCAGGCTGGGCGAGCTGGCGGAGACCGGCTGGCCGGTACTCGTCTCGCTGTCCAACAAGGACTTCGTCGGCGAGACCCTCGACCGGCCGGTGAAGGAGCGGGTGATCGGCACGCTCGCGACGACCGCCGTCTCCGCCTGGCTCGGGGCGCGGATCTACCGCGTGCACGAGGTGGCCGAGACGCGGCAGGTGCTGGACATGGTGGCCTCCATCGCGGGCCACCGGCCCCCGGCGGTGGCCCGCCGGGGACTGGCCTGAGCCACGCCCTTGGTGAAGAGGGCGCGACCGGGACGCCATCCTCCTTACGGAGGCGGCTACTTGCCGGTCTCCTTGGTCACCAGCGCCACCGCCTCGTCCACGTCGTCCGTGACGTGGAACAACATCAGGTCCTTCTCGGACGCCTTGCCCTGCGCCACGACCGTGTCCCGCAGCCAGTCGATGAGCCCGGTCCAGTACCGCGTCCCGAAGAGGACGATGGGGAAGCGGGTCACCTTCCGTGTCTGGACCAGGGTGAGCGCCTCGAAGAGTTCGTCCAGCGTGCCGAGGCCGCCGGGCAGAACCACGAATCCCTGGGCATACTTCACAAACATCGTCTTCCGGACGAAGAAGTAACGGAAGTTGACCCCGATGTCGACGTGCGGGTTGAGCCCCTGCTCGAAGGGCAGCTCGATACCGAGCCCGACGGAGATGCCCTTCGCCTCCCGCGCCCCCTTGTTCGCGGCCTCCATCGCGCCCGGCCCGCCGCCCGTGATCACCGCGAAACCGGCCTCGACCAGCGCCCGTCCGATCCGTACGCCCGACTCGTAGTCCGGTGAGTCCGCGGGAGTGCGGGCCGAGCCGAAGACGCTGATGGCGCTGGGGAGTTCGGCGAGCGCGCCGAAGCCCTCCACGAACTCGGACTGGATGCGCATGACCCGCCAGGGATCGGTGTGCACCCACTCGGAGTCGCCCTCGGTGTCCAGCAGCCGCTGGTCGGTGGTGCCTGCCTGCACCTGGTCCCGGCGACGCAGCACCGGCCCGAGACGCTGCGTGTCCGGCTTCCGTGCTTCCTCAGGACTGCCCATGGACTGCTCCCTCCGCTGCTGTGCCAGTTCTCGGCCAGCGTAGATCCATGGAGATGACAAACGGCGAAATTCCGACGGTCGGTCCGGCTCCCCCGCCGTACCGACCGCCCGCACACCTCGACGGAGGCCGGGCCCCGCCCGGCGGACGCACCCTAGGAGCTCAGCCACTCCCGCAACCGGTTCTCGCAGTGAGTGATCCGCTCGACGGCCACGCGCTCGTCGCGCTTGTGGGCCAGCAGCGCGTCCCCGGGGCCGTAATTGACCGCGGGGACTCCCAGGGCCCCGAAGCGCGAGACGTCCGTCCAGCCGAACTTGGGCTGCGCGGTGCCGCCCACGGCCGCCATGAACGCGGCGGCTGCGGGGTGCGAGAGGCCGGGCAGGGCCGCGCCCGAGTGATCGTCCACGATGAACTCCCGGACCCCGCAGTCGGCGAACACCTCGCGGACGTGCGCGACGGCCTCCGCCTCACCTCTGTCGGGCGCGTAGCGGTAGTTGACGACCACGGTGCACTCGTCGGGGATGACGTTGGTCGCCACTCCCCCCTCGATCGCCACGGCGTTGAGGCCCTCGTGGTACTCCAGTCCGTCGATCACCGGGCGGCGCGGTTCGTAGGAGGCGAGGCGGGCCAGGATGGGCGCGGCGGCGTGGATGGCGTTGGACCCCATCCAGCTGCGCGCCGAGTGCGCCCGCTCGCCCTCCGTACGGAGGTGGACCCGCAGCGTCCCCTGGCAGCCGCCCTCGACCTGCGCGTCGGAGGGTTCGAGCAGGATGGCGAAGTCGGCCTCCAGGAGGTCGGGCCGGGCGGCGGCCACCTGCCCGAGTCCGTTGAGGTCGGCGGCGACCTCCTCGTTGTCGTAGAAGACGAAGGTGAGGTCGCGGTTGGGCGCGGGGACGGTCGCGGCGACGCGCAGCTGCACGGCGACGCCCGACTTCATGTCGGTGGTGCCGCAGCCCCACAGGACGCCGTCCGCGTCCAGCCTGGAGGGCACGTTGTCGGCGATCGGGACGGTGTCGATGTGCCCGGCGAGGATGACCCGCTCGTCCCGTCCGAGGTCGGTACGCGCCACGACGTTGTTGCCGTACCGCTCGACGGCGAGATGCGGCAGCGCGCGCAGCGCGTCCTCGATCGCGTCGGCGAGGGGCTTCTCCGCGCCGCTGACGGACGGGATGTCGACGAGCCGGGCGGTGAGCTCCGGGGCGTCCAGCGTGAGGTCCAGCGAGGTTCCGGGCTTCGTTTCGGGCATGGCCAGACCCTACGACGTGGGCGGTGTCCCGCGGGGGCCGAAGGGGGCTTCGCGGACGGGCCCTGGGCGACAGGCGGGGCCGGTACGGTAAGCGGCGTGTCCGAGACCGCCTCCCCTTCCCGTCGCGGCCGTTTCCTGCGTATCGCGGCCGGATTCACCGTGCTCCTCGCGCTGGCCGGCTACCTCGTGGTGCGGTACGTCTCCGGCGACGGCGGCCCGCCGCGCTGCGTCGCGCGGGCGGCCGACTCGTCCGACGGCGACGTCCCCACGTACGAGATGAGCCCCGAGCAGGCCGCGAACGCCGCCACGATCTCCGCAGTCGGCACCACCCGCGGCATGCCCGAGCGCGCCGTCACGATCGCCCTGGCGACCGCTCTCCAGGAGTCGGCGCTGCGGAACATCGACCACGGGGACCGCGACTCCGTGGGGCTCTTCCAGCAGCGGCCGTCGAAGGGCTGGGGCACGGTCGAGCAGATCCTCGACCCGGTCTACTCGGCCGGGAAGTTCTACGCGGGGCTCGCCGAGGTGCCGGGCTACTCACGGCTTCCTCTTACGGAGGCGGCGCAGCGCGTCCAGCGCAGTGGCTTCCCGCAGGCGTACGCGAAGCACGAGCCGGACGCGACGCTGCTGTCGGCCGCGCTGACCGGCCGGGCCGCCGCGACGCTCACCTGCACGGGCGGCGTGAGCGACGGCGAGCCGGGCGATCCGGCGAAGGTACGGGCGGCCCTGACGCACGCGTTCGGGCCCAAGGTGCTGCCGGACGGCGACGCCGCCGACGCGCCCCCGGAGGGCTCCGAGGCGGGCGGTCGGGCCGACGGACAGGCGGGCGGCGAGGCGGCGGCGGAGCCGGTCGCCGAGCCGGTCGCCAAGGGCCCCGCCGAGGTCGCCGTACCGGTCGGCGGCTCGGACGAGGCCCGCGGCTGGGAGCTCGCCCACTGGGCGGTGGCGCACTCCGCCGATCTGCGGATCGCCGAGGTCTCCGTAGGAGACCGGGTGTGGAGCGCGGCAAGGTCCGACGAGGGCTGGCGAAAGACCGACGGTGATTCCGGGCCGCAGAAGTCCGGCGGAAACAACGTTCGAATGCGCATCGCGCAGTAGTACGGCGCGGTCGCCCTAACGGAGTAGTCCCGGCATATCCGGCCGGCATTGCGCCGCCGCGTAGGGCGATTCCCTCACATGGCCCCAAATCCCTTGTCAGAAAAGCGAAGTGACGGTTCAGCAGATCGCCGCGCCGAGGATCCTTTGACCGTTTTTATCCGTAACCGATAATGCGACGCATTACCAATTCTTTACTCTTGCATACCGCAACCTCCGACGCCCTTCGAGGGGTTGTCACTGCGTCCGATCGCTGGACACGACAATTTCCTCTCCCGTCGAAGGAGCATCATGTCCCTCCCCCTGACCCGTCGGATCGCCCGTGCCGCGCTGCTTATCGCGGCGGGCGCAGCCCCCGTGGTCGGTGCGGCCGGCTCCGCCAGCGCTGTGGCCCTCCCGCAGACCGCCGACCTCGGCAGCGTCTCCCAGCTGGACGGCGCCGCCCTCGGCGACACGCTCGACAGCGGCGCGCGGCAGGCGACCGGTCTGGCGGGCGAGGCGGGCAGCGAGACGATCGCCACGTCCGTCCCGGCGGCCGGCAAGACCCTCGGCGGCGTCGCCAAGGCCGCGACCCCGGTCGCCCAGCGGGCGGCCGGCGAGGCCGCCGGCAGCGCCGGTCAGACCCTCGGTGACGCGGCGACGTCCGTCACCGAGAACGGTCTGCCGACCGACTCCCTCGGAAAGGGCCTGCCCACCGACAAGCTGCCGGTCAACACCCTGCCGCTCGGCTGATCCCGCCCGGCCCGCGAGTCCGGCCCGCAGGTCCGGCCCGCAGGTCCGGCCCGCAGGTCCGGCCCGCAGGTCCGGCCCGCACGGACGAGCACGCGAAGGGGCTCGGGGAGTACCTACTCCCCGAGCCCCTTCGCGTTGTCCCGGAACCGGCCTCGCCGGGTGTCAGCGGAGCCGCTTGACCGCCGCCTCCACGCGCTCGTCCGTCGCCGTGAACGCCACCCGTACGTGATTCCCGCCCGCGGGCCCGTAGAAGTCCCCGGGCGCCACCAGGATCCCCAGCTCCGCCAGCCGCGCCACCGTCTCCCAGCACGGCTCGTCGCGCGTCGCCCAGAGGTAGAGGCTCGCCTCGCTGTGCTCGATCCGGAAGCCGTGGGCCTCCAGGGCCGCGCGCAGCGCGGTGCGGCGCGCGGCGTACCGCGCGCGCTGCTCCGCCACATGCGTGTCGTCGCCGAGCGCCGCGACGGTGGCCGCCTGCACCGGCGCGGGCGTCATCATGCCGCTGTGCCGGCGGACCCGGAGCAGCTCGCCCAGGACGGCCGCGTCGCCCGCGACGAAGGCCGCGCGGTAGCCGGCCAGGTTGGAGCGCTTGGAGAGCGAGTGGACGGCCACGACGCCCTCGTAGGAGCCTCCGCAGACGTCCGGGTGGAGCACGGAGACGGGCTCGGCCTCCCAGCCGAGTTCCAGATAGCACTCGTCGCTGACGAGCAGCACACCGTGCTCACGCGCCCAGGCGACGATCCGCGTCAGCTCCGCCTTGTCCAGGACCCGCCCGGTCGGGTTCGATGGCGAGTTCAGCCAGAGCAGCTTGAGGCCCGCCGGGTCGAGTTCGGTCGGGTCTTCGTAGGAGACGGGCTCCGCGCCGCACAGCCGCGCCCCCACCTCGTACGTCGGGTAGGCCAGCCGGGGGTACGCGACCCGGTCGCCGGCGCCGAGGCCGAGCTGGGTCGGCAGCCAGGCCACCAGCTCCTTGGAGCCGAGCACCGGGAGCACGTTGGTCTGCGTGACACCACGTGCCCCGAGCCGCCGTTCGACCCAGCCCGTCAGCGCGTCACGCAGCTCGGCGGTGCCCCACACCGTGGGATAGCCGGGCGAGTCGGCCGCGGCGACCAGGGCCCGCTGGATCAGCTCGGGGACCGGGTCCACGGGGGTCCCGACGGACAGGTCCACGATGCCGTCCGGATGGGCCGACGCCGTCGCCTTGTAGGGCTCCAGCTTGTCCCAGGGGAAGACCGGAAGTCGCGAAGAGGCTGCGGACACGGTGCTCACTCTCTCGGTGGTGCTCGGTTGTCGGTGCGACGGGGGAAACGCCTCGGTCCCGTACGGCGGATCGCCGTACGGGACCGAGGGCACGCGTCGTCAGTCGTTCTGAGGCTGCGGCGGCAGTGCGGCGATGAAGGGGTGGTCACGCTCGATCAGACCGAGCTTGGACGCACCACCGGGTGAACCGAGCTCGTCGAAGAACTCCACGTTCGCCTTGTAGTAGTCCTTCCACTCCTCCGGAGTGTCGTCCTCGTAGAAGATCGCCTCGACCGGGCAGACCGGCTCACAGGCGCCACAGTCGACGCATTCGTCCGGATGAATGTACAAGGACCGGGAGCCCTCGTAGATGCAGTCGACCGGGCACTCTTCGATGCACGCCTTGTCCTTGAGATCCACACAAGGCTGCGCGATGACGTAGGTCACGCTGTCGTTCCTCCTCGATAGGGCGCGGCGGGCCATCTGCGGCTCCGTCCACGGGCGCGCGGGAGCGCGGCGTCGTCGATGCCCGCACCTAGTATCTCCGTTCCTGGGCACGATCCGCACAGGAGGGGCGCACAGAGCTGTGGAATTCACAACCGGAGGACGGCTGACGGTCCGGATCACCCGCGCCGACGTGGGAAAACGCGTGTCGGTCCGCCGTCTGACCGGCTCCTTCGACGGGACGGAGAAGTTCACCGATACGGTCGGTGTCCTCACCTCCTGGGACGACAATGTGGTCCTCATCACACGCCGCACGGGTGAAACTGTCCGCATCGCGGAATCCTCGCTCGTCGCGGGCAAGGTCGTCCCGCCCGCGCCGGCCAGGCGGCGGGGTCCCGCCGCCTCCTTCCGGGAGCTGGCCGGGGTGACCGCGCGGGCCTGGCAGCCCGTGGAGCGCGAGGCGCTCGGCGAGTGGGAGCTGCGGGCGTCCGGCGGGTTCACCCGGCGCGCCAACTCGGCGCTGCCGCTGGGCGACCCGGGAATGCCCCTGGACGAGGCTCTGACGCGCGTACGGGACTGGTACGGCCTGCGGAGCCTGCCGGCGTACATCCAGACCGCCACGGGCGCCGAGGGGACGCAGGAGCCGCTCTGCGCCGAGCTGGAGGCGCGCGGCTGGCGGCGGGAGGTCACGGCCGAGGTGCGCGTCGGCGCGCTCGCGCCGCTGGTGGACGGCGGACCGGAGACGGCGTCCGCCCCGCGGGTACGGCTGACGCGGACCGTCGACGAGTCGTGGCTCCGCCGCTATCAGCGCTTCGACGAGCCCGGTCCCCACGTGCGGGAGGTGCTCGGCAGCGGGCCGTCCGTGTGGTTCGCGTCGGTCGACAGCGACAGCGACGGTGACGGTGACGGCGACGGCGACGGCGACGGCAACGACGGCGATGGCGCCCCGGCGGCGATCGGCCGGTGTGTCGTGGACGGACGCTGGGCGGGCTTCATGGCCGTCGAGGTCGATCCCGCGCGGCGGCGGCGGGGGCTGGCGAGCGCGGTGATGCGCGCCCTCGCCGGCCGGGCGCTGGAGGAGGGCGCGTCCGCCGCCTGGCTCCAGGTGGAGTCGGACAACGAGGCCGCGGGCGCGTTGTACGACGGCATGGGCTTCGCCACGCACCACCGGTACCACCACTTCCGACCCGCGTGAGGAGCGACGGACCGGCCATGGAACCACCCCGACCACCCTCGTCCGACCAACGGAACAGGTTCGCCGCCGAGGCCCGCGCGGAGCGGCCCGACATCGCGCTGCTCTGCCTCCTCATCGGTACGGAGGCGGACTCCGAGCTGGACGGGGCCGGGATCGACGCGGCGCAGATCGAGCTCGACCGGCTGGCCGGGATGCTGCCCTTCGGTCTCGACGACCCGCGCTCCTGGGCCGCGGCGCTGGAGGACCTGCTGGGCACGCGCCTCGGCTTCCGGGGCACACCGGGCGAGTACGGGCGCCTGGAGGCCTCCCTGCTGCACGAGGTCCTGCGCCGTAGGCGCGGCCTTCCGATCCTGCTCTCGGTGCTGTGGACCGAGGTCGCGCGCCGCGCCGGGGCGCCGGTGTACGGGGTGGCCCTGCCAGGTCACTTCGTCGTCGGCATCGGCGCGCCCGACGAGCCCGACGAAGGGGTGCTGGTCGACCCGTTCACCGGTGGGCGGCTGCTGACCCGGCAGGACACCGAGACCCTCGTGAGAGGGGCCACCGGGGCCCCTCTGGTGCCGTCGATGCTGAGCCCGGCCGAACCGCTGCACGTCGTGATCCGGATCCTGAACAACCTCCGCGCGTGGGCGTCGACGCGTCCGGAGCGCGGCGATGTCGCGCTGTGGGCCCTCGAACTCAGCCTGCTGCTGCCGTCCCACCCGGCCCGGCTCCGCTACGAACGCGCCCAACTGCTGGTGCGGCGCGGGGATTTCCTGACGGGGGCGGCGGAGATGGACGAGTACGCGGAGGTGGTCGCGGCGGTGGAGCCGGCGACCGCCGACGCGATCCGCCACAAGGCCCGGGCGGCCCGCGCGATGCTGAACTGAGCGCGGCCGGGGGGACGACGGCCGGGGACGCGGCCGGGGGACGACAACAAAAACCGGACGGGCCGCGTGTGCGGCCCGTCCGGCTTCCTCAGGAGCGTGTCAGCCCTGCGGGTCGAGCTCGATCTCCGCGGTGCGTTCGTCCGGGGTCTTGCCCAGCAGCGGCTTCTGCATCGCCTGCGCGACGTCCGCCGCCGACACCGGGTGTTCCTTGCCGTCGGCCTTGGTGATCGTCAGACCGTCGAAGACGCCGTCCAGCAGCTCCTCGATCGCTCCCCTGTCGTAGACCTCGACGAGCCTGCCGTCGATCGGCTTCATGGAGAGGATCTGCGGCAGCGACCGGTCGGGGCCGAACTGGATCTGCTTGCCACCGGCCTTGATCGTGATCAGGCCCGACATCGCCGGTTCGGCGAACTCCTTCATCGCCCGGTCGAGTTCGGCCTGGTCGATCGTCGGTTCGCGGCTGCTGATGGGCAGTTCGACGCTGTTGGGCTTGCCCGTCTCGACCTGGGCGCGGTAGGCGTCCCGTACCGAGATCATCGAGCGTTCGACATCGAGCGCCTTGCCCGTCTTGCCCGGTACGGCGACGGCCTTGCCCGGCTCGAACTTGATCGTGCCGTCGGCCGCCGAGCCCGAGTCGCCCGCGAGGTCGGTGAGCGCGACGCGGAGCTTCTCCTCGTCGACCGGGATCACGGGCTCGGTGACACGTTCGCCGCCGAAGAGCGAGCCGATCACGGAGACCGGGTTGTAGTCGCTGCCCGCCGCGTTGCGGACCGTCGCCTGGCTGTCGAAGGTGAGCCCCGCCTTGTCGGGCCCGAGCTCCTCCTTCTTGCCGCCGACGGTCAGCTGGAGCGGCGCCGTCGACCGCTGGCCGAGCGTCGCCTCCAGCTTGTCGACCGCGTCGTCGCGGGTGCCCCCGCCGATGTCCACCCCGAAGACGGTGGTGCCCTTCGGGACGTCGGAGTGGTTCAGGAGCAGTCCGGCGCCGTAGGCGATCGCGACGAGCGTCACGACGCCGGCGGCTGCGGCCACGAGCTTCGAGCGGCCCTTCTTCTTGGGAGGCGGGCTCGCCGTCCGCGCGGGCGCCGGGCCCGAACCGGGCCCCGCCGGATTGGCCGAGGCCGGTCCCGGTGGGCCCGGGAAGTCCGCCGACGAGAAGTCGGGGTTGCCGCCTCCGTGGGACGAGGGTCCCGCGGACATGGGGCCGCCGGGCGACGGGGCCGGAGGCGGGGGCAGTTGGCCGTCCTGGAACCGGCCGCCGGACAGATCGGCGCGCGGCACGGCGCCCGTCTGGGAACCGGCGGGCGGGAAGGGCGAACGGTTGTCGGACGGCACCACCGGGATACCGCTGGAGAGCGTGTCGCCCGACACATGCGTCCCGGCGCCGCCCGGAGGCTCGGGCGCGGGCTGCTGCGGGGTCAGGATGGCCGTGTCGTCCGACATGCGCGGCGCTCCGCCGCGGTCGTCCCGGTCACCCCGGCCGGGGCTCACCGGGCCCGTGGGACCGCCCGACGCCCCCAGGTCGGCGCCCGGCGGCAGATCCAGGAAGGCGAGCGACGACGTGCCGCTCGCGGGGCCCGAGGTCGGCCCGTCGGGCGCGCCCGAGCCGAAGGCCGGTGAACCGCCCCTGCCGGGCGGCATGAAGGCGTTGCCCCCGGGAGCCGGCGGGCGCGGAATTCCCGCGCCGCCCCGGGTGTCGGGCTCGTTGTCGGTGCCGTACGGACGGTCGGTACGACCGCCGGTGGCGGGACCCGCGCCGGAGCCGGAAGCCGGCGGTGGGACCTTCGGGCCGGGCGCCGTGACGGCGGCTCCGGCGCCCATCCCACCGGCGAGCGTGCCCCCGCCCGGGGGCTTGCGCGGCGCGAACCAGTCGCTCGCCCCCGGCTTCTCCGGCGCCTCCTCGGCGGAACCCGGGTCGGGCGCCGCGCCGGAACGCTTCGCCCCACCGGTGTCGTCGGCGTTCCGGCCCGGCTTCGCGTCCGCGCCCGTGGGTCCGCCCGGTCCGGACGGGCCGGCGTCCGCGTCGCTCATGGGCGTACGCATGACGACGGGCGGAATGGGCCGCGAACCGGGGATGTTGATCCGGATGCGCGTGGTCAGTGTGGTCTCGGTCTTGGGCTCGTCCGGCTGGGCCGGGGCTGTCTCCTCCGGAGCGTCCTGCTCAGGGTGGAGCGACGGATACTGGCGGGATCCGTACGGCGGTGTCCCCGAGGGGTACGCGGCTCCGCCGCGCCCCTGGGGCCCGGAGGACGAACTGTCAGTTTCACGACTCAAAGCAGGTTCTCCCGGGTTGGCTCCGCCGCCCGTTCTTACTGGTACTCAACTGTGTGGGTCCCCCAAGCCGGAGGCCAGGGGACGGCCCGGAGCGCGCACCACCATACTGTCCTGCGCCGGAACACACCCGACGACCGGGGGAAGCGTTTATTCCACCGACCGTACGGACGTGGTCAATTCGGGCCGACGGGTCACTGGACGGGCGTATCACTTTCCAAGTCGGCCGGACTCCGGAGGCGGTTGCGGTGACCGCGACATGGTGGCACACATCACAGCCACCAGCGCACCGCCCAGCAGATAGACGACCGGGCCCAGCCCCGCGTCGAAGACCCCGTCGCCCTCCGGCCGTCCGAGGCTGAGCACGATGACGGCGATCAGCCAGCCCGCCGCCGGAGCCCCGACGCCGAACGCGGTCCCAGTCGCGGTCCGCCCTCCGTAGAAGAGGCCCCCGGAGGCCAGCAGGGCGAGGAACAGGCCGCCGGGGAAGAACCCGCTCTGGACGAGCGAGCCCGCCGTGCCGACGGCCACCCCGAGGATCAGGAGACCGACGTACGCGGCGATGCGCCCGGGTCTCGGCGGGGAGACGAGCCACGCACCGGGTACGCCGGGATCTCCGGCGTCCGCGGGCGCGCCGGCGCCACCGCGGGCACCCCTGCCCGCACGCGCGGCGTCGCTCGCGCCGCTCTTGGCTTTCGGGCGGCCCGCGCCCTCGCGCCCGCTCACACGCCCACCCCCGCGAAGAGATCCGTCTCACGTACGCCGGCGTCCGCGCCGGAGGCGCCCCGCACCAACTGGTACTGCTCCCTGGTGAGAAGCGGCTGTCCAAGGCCGTTGGAGAGCGCGAAGAACGGCCCGTCCACCACGATCTGTGTGCCGTGGGCGCGCATCGCGGCGGCCTTGTGCGCCGCGTACGCCGTCCCGTCGATCTCCGCCGTGATCTCGGCGTCGTCCACCACCCCGGGGACGTCGTCGATGTCCGCCACACCGTCGAAGGCCACCCCGGAGGCGCGCAGCCGGGCGAACCCCTCCTCGGCGGCCGACCGTGCCACCCGGTTCCAGTAGATCTTGGCGATCGTGTGCGGGGCGCCTCGTCCGGGCCGGAAGTCCCCGTCGGCGGCCTGCTCGGCGGCGCGCATGGCGACGCGGTGGGCCTGGATGTGGTCGGGGTGGCCGTAGCCGCCATGGGGGTCGTACGTCACCAGCACCTGCGGCTGTACGGACCGGATCACTTCCACGAGGTACGCGGCGGCCTCGTCGACCTCCGCGCCCCAGAAAGCGCCCTCACGGCCGTTCTCCGGCAGGCCCATCATGCCGGAGTCCCTGAACCGCCCCCGGCCGCCCAGCAGCCGGTGGTCGGCGACGCCGAGCTCCTTCATGGCCGCGGCCAGTTCACCTTCGCGGTGGGCCCCGAGCGGGCTGACGGCGCCCGCCGGTCCACCACCGGGCGCCAGATGGGCGAGGGAGGGCGGAATGACCTCGCCCTCCTCACCCAGCGTGCACGTCACCAGCGTGACCCGGGCGCCTTCGGCGGCGTACCTGGCCATCGTGGCGCCGTTGTTGATCGACTCGTCGTCGGGGTGCGCGTGGACCAGGAGCAGACGACGGCCGGAGGGATCGGTCATGCCCCCAGCGTACGAGGCGCGCCCGCGGGGACGAGCCCGGGCGGCCACGGCCGGCGGGACACCCCCGAGCGGCCCCCTCCGGACCTGGGAGGACCCGCCCGGAACCCGGGACGCCCTGGAACCGGCGCCCTAGAACTGGAGGTCGCCGATCATGCCCGCCACGTTGTTGGTCAGCTCGGTGATCGAGGGCGCCACCGAGGAGCTGGCGAGATAGAAGCCGAGTAACACACAGATCAGGGCGTGTCCCCCCTTGAGCCCGGATTTCCGGATCAAGATGGTGACGATGATCGCCAGCAGCACCACCGCCGAAATCGAGAGTGCCACGGCGGTTCACCTCCACAGATGGTCGGCGGGGTATTCGATCGGGACGAGCAACACACAAGTGCCGGCGAGTACTTACCCACCTGACGCCATGGATCATAACTATCCGCCGGAACGCATCGATCGGTGCACGGCAGCACACGGGGGCGCACGAAGGACAGGCACGGACGCTAGGTTCGGTCGTATGACCTCGAGGCAACAACTCTCCTTTCCTCGCCAGTACGCAAGGACGCAGCGGTTCACGCTGGGTGCTCCGCGGGCCTTCACGGTGTCCCCCGACGGTTCTCGGGTGGCCTTCCTCCGCTCCACCTCAGGAACGGACCGTACGAACCGTCTCTGGGTGCTCGATCTCGACGACAGATCCGGTACGGCGCGCGAGCGGATCGCCGCCGATCCCGAAGCCCTGCTGGCGGGCACCCCGGAGGAGCTCTCGGCCGAGGAGCGCGCCCGCCGGGAGCGGAGCCGGGAGGGGTCGGCGGGCATCGTCGGCTACGCGGTGGACGGCGCCGCCGAGTTGGCGGCGTTCGCCCTGTCCGGGCGGCTGTTCACCGCCGAGCTGCGGGCCGGTACCGCGCGCGAACTGCCCGTACCGGGCCCGGTGATCGACCCGAGGCCCTCGCCCGACGGGCGGCACATCGCCTATGTGGCCGGGGGCGCGCTGCGGGTGACGGGCGCCGAGGGGGACGGTGACCGTGAACTGGCGGCGCCGGAGGACGCGCAGACCACCTACGGTCTGGCCGAATTCATCGCCGCCGAGGAGATGAGCCGCTCGCGCGGTTTCTGGTGGTCGCCGGAGTCGGACCGGCTGCTGGTGGCCCGGGTCGACGGGGCCGACGTCCAGCGCTGGTGGATCGCCGACCCCGCGCACCCGGACCGCGAACCGGCGACGATCGCCTATCCCGCCGCCGGCACACCCAACGCCGACGTGCGGCTTTACCTGATCGGTCTCGACGGTTCGCGTACGGAGGTGGTCTGGGACCGGGCCACGTTGCCGTATCTCGCGGCCGTCCACTGGTCGTCGGCGGGCGAGCCGCTGCTGCTCGTCCAGGCGCGCGACCAGCGCGACCAGCGGTGTCTTTCGGTCGACACGGCGAGCGGTGCCACGCGTGTCGTACGCGAGGAGACGGACCCTGTTTGGCTTGAACTTTTCGCCGGCGTACCGGCGTTGACGCCCGGCGGCGAGCTGGTGCGGATCGTGGACACACCGGGCGGTGGGAGCGGCGCGGACGGCGAGGGGACCGGGGCTGGCGCGCGCGTGCTCGTCGTCGGTGACCGGGCTCTGACCGGGCCGGAGTTGCAGCTGCGCGCGGTGATCGACATCGGTGAGCGGGACGTGCTGGTGTCGGGGGGGGGGGGGGGGGGCCCCCCCCCCCCCCCGGGCGGGGGGGTGCAAGTGTAACCGCGGCCCCACGGGGGGCCGGGGGGCCGGGGGGCCCCCCCGGGCCGGGGGTGCGGGC
>NZ_JBHXRM010000003.1:0-284346 GCF_042716895.1 Streptomyces sp. NPDC058653 | reverse complement strand
TTCCCTTTTGTTTTTGGGGCACCCCGCTGCCCTTGGGGGGGGGGGGGGGGGGGGGGGGTTTTGGGGGGGGGGGGGGGGGGGGGGGGGGGGGGGGGGGGGCGCGCCCCCCCCCGCCCCCGAGGTCGGTGAGATCCATGTCTACCGGATCCCGTACGGGGCTCCGGGGGCCGGGGAGACCCGCGAGGCCGGGGAGTCCGGCACATGGGTCCCCGAGCGCGTCTCGGAGGGCGTGGGGGTGCACAGCGCCGTCCGCGCGGGCAGCGTCATGGTGCTGGCGTCGGCCCGCCCGGAGGTCAGCGGCTCGGTGGTGCAGGTGGTGCGGGAGGGCAAACAACTCGCCGTCATCGCCTCCTTCGCCCAGCAGCCGAATCTCACCCCGCGCGTACAGCTCACGCAGGGGGGCGCACACCGAATTCCGTGCGCCGTCCTCCTGCCGACGGAGTACCGGGAGACGGACGGACCACTTCCGGTACTGCTGGATCCGTACGGAGGCCCCCACGGTCAGCGTGTGCTGGCCGCGCACAACCCCTACCTCACGTCCCAGTGGTTCGCCGACCAGGGCTTCGCCGTCGTCGTCGCCGACGGCCGGGGCAGCCCGGGCCGCTCCCCCGGCTGGGAGAAGGCGGTGAAGGACAATCTGCCGCTCACCCTGGACGACCAGATCGAGGCGCTCCAGGCACTCGCCCAGCGGTTCCCGCTGGACCGCTCACGGGTGGCCATCCGCGGCTGGTCGTACGGGGGTTACCTCGCCGGACTCGCCGCGCTGCGCCGTCCCGACATCTTCCACGCGGCGATCGCGGGCGCCCCGGTGACCGACTGGCGCCTGTACGACACGCACTACACCGAGCGTTATCTGGGCCACCCGTCGGAGGCACCGGAGGTGTACGCGGTCAACTCGCTGGTCACGGACGACGGGCTGGCGGAGGCCGCGAGCCCGGCCCGGCCGCTGATGATCATCCATGGTCTGGCCGACGACAACGTGGTGATGACGCACACGCTGCGGCTGTCGTCGGCGCTGCTGTCGGCGGGCCGGCCGCACGAGGTGCTGCCCCTCACCGGGGTGACGCACATGACGCCTCAGGAGCAGATCGCGGAGAACCTGCTGCTGCTCCAGGTGGACTTCCTGAAGCGCTCGCTGGGGATGCCCTAGGGAGGTGGGGGAGACCCCGCCCCCGGGACGCGGCCCGGGCCCACTGGGAGGCGCCGCGGGCGCTCCGTGGGCGACCGGCCGGGACCTCAGGATCCCGGCCGGTCCAACGGCACCCGCACGGCCGTACACCGACCAATGTGGCCCGTCCGTATATCGGCGAGACGTCGGTCAAGTTTCCTGCGTGTCAACGGACTTGACGTCTCAATCACATCTCCTTGTCCTGATCCGCACCGTGCTCCCCGCCCTCACCGCCCTCCCCGGCGCCCTTCCCCGGCCCGGACGTGCTCGGCACCACCTCCCGTTCCTCGGCGAAGTGACAGGCCGAGTCGTGCGCCGACAGCTCCCCCGTCTCCCGGAACCAGGGCGGTACATCCAGCGGCGGCACCACCCGCGCGCACTTCTCCCGCGCCTTCCAGCAGCGGGTACGGAACCGGCAGCCCGACGGCGGATGCGCCGGCGAGGGCACCTCTCCGGTCAGGATGATCCGCTCACGGCCCTCGCGCGCCTCCGGGTCGGGCACCGGCACCGCCGACAGCAGCGCCTGCGTGTAGGGATGGGTGGGGTGGTCGTAGATCTCCGCGTCCGTGCCGATCTCGATGATCCGGCCGAGGTACATCACCCCGACGCGGTCGGAGATGTGCCGGACGATCGACAGGTCGTGCGCGATGAAGACGTAACTGAGGTCGAACTCGTTCTGGAGGCGCTCCATCAGGTTGACGACCTGCGCCTGCACGGACACGTCGAGGGCGGAGACCGGCTCGTCGGCGACGATGATCTCCGGACGCAGGGCCAGTCCGCGCGCGATGCCGATGCGCTGGCGCTGACCGCCGGAGAACTGGTGCGGATAGCGGTTGATGTACTCCGGGTTGAGGCCGACCACGTCGAGCAGGTCCTGCACCATGCGCCGCCGGTCGCCCTTCGGCGCGACCTCGGGGTGGATGTCGAACGGCTCCCCGATGATGTCGCCGACGGTCATCCGGGGGTTCAGCGAGGTGTACGGGTCCTGGAAGACCATCTGGATGTTGCGCCGTACGGCCTTCAGCGCGCGGCCCGACAGCCGGGTGACGTCCTCGCCCTTGTACCGGATCACACCGGCCGTCGGCCGCTCCAGATTGACCAGCATCCGCGCCACGGTCGACTTGCCGCAGCCGGACTCGCCGACGATGCCCAGCGTCTCGCCGGCCACCAGGTCGAAGGAGACTCCGTCGACCGCCTTGACCGCCCCGACCTGCCTCTTGAAGAGGATGCCCTGGGTCAGCGGGAAGTGCTTCACCAAATCCCGCACTTCCAGGATGGGCTCAGACGTCATCGAGAGTCTCCCTCCAGAAGAAGCAGGCGCTGCGCCGGTTCTCGTCGACCTCGAAGAGCGGCGGCACGTCCGTACGGCAGATGTCCTGCGCCCTCGGGCAGCGCGGGTTGAAGGCGCAGCCGGCGGGGATACGCGTCAGGTTGGGCGGCAGGCCCTTGATCGCGTAGAGGTCGCGGCCCTTCTGGTCGAGCCGGGGGATGGAGTCGAGCAGACCGCGGGTGTACGGGTGGGCGGGGGCCTTGTACAGGTCGTGGACGGGGGCGGTCTCCACGATCCGGCCCGCGTACATGACGGCGATCTTGTCCGCGACGTCGGCGACGACGCCGAGGTCGTGGGTGATCAGGATCAGCCCCATGTTCAGCTCGCGCTGGAGATCCGCGAGCAGGTCCATCACCTGGGCCTGCACGGTCACGTCCAGCGCGGTCGTGGGCTCGTCGGCGATGATCAGCGAGGGTTCGAGCGCCATCGCCATCGCGATCATGATGCGCTGGCGCATGCCCCCGGAGAACTGGTGCGGATAGTCGTCGACGCGCTCCTCGGCCGCCGGAATCCGTACCCGCCGCATGAGTTCGACGGCCCGCCCCCGCGCCTCCCTGCGGGACATCCCCCGGTGCACGATGAACATCTCGCCGAGCTGCGCGCCCACGGTCAGCACGGGGTTGAGCGAGGAGAGGGCGTCCTGGAAGATCATCGCCATGTCGGCGCCGCGGATCTTCCGCCGTACGTCCTCCTTGGTCTTGAGCAGGTCCCGGCCCTTGAACACCACTTCGCCGCCCGCGATCCGGCCGGGCGGGACGTCCAGGATGCCCATGATCGCCTGGGCGGTGACGGACTTGCCGGAGCCCGACTCGCCGAGCACGGCGAGGGTCTCGCCCGCCTCGACGGAGTAGCTGACCCCGTTGACGGCCTTCGCGACGCCGTCGCGGGTGTGGAACTCCACTCGCAGTTCGCGCACTTCGAGCAACATGGACCGGCTCCTCAGCGCAGCTTGGGGTCGAGGGCGTCGCGTACCGCGTCGCCGAGCATGATGAAGGCGAGCACGGTGATGGCCAGGGCGCCGGCCGGCCAGAGCAGCATGTGCGGGGCGTTGCGGATGAACTTCGACGCGTCGGAGATGTCGATGCCCCAGGAGACGGAGGGCGGTTTGAGGCCCACCCCGAGGAAGGACAGGGTCGCCTCCAGCGAGATGTAGGTGCCGAGCGCGATCGTCGCCACCACGATGACCGGGGCGATGGCGTTGGGCAGCACATGGCGCAGCATCATCCGTGAGTTGGAGGCGCCGAGGGCGCGCGCCGCCTGGACGAAGTCGTTCTGCTTGATGGTGATGACGGAGCCGCGGGCGATCCGGGAGATCTGCGGCCAGCCGAGCAGCACCATGAATCCGACCACCGGCCAGACGCTGGAGCTGGTGACCACGGAGAGCAGGACGAGACCGCCGAGCACCACCGGGATGCCGAAGAAGATGTCGGTGAGGCGGGAGAGGATCGCGTCCCAGAACCCTCCGAAGAAGCCGGCCAGGCCCCCGAGCGCGGTCCCCGCGATCGCGACGCCGAGGGTGGCGCAGACGCCGACGGTGACCGAGGCGCGGGCGCCGTAGACGGTACGGGTGTAGACGTCGCAGCCCTGGGCGTTGAAGCCGAACGGGTGGCCGGGCTGGGAGCCCTCCTGGGCGTTGGCGAGATCGCAGGAGAGCGGGTTGCCCGAGGCGATGGCCTGCGGCCAGATCGCGATGAACACCAGGAAGAGGATGATCAGACCGGAGATGATGAAGATCGGGTTGCGGCGCAGATCGCGCCAGGCGTCCGACCAGAGGCTGCGGGGCCGCTCGTCGGGTCCCCTGCCGTCGCCCTGGTCGAGCCCTTCGAGTCCGGCGCCGTCGCTGGTGGCGAGGTCCATCGTGCCGCCGGTGCCGGTCGGGGCGATGGCTCCCTCGTCCTTGGGGGGAGTGGGGTCAGGCATAGCGGATCCTCGGGTCGAGTACGGCGTAGAGAAGGTCGACCAGCAGGTTCGCGAGCAGGAAGATGATGACGAGGATCGTCACGAAGCCGACGACGGTCTGGGTGTTCTGGCGCAGGATGCCCTGGTAGAGCTGGAAGCCGACGCCATGGATGTTGAAGATCCGCTCGGTCACGATCGCGCCGCCCATCAGGGCTCCGACGTCGGTGCCGATGAAGGTGACCACCGGGATCAGCGAGTTGCGCAGCAGATGCCGGGTGATCACGCGGTGCCGCGGCAGGCCCTTGGCGACGGCGGTACGCACGTAGTCGGCGCGGGTGTTCTCGGCGATGGAGGTCCGGGTCAGCCGGGTGACGTACGCCAGTGACACGGAGGCCAGCACCAGGCCGGGGACGATCAGTTCGTCGAGCGGGGCGGCGGAGGAGACGGACGGGGAGATCAGGTCCCACTTCACGCCGAAGAGCAGCTGGACGATCAGACCGGTCACGAAGGTCGGTACGGAGATGACGACCAGGGTCAGCAGCAGGACGCCGCTGTCGACGGGACGGCCGCGCCGCAGTCCGGTGAGCACGCCGAGCGTGATGCCGATGATGATCTCGAAGACGACCGCGACGATCGTCAGCCGGATGGTGACCGGGAAGGCCGTGCCCATCAGCTCGGTGACCTGCTGGCCGTTGAAGGCCGTACCGAAGTCGCCGGTGAAGACGTTGCCCATGTAGATCGCGTACTGCTGCCACACCGGCTTGTCGAGGCCGAACTGCTGGCGCAGCCGGTTGGCGGTCGCCGGGTCGCACTGCCGCTCGCCGCAGAGACCCGCGATGGGGTCGCCCATCACGTTGACCATGAGGAAGATCAGCAGCGTGGCACCGATGAAGACCGGGATCATCTGCAGCAGACGCCGGATCACATAACGTCCCATGAAGGGCTCCGGGGGTCGTGGGCGCTGGGTCGTACGCGGTGGGGGAAGGGGTGCGGCCCGGCGCGGGGAGAGTGCGCCGGGCCCCTGCGACCTCCGGGCGTCAGTTGACCTTGATCTCGTTGTAGACGGGGACGCTGAAGGGGTTCAGCTTCACGTTGCTCAGGCGCTCGGAGTAGCCGGCGCTGCCGTTCTGGTACCAGAGCGGGATGGCGGCCATGTTGTCCCGTACGACGCCCTCGGCCTGCTGGAACTTCTTGACCGCGGCCGGTTCGTCGCTCTCGGCGTTCGCCTGGTTGACGAGTCTGTCGAAGTCGCGGTTGGTGAACTTGCCGTCGTTCGAGGAGGCGTTGGTGAAGTAGAGGGGCTGGAGGAAGTTCTGGATCAGCGGGTAGTCCATCTGCCAGCCGGCCCGGAAGGGACCGGGCATCTTCTGCTGGGTGATCTGGCTGCGGAAGTCGGCGAAGGTGCCGATGGGCCGGCCGACGCACGCCCGGTCGTTGCCGAGGGTGTTGTTGATGCTGTTGCAGACGGCGTCGATCCAGTCCTTGTGGGAGCCGGTGTCCGCGTTGTACGAGAGCTGGATCCGGCCGCCGGGGAGACCGCCGCCGTCATTGATCATCTTCTTCGCGGCCGCGGGGTCGAACTCGCAGGCCTTGCCGCAGAGGCCGGACCGGTAGCCGCCGGACTCGCCGAGCACGGGCGAGGTCCAGTCGGTGGCCGGGGTGCGGGTCTTCTGGAAGATGGTCTCGGTGATCTGCTTGCGGTTGATCGCCATCGACAGACCGGTGCGGACCTTCTGGGCGCCCGGGGTGTTCCAGGCCTTGTCGTAGAACGGGAAGGCGAGGGTCTGGATGATGCCCGCGGGGGTGTTGATGTAGCGGGACCCGAGGTCGGCGGGCGCGTTCTTGAGCTGGGACGCCGGCACGTCGTCGACGAGGTCCAGGTTGCCCGCCGTCAGGTCGGTGTAGGCGGTGTTGTTGTCGGTGTAGACCTTCAGGTCCACGCCGCCGTTCTGCGCCTTGTCGGGGCCCGGGTAGTCGTCCCACTTGCGCAGGGACATCTGCGAGCCCTTGGTGTACGAGTCGATGGCGTACGGCCCGTTGCCGACGGGCTTGGCGAGCCAGCCCGCGTGGTCCTTGAAGAACGCGGTGGGCAGGGGCGCGAACGCGGCGTACCCGAGGGTGTCGGGCCAGGTGGAGAACTTCTGGGAGAGCTTGACGGTGAAGGTCTGGGGGCCGGTGACCTTGAGGCCGGAGAGCGTGGTGGCGGTGGGGCTGCCCGAGTCGGGGTGGACGGCGGTGTAGCCGTCGATCTGGCCGAAGAAGTAGGCGTTGCGCTGGTTGTTCTTCAGGTTCGCGCCGTAGTTCCAGGCGTCCACGAACGACTTGGCCGTGACCTTCTCACCGTTGCTGAAGGTCCAGCCGTTCTTGACGGTGATCGTGAAGTTCGTCGAGTCCTTCGTCTCGATCTTCTGGGCGAGCATGTTCTCGGCCCTGGCGGTCTTCGAGTTGTACCTCTTCAGTCCCCGGAAGACCATGTCGAGGACCTTGCCGCCCTGGACCTCGTTCGTGTTCGAGGGCTCCAGGGGGTTCTGCGGATCGCCCCAGGAGGAGCTGAGTACCCCGGCGGCGCCGCTCGATCCGCCGCTGCCGCCCCCGCCGCCGCCACAGGCCGTCGCGGTGAGGGCGACGGCGAGCGCACCTGCGGCCCACTTGGCGTGCGTGGCTCCGCGCATGGGGTTCCTCCTGAGTCCTGACTGTCACTTAGGCCCAAATATCACTCCGTTCCAGAAATGGCGCATGTATTGGGCACCCGTGCGGGGAAAGGGACGCCCGGCCGCTCCCCGGCCGCCTCCCGCCGCCTCCCACCGTGCCCCGCCGCCTCCGCCCGGGTGCCGCCGGACATGGCGGAGGCCCGGACCGCGTACGGCCCGGGCCTCTCGTCGTTCACCCACCCAACCTCACACGGCGTGGATGACGTCCTTCTCCTCGGCGAAGTGGCAGGCCGACTCGTGCGCGGCCGGCGTGGTCGAGGCGACGAAGCGCTCGGGGATCGCCAGCAGCGGGACCTCCTGGGCGCACCGGTCCTGGGCCTTCCAGCACCGGGTACGGAACCGGCAGCCGGACGGCGGGTTCGCCGGGGACGGCACGTCGCCGGAGAGGATGATCCGCTCGCGGCCGGTACGGGCCTCCGGGTCGGGGACCGGGACCGCCGACAGCAGTGCCTGGGTGTAGGGGTGCGTCGGGTGGTCGTAGATCTGGGTGTCCGTACCGATCTCGGCCATCTTGCCGAGGTACATGACACCCACCCGGTCGGAGATGTGCCGGACGATCGACAGGTCGTGCGCGATGAAGATGTAGGACAGGTTGAACTCGTCCTGGAGCTTCTCCATCAGGTTGATGACCTGCGCCTGCACGGACACGTCCAGCGCCGAGACCGGCTCGTCGCAGATGATGACCTCGGGGTTGAGCGCGAGACCACGGGCGATGCCGATGCGCTGGCGCTGACCGCCGGAGAACTGGTGCGGGTACCTGTTGATGTACTCCGGGTTCAGTCCCACGACGTCGAGCAGGTCCTGGACCTTGCGCCGCCGGTCGCCCTTCGGCGCGACCTCGGGGTGGATGTCGAACGGCTCCCCGATGATGTCGCCGACGGTCATCCGGGGGTTCAGCGAGGTGTACGGGTCCTGGAAGACCATCTGGATGTTCCGGCGGACCGCCTTGAGCGCCCGCCCGGACAGCCGGGTGATGTCCTGGCCCTTGTAGAAGACCTCGCCCGCGGTCGCGGTCTCCAGCGTCATCAGCAGCCGGGCGACCGTGGACTTGCCACAGCCCGACTCACCGACGATGCCCAGCGTCTCGCCCTGGTAGAGGTCGAAGGAGACCCCGTCCACGGCCTTGACCGCGCCGACCTGGCGCTTGAAGAGGATGCCCTGGGTCAGCGGGAAGTGCTTGACCAGGTTGCGGACCTGGAGGATCGGCTCCCCGCGCTCCGCCGGCGCCTCGATGGCGGCGACCGCCGCCGACTCGGTGGCGGCGTCGACCTCCGTCACCTCGGTGACGTTGGGGGTGACGACCTCGGGACCGGCGTCGGCCGGTCCGGCCGGGGTCCCGTCCGTCTTCCTGGGCTCAGCCATGGATCGTCTCCTTCCAGAAGTGGCACGCGCTGCCACGGCCGGGCAGCTCCGTGCCGTCCTGCTCGGACACCGGCTGGAGGGCCGGGACATCCGTACGGCAGATGTCCTGCGCCCTCGGGCAGCGCGGGTTGAAGGCGCAGCCGGCCGGGATCTTGAGCAGGTTGGGCGGCAGGCCCTTGATCGCGTAGAGCTCCTGCCCCTTCTGGTCCAGCCGGGGGATCGAGTCGAGCAGACCACGGGTGTACGGGTGCGCCGGCCGCTTGTACAGCTCGTGCACCGGCGCGGTCTCCACGATCCGGCCCGCGTACATGACGGCGATCTTGTCCGCGACGTCGGCGACGACACCGAGGTCGTGGGTGATCAGGATCAGCCCCATGTTGAACTCGCGCTGAAGATCCGCGAGCAGGTCCATCACCTGGGCCTGCACGGTCACGTCCAGCGCGGTCGTCGGCTCGTCCGCGATGATCAGGTCGGGCTCCAGGGCGAGCGCCATCGCGATCATGATGCGCTGGCGCATACCGCCGGAGAACTGGTGCGGGTAGTCGTTGACCCGCGCCTTCGCCGCCGGGATGTTGACCCGCTCCATCAGCTCGATGGCCTTGGTCTTGGCCGCCTTGCGGGAGAGGCCCTCGTGGACCCGGTACATCTCGCCGAGCTGGTAGCCCACCGAGAGGACGGGGTTGAGGGAGGAGAGCGCGTCCTGGAAGATCATCGCGATCTTCCGGCCACGGATCTTCCGCCGCTCCTCGTAGCTCATGGTGAGCATGTCCTGCCCGCGGTACAGGATCTGGCCCTGCGGGATGGAGCCCGGCGGCATGTCGAGAATGCCCATGATCGCCTGCGCGGTCACGGACTTGCCGGAGCCGGACTCACCGAGCACGGCCAGGGTCTCGCCCGAGCCCACGCTGTAGTTCACCCCGTTGACGGCCTTGGCGACACCGTCCCGGGTGTGGAACTCCACATGGAGGTCGCGTACTTCGAGCAGGGGGGTGGTGTCCGAGTCGCCCGGTCGGGGCGTCGGGACACTTGAGGTTTCTTCGATGATGGTCACGTACGCCCTCCTCAGCGCAGCTTCGGGTCGAGGGCGTCGCGGACGGCGTCACCCAGCATGATGAACGCGAAGACCGTGAGGCTCAGCATTCCGGCCGGGAAGAACAGGGCGTGCGGGTTGTCCCTGATGTCCTTGCTGCCCTGGGCGATGTCGATGCCCCAGGAAATGGTCGGATCGGCGAGGCCGAGACCCAGGAACGACAGGGTCGCCTCGGCCGAGATGTAGCCGCCCAGCGCGATCGTCGCGACGACGATGGTCGGCGCCATCGCGTTCGGCAGCACATGGCGGAAGAGGATCCGCCGGGTGCCCGCGCCGAGGGCGCGCGCCGCCGTCACATAGTCCGCCTGCTTCGCGGTGATCACCGACGAGCGCATCACCCGGCAGATCGACGTCCAGCCCAGGAAGGCCAGGGCGAAGATCACCACGTACACCTTGCGCTCGGTGAAGGCGTTCAGGACGACCATCGCGCCGAGCAGGAACGGGATGCCGAAGAAGATGTCGGTGATACGGGAGATGACCGAGTCGAGCCAGCCTCCGAAGTAGCCGGCCAGCATCCCGAGCAGTCCGCCCAGAAGCGTCACCGCGGCGGTGACGCCGACACCCACGAGGATCGAGGCGCGCGTCCCGTAGACGACACGCGCGTAGATCGAGCGGCCCTGGCCGTCGTAGCCGAACCAGTCGGGCTGGAAGAAGCTGCCCAGCTCCGGCTTGGTCAGGAAGTGGTTGGTGAGGTCGCCGTCGCGCGGGTCGACGCTGGTGAACAGCCCCGGGAAGACGGCGACGATTATCAGGAACAGCAGCAGGATCGAGGAGATCCAGAACATCGGCCGGTGCCGCAGGTCGTACCAGGCGTCGCCCCACAGGCTGCGCGGCTTGCCCTGCGACTTGTGGCCGTCGGCGGCGGTCTCGGGAGCTCCCGCGGCCGGCGGCGCGATGGCGTCGGTCGTCGCGTCCGTCTTGGTCTTAGTCACGTCAGGCATACCGGATCCTCGGGTCCAGGACCGCGTACAGCAGGTCGACGACCAGGTTGATCAGAAGGATGATGAGCACGAAGACCGTGACCACGCCGACGATCGTCGAGCCCTCACGGCCTTGGAGCGCCTTGAAGAGCAGGTTGCCGACGCCCTGGACGTTGAAGATGCCCTCGGTGATGACCGCGCCGCCGATGAAGCCGCCGACGTCGGTGCCGAGGAACGTGACGACCGGGATCAGCGAGTTGCGCAGCAGGTGGACGCCGACGATGCGGCGTCTGGGCAGCCCCTTGGCCATCGCGGTACGCATGTAGTCGGCCCGCAGGTTCTCCGCGAAGGTCGTGCGGGTCAGCCGTGCCACGTACGCCATCGAGAGCATCGCCAGGACGAAGCCTGGCAGGAATAGCTGGGCGTAGTCCGTGGAGTCCTGCACATTGGGCGCGACCCACCCCAGTTCGTCGGCGAGGACGAAGCGCGCCAGGTAGCCGAGCACGAAGACCGGGATCGAGATGACGACGAGCGTGAAGATCAGTACGCCGGTGTCGACGGCCTTGCCGGCCTTCAGGCCCGCCCAGGCGCCGAGGCCGATGCCGATGATGATCTCGATGACGAGCGCCACCATGGTGAGCCGGAGCGTCACAGGGAAGGCCTCGGACATCTCGTCGGCGACCTTGCGGCCACCGAACGTCTCGCCGAAGTCTCCCTGGAGGAGCCCCCACATGTAGTCGACGTACTGCTTCCACAGGGGCTGGTCGAGCCCGAAGTCAGCACGTAGGGCGGCGACCTGTGCGGGGTCCGCCGCCTTGTCACCCCACATCGCCCGGATCGGATCGCCCGGAAGGATGTGGACCATAAGGAAAATAATCAGAGTGGTCCCGATGAAAACCGGGATCATCTGGAGCAGTCGCCTTGCGACGTAGCGCCCCATCATGCCTCCATGCCGTGAGGGGTCGGCGATGGCCTACGTAGTTTTCTCCGCCACGGGGTATGGGGTGGAGTCTCCCGGGGCCTCGGCCTGGCCGGACCGGTGCCGCCGCCCCACGTGGGGACGGCGGCACCTGTTGACGGTCCCGTTGCTTTAGCTCTTGGCCTTCACCTGGACGCCGGTGAAGATCGGGTCGCCGTCCTGGCCGTAAACGATCTTGCCGAAGACGTTCCTGGACTGGCCCGAGTTGTTCTTGTAGAACCACAGCGGGATGGCGGGCATGTCAGCCTTCAGCAGCTGCTCGGCCTCCTGGTACAGCTCGACGGTCTCGTCGAGCGTCGCCGCCTTGTCGGCCTTCGAGGCCAGCGCGTCGAACTCCTTGTTGGAGTAGCCCGAGGTGTTACCGGCGGCGGTGCTGCCGTACAGGTCCCGCAGGAAGTTCGAGTTGGTCGGGTAGTCGAGCACCCAGCCACCGCGGTACATGGACTTGACCTGCTTGTTGTCACGCGCGTTCAGGTCGGCCTGGAAGTCCGGCTTGGAGTCACCGACACACTCGACGCCGACGCTCTTGCGGATGCTGTTGCAGACCGCGTCGACCCAGGGCTTGTGGTCCTGGTCGGCGTTGAACTGGATCGAGATCTTGTTGCCGGGGACGCCGCCACCCTCCTTGATGAGGGCCTTGGCCGCGGCCGGGTCGAACTTCGTGACGTCACCGAGGGCGCCGGCCTTGTAGCCGAGCACACCGCGGGCGACGTAGGAGTCGGCCGGGGTACGGGTGCCGTGGAGCACGGTCTTGGTGATCGTGTCACGGTCGATCGCCATCGACAGACCCTGGATGACCTTGGGGTCGATGTCCTTGAACTGGTCCGTGTAGAACGCCGGGACGATCGACTGGACGGCCGAGTACTCCTGGTCGATCGCGCGGTCGCCGAGGTCGTCCTTGTAGCTCGTGAGAGCCGTGGTCGGGACCTGCTCGATCCAGTCGAGGTTGTCCGACCGCAGGTCCGAGTAGGCGGAGTCGGCGGTGGTGTAGTTCTTGAAGTCGATGCCACCGTTCTTGGCCTTGTTCGGCCCGGTGTAGTCCTCGAACTTACGGACCTTGATCAGCTTCTTGTGGTCCCACGAGACGAACTTGTACGGGCCGTTGCCGATCGGCTTCTCGCCGGCGGCCTTCGGGTCCTTGAAGAAGACCTCGGGGAGCGGCGCCCACACGTCGTAGCCCAGCTTGTACGCGAAGTACGAGACCGAGGTGGTCAGCGTGATCGTGAAGGTGTTCTCGTCGACCACCTTCAGACCGGACATCTTGTCGGACTTCGGCTCACCCTTCTCGGGGTGGACGTCCGTGTAGCCCTTGATGTCCTGGAACCAGCTGGAGTTGGTCTGGTTGTTCTTGACGTTCGCCGACCAGTTCCACGAGTTCACGTAGGACTCGGCGGTGACCGGGGTGCCGTCGTGGAACTTCCAGCCGGGCTTGAGCTTGACGGTCCACACGGAGGAGTCGTCGTTCGGGGTGACCGACTCTGCGTTGACGTTCACGAGCTTGCCTGTGCCGGGCTCGTAGTCCACGAGTCCGGAGAAGATCGTGCGCAGGACACGGCTGCCCTGGCTTTCCTTGGCGTTGGCCGGCTGCAACGGGTTCTGCGGCTCGCCGAGCTGTGCGGTCAGAATGCCATTCGGGTCGGCCTTCCCCGCCTTCATGTCGTCGCCGCTGTCGCTGTCGCCGCCGCCACAGGCGGTCGCAGCCAGGGCGATGACTATCGCGCCCGCGACCCACTTGGCGCTCTTGGCACCGCGCATGGGTTCCTCCTCATGAGTCCACTTGTCACAACAAGATGGGCACCGATCGTTACGCCGACACCCCTGACGGCGGTCGATCAGTGCACCGAGTGTGTGCTCGTGAGTCGGCGCTCCCCACAGCGCATGACCCATTGACCCGAGCTCAATGGAGCCAACTATTAAGTACGCCCGACCGGTAAACCACACTTACTGCGTCTCGTTTTGACAACATCGACCCACCGCCTACGCCCGAAATCCGGACAAAGTAAGCACAGACAGACACCCGCGAAACGGACTGTTAACGCAGCTTCCGGTGAGCGTTACCCGGTATCCGGACGTTTCGCCACCGAAAACGAGTTGACAGGGGTCCCCGGCCCGGGCAGAACAGCCTACTGTCCGGCTGCCCACCGAGGGGGGCAGACCTCCGGCCCGGCACCTCGCGGGGCCGGGCCGGAAGTCGTACACCTGCCGGTGCGTCAGCGCTTGGCGCGGGAGGCCGCGCGGCCGCGCTCCTTCTGGTCCAGGACGACCTTGCGGATACGGACCGTCTCCGGGGTCACCTCGATGCACTCGTCGTCGCGGCAGAACTCCAGGGACTGCTCCAGCGAGAGCCTGCGCGGCGGCACCACGTTCTCCGTGGTGTCGGCGGAGGCGGCGCGCATGTTGGTGAGCTTCTTCTCCTTGGTGATGTTCACGTCCATGTCGTCGGCGCGCGAGTTCTCGCCGATGATCATGCCCTCGTACACCTCCGTGCCGGGCTCGGTGAAGATCACACCGCGCTCCTGGAGGTTGACCATCGCGAACGGCGTCACCGAACCGGAGCGGTCCGCGACCAGCGAACCGTTGTTACGGGTCCGCAGCTCGCCGAACCACGGCTCGTGCCCCTCGAAGATCGAGTGCGCGATGCCGGTGCCGCGGGTCTGGGTGAGGAACTCCGTACGGAAGCCGATGAGCCCCCGGGACGGCACGATCCACTCCATCCGGATCCAGCCGGACCCGTGGTTGGTCATCGTCTCCATACGGCCCTTGCGGGTCGCCATGAGCTGCGTGATCGCGCCCAGGTGCTCCTCGGGGCAGTCGATCGTCATGCGCTCGATCGGCTCGTGGACCTTGCCGTCGACCTCCTTGGTGACGACCTCGGGCTTGCCGACCGTCAGCTCGAAGCCCTCGCGGCGCATCTGCTCGACCAGGATGGCCAGCGCCAGCTCGCCGCGGCCCTGCACCTCCCAGGCGTCGGGACGCTCGGTGTCCAGGACGCGCAGCGAGACGTTACCGATCAGTTCGCGGTCCAGCCGGTCCTTCACCTGCCGGGCGGTGACCTTGTGGCCCTTGCCGCCCTTGCCGACGAGCGGCGAGGTGTTCGTACCGATGGTCATCGAGATGGCCGGCTCGTCCACCGTGATCAGCGGCAGCGCGATCGGGTTCTCCAGATCGGCCAGGGTCTCGCCGATCATGATGTCCGGGATACCGGCGATGGCGCAGATGTCGCCGGGGCCCGCCTTCTCGGCCGGCTTGCGGGTGAGCGCCTCGGTCATCAGCAGCTCGGTGATGCGGACGTTGGACATCGTGCCGTCACGCTTGATCCACGTGACGGTCTGCCCCTTCTTCAGCTCGCCCTGCTCGACCCGGCAGAGGGCGATACGGCCGAGGAAGTTGTCGGCGTCCAGGTTGGTGACATGGGCCTGGAGAGGCGCGTCCTCGTCGTAGACCGGGGCCGGGACGGAGCCCAGGATCGTGGTGAAGAACGGCTCCAGGTTGGTGCTGTCCTGCGGGACCGTGCCGTCCTCCGGCTTGGTCAGCGAGGCGACACCGTCACGGGCGCAGGCGTAGACGATCGGGAACTCGATCTGGTCCTCGTCCGCGTCCAGGTCGAGGAAGAGGTCGTACGTCTCGTCGACGACCTCGGCGATACGGGCGTCGGGCCGGTCCGTCTTGTTGATGCAGAGGATCACCGGCAGCTTGGCCGACAGCGCCTTGCGCAGGACGAAACGGGTCTGCGGGAGCGGGCCCTCGGAGGCGTCGACGAGGAGGACGACCGCGTCGACCATCGAGAGGCCGCGCTCGACCTCTCCACCGAAGTCGGCGTGGCCGGGGGTGTCGATGATGTTGATCGTGACCAGGTTCGGGATGTCACCTGTACCGCCCTCCTTGGGGTGGTACTTCACCGCCGTGTTCTTGGCGAGGATCGTGATGCCCTTCTCACGCTCCAGGTCGTTCGAGTCCATCATCCGGTCGTCGAGGTGCTCGGCGGCGTGCGCGGCGAAGGCACCGGCCTGCTTCAGCATGGCGTCGACCAGAGTGGTCTTGCCATGGTCGACGTGGGCGACGATGGCGACGTTACGGATGTCGTGGCGCGTGGGCATGCTGGCTGGCGCTTCTCTCGATCGTGGGATGCGGCGTTGTTTTCCTCGTACGCCTGCCGGGCGGACACGCCACGGCCTACCCCATCGTACGGGGCCGACGATGCCGGGGCTTCCGGGACCGATCCGATAAGAGGCGGAGCGCCGGGGAGCGCGCTCGGGAAGTGCGGGTCACGCGTCTGCGGGGATGTACTACGGGGTGTGGAACCGCCCGGGTCAGGGGATGGCACGATCTTGCCCGCCGGGAGGCCCGGCGGGCAAGTTGATCGTCCGGCTTCCAGGGTCTGACCTGCCGGTTCTCTCCGTTTCTTCTTCTCTGCTACCGCTGTCCTTCTACTTCTTGTCGCTTTCCGACTTCTCCGGCTGCTGCGGACCGCTCCTCGCGCCGTTCTTGAAACCGATGTCCTCGTAGCGGGGGGTGGCGAAGGCGAAGGCACCGGCGTTCGCCAGGGACGGCTTGGCCGCCACCAGCTGCGGGCGCTGGTAGAGGGGGATGGAACCGGCCGCGGCCCAGATGCGGGCGTCGGCCTGCCGGAGCAGATCGCGGGCCGCGCCCTCGTCCAGCTCGGAGGCCGCCTGGTCGAAGAGCTGGTTGATGTGGTCGGTCCCGACCCGGGTGTAGTTCTGCTCCACCAGCAGCGAGCCGTCGGAGGCGGGGACGGGCTTGGCGTAGATCGGCCGGCCGTCGGTCGCGGGGTAGGCGGTCGCGGGCCACGAGTACAGGGCGAGGTCGTAGTCGCCCGACGCGATGTGGTCCTTGAAGTAGTTGGCGTCCGCGACCTTGCTGATCTCCGTACGGATGCCGATGCGGTCGAGCATGCGCGCGATCTTGTCGCCGACGGTACGCAGCTGCTCGGAGCCCGGGCCGGAGGGGAGGACGAAGCGGAGGGTGAGGGGCTTGCCGTCCTTGGCGAGGGGGCCGGGGAGGGGGGAGGCGGCGGAGGCCGACTGGGAGGGGGAGGAAGAGGAAGAGGAGGAGGAGGGGGACGTGGAGCTGGAGGGGGACGCCGATTCGGAGTCGGTTTCGGACTCGGTGTCGGAGCCGGCTTCGGACTCGGTGTCGGAGCTGGAGTCCGAGCTGGAACTGGAGTCGGTGTCCGACTCGTCGTCGGACTCGGACGCGGACGCGGACTCGGAGGGCGCCGCCGTACCGCGCGGGGCGTAGGCGCCGGCCACACCGCCCTGCTGCCTGTCCTGGGCGTTGACGTCCGAGTCGTCCAGCATCGCCATCTGACCGGTCAGGACCGCCCGGTGGAAAGCGGCGGCGGGGGCCGGCGCGAGGACGTGGGTGCCGCTCTCGGAGAGGGGGGCGCCGCCACCGGGCTTGTTGTCACCGACGGTGTACGAGCCCTCGTCCGACGCGCTGTCGGATTCCGAGCCGGAGCCGGAAGCCGAGTCCGAATCCGAGCCGGACTCCGATTCGGAGTCGGAGTCGGAGTCGGAGTCCTTGTCCTGGGCTTCGCCCTTGTCCTTGGTCCCGTCCTTCCCGTCCTTGCCGTCGTCCTCTTCGTTCTCGTTCTTCTTGGCGGCGTCGTCGGCCTTGTCCTTCTTCTTGTCGTCGGCCTCGCTCCCGGCCTTCGTACCGTCGTCCTTCTTAAGAGGGCCGCCCGGAACCCAGCCCGCGTCGGCGAGGAGCGCCTGCGCCTCCCGTGTGTTCTGGTCCCCGAGCGCGTCGCTGCTGTCGGCGTACGCCTGCTGTCCTGCCAGCGCCAGATGGCTGCCGGGCGGGTGCGCCGGCAGGCCGAGCGGCTTGAGTACGGCCTCGGCCAGCTTCTTCCGGTCGAGCGCGCGGGCCACCGCGCGCCGTACCCGCTCGTCGGCGAGCGGCCCGGTCTCCCCGTTGAGCGCCAGCTGCGTGAAGGCGGGCTCCAGGGACTTCCGTACGACATAGCCCCGCAGGCCCTGCTGCTCCTTGGAGTACTTCGCGAGCGCCTCGGACTTCTTCCCACGGGACTCCCGCGAGACCCCGGCCTTCTCGTCGTCCGAGTCGCTCTCCCCGGCCGCCGTGCCCGAGCTCTCGCCGTCGGTCTCGTCCTCCGTCCCGCTGTCACTCTCACTGTCGGTGTCGCTGTCGCTGTCGGCATCGCTGTCGGGACTGTGCCCCTCGGACGGCGAAGCCGATCCGGACGGCGACCCGGTCGCCGCCTGCGGGCCCGCTCCCCCGCCCCTCTTGTCGCGTGCCTCGTTGATCCGCTGGACCACCGGGCTGTCGATCTCGGCGAGGTCGAGCGTGCCGGCGGCGAGCGCGGCCGCGCGCTTGTCGCGGGGCACCGCGCTCAGGACGATCGTTTCGAGCTTGGGCCGCGCACCCCACCAACGGGGGTTGCGCACAAGGGTCATCTCGCGGTCCTCGCGGTCGAGCTCCTTGATCTGGAAGGGCCCGGCCGTCGCCTTGAGCTTGGCTCGCGCGCCGTCGTTGAACGAGTTCGGCGCCCCCATCACGCTCTTCGGGTACAGCGGGCTGAAGAGGGCGCGCCAGTCGGCGTACGGCTTGTTGAAGGTGACCCGGACCTCCAGGTCGTCCTTGCCGCGCTCGATCTTCTGGATGCGTTCGTAACCGGAGTTGCGCGCCGTCCAGTACGCGGACTCCTTGCCGCTCAACGCGCGCCACTGCGCGACGAAGTCGGGGGCGCCGAGCTCGCGTCCGTCGCTCCACACCGCCTGCTGGTTGAGCTTGTAGAGGACGACCTGCTTGGGCTCGCGCTCGACGATCTTCGCGGACTCCAGATAGTCCGGATTGCGCTGCGGGCGGCCCGTCTTGTCGAGGGTGAAGAGTGCGGGCAGTACGGCGCCGGCGATGCGCGAGGTGGTGGCGTCGGCGTCCGCCTGGAAGGTGTTGAGGGTGGTGGGCACGGTGTCCACGGCCCAGCGCAGCGTCCCGCCGTCCTCGATCCGGTCGCGAGCGGCGGGCCCCACATCCTGTGCGGCGGCCGGTACCTTGCTCCGCTCCTCGCCCGAACTGCACGCGGAGAGCACGGGCAGGGCGAGCACGCCGGTGGTGAGTAGTGCGACGGAGCGGAAGGTCCGGGAGCATGTCCTCCCGCGTGCGGCGCCGACCTGGGACATGGCTTCTACCTCTTCGTCCTGTTTGTGGAATTTAGAGATGATCACACCTATTACCCGCCCACTGAAGTGGGCCGAATCGCGCCAACGGCCGCGACACGGCGGTCCGGAGCCGAAAGCCCACCCATACGGCCCAACGAGGAAGAGGACACAGGGCCGCCGAAAGGGCGAAAATGGTGGGGCGCGACATCAACGACGCGGAGCGCACGGCTTACGTATGCGCCGGGAATCCCTGCACGTCCCTTCACAAGCGGGGATGTGAGGAGCGACACTCGCAGGCGCATTACCGATGGCATCGCTCCCCTGCGGAAGTGAGGGCAAGTCATGTCCCAGCCGGAAGATCTGACAGCAGTCCACCGTCGTATCGATGAGCTCGTTCAGCGCGTCGCGGACCTGGAGCGGACGGTCGACCGACTGAACGAAGCCGTACCGGCGGCGCCGTCCAGGCCCGCGCCGAAGGACCGCCGTCCGGATGTGGTCACGATTCCCGACACGCCGTACAACGCGGCGCTCTGGACGGACTCCGACGACGAGGGGCTGGGCCTGAGGCACCGGCGCGCACCTTGATCGGGCCGCCGGCCCCGGAGGTTCTCGCATCCGGGGCCGGCGAATCCCCCCGACCGCGCCCCACCTTCTGAACAGCGCCGCACGGACATCACACCGCTCGCCCCCGGCACCGCACCGGCACTCCCGCCGTCGCCCGCCACGACCGAACCGGCCCTACGACCCCCCACCAGATCCCACTCCATCTCCATACGGAGTCTTCGTTGGCAACAGGCACGGAACGACCCCAACTGAATACGGGCGTGCACGACACCACGCGTGCCGCCATCACCGCCCGCCATCTGCGGACAGACCGCTGGTGGCTGGCGCCCGCCGTCACGGCGGCCGGGCTGCTCGCCTTCATCGTCTACTCGACATGGCGGGCGTTCGCGAACACCGACTACTACGCGGCGCCGTACGTCTCACCGTTCTACTCGCCCTGTCTGGCGGAGAACTGCGAGCCGATGAAGGGCGGCCCCAACCTGGAGATCCTCGGCAGCTGGTGGGGCCTCTCCCCCGCGCTGATCATTCTGATCTTCCCGTTGGGCTTCCGGCTGACCTGCTACTACTACCGCAAGGCGTACTACCGGGGCTTCTGGGCGTCACCGCCCGCCTGCGCCGTCGCCGAACCGCACAAGACGTACTCGGGCGAGACGCGCTTCCCGCTGATCCTCCAGAACATCCACCGGTACTTCTTCTACGCCGCCGTGCCGGTGGCGGGCATCCTCACGTACGACACGGTGCTCGCCTTCCGCAACTCGGACTACGAGTGGGGCCACATGGGCCTCGGCACGATCATCATGGTCGTCAACATCGGGCTGATCTGGGCGTACACCCTCTCCTGCCACTCCTGCCGCCATGTCATCGGCGGCAAGCTGAAGCACTTCTCCAAGCATCCGGTGCGCTACCGGCTCTGGGGCTGGGTCGGGAAGCTGAACAACCGTCATATGCAGCTCGCCTGGGCCTCCTTGATCAGCGTCGCCCTCGCGGACTTCTATGTGTATCTGCTCGCCAGCGGGGTCTTCGACGATCCGCGCCTCTTTTAGTCCTAGGGAGAGCCTTCAGCAATGACGCAACTCGAACGCGAGCAGTGGGACGTCGTGGTGGTGGGCGCGGGCGGAGCAGGTCTGCGTGCCGCCATCGAGGCGCGTGAGCGTGGCGCCCGTACCGCTGTCATCTGCAAGTCGCTCTTCGGCAAGGCCCATACGGTGATGGCCGAGGGCGGTATCGCGGCCTCCATGGGCAATGTCAACTCCGGGGACAACTGGCAGGTCCACTTCCGCGACACCATGCGCGGCGGGAAGTTCCTCAACCAGTGGCGGATGGCGGAGCTGCACGCACAGGAGGCGCCGGACCGGGTCTGGGAACTGGAGACCTGGGGGGCGCTCTTCGACCGTACGGCGGACGGAAAGATCTCCCAGCGCAACTTCGGCGGGCACGAGTATCCCCGTCTCGCCCACGTCGGCGACCGGACCGGCCTTGAGCTGATCCGTACGCTCCAGCAGAAGATCGTCGCCCTCCAGCAGGAGGACTTCAACGAATTCGGTGACTACGAGGCCCGGTTGAAGGTCTTCCAGGAGTGCACCGTCACCTCCGTACTGAAGGAGGGCGAGCGGGTCTCGGGCACCTTCTGCTACGAGCGTGAGTCCGGCCGTTTCTTCGTCCTGGAGGCGCCCGCCGTCGTTCTCGCGACCGGCGGCATCGGCAAGTCCTTCAAGGTGACCTCGAATTCCTGGGAGTACACGGGCGACGGGCACGCGCTGGCGCTGCTCGCCGGTGCCCCGCTGCTCAATATGGAATTCGTGCAGTTCCACCCGACGGGCATGGTCTGGCCGCCGTCGGTGAAGGGAATTCTCGTCACCGAGTCCGTGCGCGGCGACGGTGGAGTTCTGCGTAACTCCGAGGGCAAACGGTTCATGTTCGACTATGTACCGGACGTCTTCAAGGAGAAGTACGCGGAGACCGAGGAGGAGGGCGACCGCTGGTACGAGGACCCGGACAACAACCGTCGTCCGCCCGAACTGCTGCCGCGTGACGAGGTGGCCCGTGCCATCAACTCCGAGGTCAAGGCGGGCCGGGGCTCACCGCACGGCGGGGTGTTCCTGGACGTCTCCACGCGGATGCCTCCCGAGGTCATCCAGCGCCGGCTCCCCTCGATGTACCACCAGTTCAAGGAGCTGGCCGACGTCGACATCACGGCGGAGGCGATGGAGGTCGGTCCCACCTGTCACTACGTGATGGGCGGCATCGCCGTCGACTCGGACACCGCCGCCGCGCCCGGGGTCCCGGGTCTCTACGCGGCCGGCGAGGTCGCGGGCGGGATGCACGGCTCCAACAGGCTCGGCGGCAACTCGCTCTCCGACCTGCTCGTCTTCGGCCGGCGGGCGGGACTGCACGCGGCCGAGTACGCGGCCGGGCTCAGCGCACGGCCGGTCCTCGACGAGGCTCAGATCGACGCGGCGGCCGTCGAGGCGCTGCGTCCCTTCGGCGCCGAGGAACCCGCGGGCGGCGGCCCGCCGGAGAACCCGTACAGCGTCCATCAGGAGCTCCAGCAGACGATGAACGACCTCGTCGGCATCATCAGGCGCGAGGGCGAGATGGAGCAGGCGCTGGAGAAGCTGGGCGACCTGCGCGCGCGGGCGGCAAGGGCCGGGGTGGAGGGCCACCGTCAGTTCAACCCCGGCTGGCACCTCGCGATCGACCTGCGGAACATGCTGCTGGTCAGCGAGTGCATCGCCCTGTCGGCCCTGGAGCGCACGGAGAGCCGGGGCGGTCATACCCGCGAGGACTGGCCGGGCATGGTTCTCGACTGGCGGCGGGTCAATCTGCACTGCCGGCTGAACGACTCCGCGCGGGACCCGTCGGCGGACCCCGCGCTCGCCCGGATCAGCCTCTCCAGGAAGACGACCGAGCCCATCCGTCCAGACCTGCTCGACCTGTTCGACAAGGAAGAGCTGGTCAAGTACCTCGCCGAAGAGGAGCTCCACGAGTGAGTGCCAGCACGACTCCGACTCAGAGCACACCCCCCTCGTCCGCCTCGTCCACCACAGCGCCCGCCACGTCCGCGGCGTCGGCCCCGGCCACCTCGTACGACGCCAAGTTCAAGGTCTGGCGTGGTGACGCGGAGGGCGGCGAGCTGAAGGACTTCTCCGTCGAGGTGAACGAGGGCGAGGTCGTCCTCGACATCATCCACCGGCTCCAGGCGACGCAGGCCTCCGACCTGGCGGTGCGGTGGAACTGCAAGGCGGGCAAGTGCGGTTCGTGCAGTGCGGAGATCAACGGCCGGCCACGGCTGCTCTGCATGACGCGGATGTCGACCTTCAGCCGCGAGGAGACGATCACCGTCACCCCGCTGCGCGCCTTCCCGGTCATCCGGGACCTGGTGACGAACGTGTCCTTCAACTACCAGAAGGCGCGTGAGGTCCCCGCGTTCGTGCCGCCGCCGGGAGTCGCGGCGGGCGAGTACCGGATGCAGCAGGTGGACGTGGAACGCTCGCAGGAGTTCCGCAAGTGCATCGAGTGCTTCCTGTGCCAGGACACCTGCCATGTGGTCCGGGACCACGAGGAGAACAAGGCCTCGTTCGCCGGGCCACGTTTCCTGATGCGGGTCGCGGAGCTGGACATGCATCCGCTGGACGCGGCCGAGGAGACCGGGCTCGACCGCAAGGAGACGGCGCAGGACGAGCACGGGCTCGGCTACTGCAACATCACCAAGTGCTGCACCGAGGTCTGCCCGGAGAACATCAAGATCACGGACAACGCGCTGATCCCGCTGAAGGAGCGCGTGGCGGACAAGAAGTACGACCCGCTGGTCTGGCTGGGGAACAAGATCCGCCGCCGTACGACCAGCTGAGCGGCGACGCCTGTTCAAAGGCGCCGGACGGGCCGACGCGGCGCGTCCGGCGCTGGGGCGGGCGGGGGGCCCGGCAGTAGCGAGGGGCCCGAGGTGGGGCGTCAGGTCCCGGAGACCGAGAGGCCCCTGAGGACCCGTCTCACGTCTTGGGCGACCGGTTGATCAGCGACTCGATCCCGTCCAGCATCCGTTCGAGCCCGAACTCGAAGAGCGTGCCGAGTTCGAGGTCGAACTCCCCGTCCCCGAACAGGTTCGACAGCACCGGATACCGGCCGGCGAGCTGGGCCGAGTCCAGGTGTCTCTCGTTGGCCGCCATCCACTCCTCGGCCGTCAGCCCGGTGTCCTGCCGCGCCTGGGACTCCAACTCGACGGCTATCGCCACCCCTTGGGCGTAACCGAGCAGCGAGAGATGGATATGGATCATCGTGTGCGGTGTGAGACCCAGCCCGCGCAGGGCGCCCAGCGTCCGCTCCGTGTAGCTCATCGCGTGCGGTGACGCCATGGGCCGGGTGATCCCCGCCATGGCACGCGCGAGCCAGGGATGGCGCTCGTAGCGGCTCCAGAGCCATCGGAGCTCCCGCCTCAGCCGGGGCCGCCAGCCGACCGGTTCAGGGCCCCCGGGCGTCCCCGCGAACACCGCCTCGGTCATCAGGTGCACCAACTCGCCCTTGCTGGGGACATGGCGGTACAGCGCCATCGTCGACGTACCGAACTCCGTCGCCACGCGCCGCATCGACAGCGCGCCCAGCCCTTCGCCGTCGGCGAGCGCGATGGCGGCGCGCACGACGCGCTCCCGGCTGAGGCCCTCGCCGGGGGCCGTGTCCCGGCCACGGGGGCGGACGGGTTCCGCGACCACCGTGCCGACGCCGGGCAGGGCCCGCACAAGACCCTCCTGGTTGAGCGCCGCCAGCGCCTTGGTCGCGGTCGCCATCGCGACGCCCCACTCCTGGGTGATACGGCGGGTGGAGGGCACGCGATCGCCCGGCACGAGCTCCCCGGAGGCGATACGGCGGCGGAGTTCGGCCGCGATACGGAGGTAGGGCGGATCGACGGTCATGACCCCCACCGTACTAGTGCGCCGAGAGGCCAAGTCCCGGGCTGAACAGCCCGTCCGGCCAGGTGCACTAGGCAGCTGTTTGCCGCGTACACGCGGGGCCGCTTACGTAACGGCCATGGAGAACTCAGGGACCCCCGCCCGCGCGGGCCGCAGGGAATGGATCGCCCTCGGCGTCCTGATGCTCCCGCTGCTGCTCGTCTCGATGGACATCTCGATCCTCTACTTCGCGATCCCGTACGTCAGTCAGGACCTGGAGCCGAGCGCCACACAGCAGTTGTGGATTCTCGACATGTACGGCTTCGTGCTCGCCGGTCTGCTCATCACCATGGGCGCGCTGGGCGACCGGATCGGCCGACGCAGACTGGTGCTCGCCGGCGCGACCGTATTCGGCGCGGCCTCGGTGGCGGCGGCGTACGCGCACTCCGCCGAGGCCCTCATCGGCGTACGCGCGCTGCTCGGGCTCGGTGGCGCCGCGCTCATGCCGTCGACGCTCGCGCTGATCCGCAATCTCTTCCACGACGCGAGGCAGCGGGGCCGGGCGGTGACGATCTGGACGGGTGTCATGACCACCGGGATCTCGCTCGGGCCGGTGGTCAGCGGGCTGCTGCTGGAGCACTTCTGGTGGGGGTCGGTCTTTCTGATCAACCTGCCGGCGATGGTGCTGCTGCTGGTGCTGGTGCCTTTCCTGGTACCGGAGTCCAGGACGGGGCCGGTGGGGGCGGGAGCCGGGGCTGGGGCCGGTGGGGGCGAGGCTGGTGGGGCTGGGGCCCGGGCGGCGCGCGAGCCGTTCGACCTGGTGAGCGCCGCGCTCTCGCTCGCCGCCCTGCTCACGGTCATCTACGGGATCAAGGAGTGGGCCCGCCACGGGTTCGCGCCGGTGCCCGCCGCCGTCGTCGTCCTGGGACTGGCCCTCGGGCACCTCTTCGTACGCCGCCAGCAGCACCTCGCCCACCCGATGATCGACCTCGAACTGCTCGGGCGACGGTCCTTCGGGGGCCCGGTGTTCGCGAATGTGCTCGCGATGTTCGCCACGGTCGGGATGGCGGTCTTCCTCACCCAGTACCTCCAGTCCGTGCAGGGGCTGAGCCCGTTCAAGGCGGCGCTGTGGAGCCTCGTACCGGCTTCGGGCGTGATCGTGGCAGCGCCGACGGCGGCGATGCTCGCGCAGCGCGTCGACCACGCGTATGTGATGGGGGGCGCCTTCCTCTTCTCCGCGGCCGGATTCTGCTGGCTGACCCAGATCCGGGCGGACTCGGCCCTCTGGTTCTGCCTCGCGGCCGCCGCCCTCTACGTGGGAGGTCTCGTCGCCGCCATGACCCTCGCCAACGAACTAGCCATCGGTGCCGCCCCGCCCGAGCGCGCGGGCTCGGCCGCCGCCGTACTGGAATCGGGCCAGGAGCTCGGCGGGGCGCTCGGGATGGCCGTCCTCGGCTCCGTCGGCGCGGCGGTCTACAGCCGGGAGATGGCCGACGCCCTGCCGGCCGATGTCACCGCCGCGCTGCCGGCCGGCGAGGCCGACGCCGTACGCGAGACCTTGGGCGGCGCGGCGGCAGCCGCGGCCCGGCTCCCGGAGGAGACGGCCGCGGGTGTGCTGACGGCCGCGCGCGACGCCTTCACCCACGGGATGGGACTGGCGTCGGCCGGCGCGGCGGTCGTCGTGGTGGGTGCGGCCGTTTACTCGTTCGCGCTGCTCAGGGGCACGGCCGAGCACGGGGAGGACGGGGCGGACGCGGGCTCCGAGGGGGGTGACCTTGCTCCCGCACAGACGGGCGCCGTAAAGTGAATGCGCTTACAAAGGTGAGCGCCGCGGTGGCCGTCAGCAGCACGAGCCCGGTGGCGAGTGACTGGTCGGAAACAGCAAAGCGAGAGCGGACGGTCGGATCGGGTGAGTGCCCCCACGGTGTACGACGTCGCCGAACGGTCCGGCGTCTCGATCGCGACGGTTTCGCGGGTCTACCGGAATCCGGACTCGGTACGCGCCGAGACCCGGGGCCGTGTACTGGAGGCGGCCCGCGCCCTCGGCTACGTACCGAGCGGCAACGCCCGTGGTCTGGCCAGCCGGACCACCGGCGTCCTCGGCCTCTGCTTCCCCGACTACGCGGACCCGGACGCCGAGACCGACGCGCAGGCGGAAGCCGACGGCGAGGCCGACGACTCCGCCGCGATGCTCTACTCCGACCAGATCATCCGCGGCATGGAGCGGGCGGCGCGGCGGCACGGTTACGCGCTGCTGATCGCCGCCTCGCTGGTGGGCGGGCCGGAGAGCCTGGTCGCCAAGGTGGCGGGACGGGTGGACGGGTTCGCCGTACTGGCGAAGACCGTGCCCACCGAGGACCTTGAGGTGATCTCGCTGCGGCTGCCGATCGTGATGCTGGCCGGGCCGCGCGAGATCGACCACCTCGACCACATCGAGGTGGCGAACTCCGACGGGGAGAGGGAACTCGCCCGTCATCTCATCCGCGACCACGGGCTGCGCAGACTCGCCTTCGTGGGCGGCGAGAAGGAGTCGCCGGACGCGCAGGCGCGGTTCCGCGGCTATCAGGAGGCGTGCCGGGAGGCGGGCCTGCCGGTGGCCGACGAGCCCGACCTGCGCGCGGAGATGATGACGCAGGCGGAGGGCGAGCGGACGACGGACGCGCTCCTGGACCGCGCCGCCGGGCGCGAGTGGCCACAGGCGATCCTCTTCGCCAACGACCAGATGGCGATCGGCGCACTGCACGCGCTGGAACGGCGTGGCGTGCGGGTGCCCGACGACATCGCCGTGACCGGCTTCGACGGCATCCCGCTGAGCCGGATCGTCCGCCCGTCCCTGACGACGGTCCGCCAGCCGATGCGCCGCCTGGGCGAGGAGGCGGTGGAACTCCTGATCCGCCGCCTCTCGGACCCCGCCCGCCCCCCGGTCTCCCTGATGCTCCCGGTCTCGGTGACCCACCGCTCAAGCTGCGGCTGCGGCTGAGGGCCGGGGGGCCCGGGCTGCTGGGGAGACCTGGTCCGCTTCCGGGCACCTGGACGGAGGCGGGTACTCGGGGCGAACTGGTCCTACCGGTTGCCCCCCGCAGCCTTTGGTTTGTGATGAAGGTCCCCTCCCGCCCGCAACGAAGGCGCCCCCGCGCGTTGTCTTCCGTAGTCCATGTACGTCCGGTACGAGGACGATCCCCCGCCTCACAGGCACGCGCGCGCCTCCCACTAGGGGCCAGGCCGCGGCTTCGGGGCCCGGGCCCGGGGTCAGCCCAGCCGCGCCGTGAAGAACCCGCGTCGGGCCTTCGCGAGCGCCGCCACGTCGCCGCTCTCGCCCGCGTACTCGAAGTGCCCGGCTCGCAGGAGATGCAGCTCCCGCGGCTCGGGCAGGGCGTTGTACACGGCGAACTGCCCCGGCGGCGGCACGGCCGGATCGAACAGCGCGGGCGCCACCATCATCGGCACCCGGATCCGGCTCGCCGCGGTCGCGGCGTCGAAGTACGCGAGGACGTCCATCACCTCCGGATGCTGCTCGTAGTACGCCCGTACCGCCTCCCCGCTCCCCACGCTCGGCAACGTGACCCGCAGCGGATGATTCCCGAACGTCGGTACGGTCAACTGCCCGCAGGCGAACCGGTCGTCCCACGGCAGCCCCAACGCCCCCAGCCCGCCGCCGAAGCTCTCGCCCACGTACCCCAGCCGCGCTCCCCCTCCGGGCCCCTCGCTCCCCTCCCTCAACTCCGGTACCAGCTCCAGCAGCGCCGACGCCGCACACCACAGATCGGCCACGCAGTCGCCGATCACATACGTCTCGCGTGACTCGATGCCGTGCAGCACATGAGCCTCGGCCTGGCCGGGAATGCCCGGGCGCCGGCTCCGCGAGCCCATCCCCCGTACGCACGGGAGGATGGCCGCGCTACGAGGCAGCGGCAGCGGCACATCCGCCCCGGGCTCCTGGCGCCCGCCATAACCGTGCCCGATCACGAAACCGTGCTCCGCCGGCCCCTCGGCCGGCCTCACCAGCCAGCCCCCGATACGCAGCCCACCGACCGAGGTGTACGACACCCCGAAGATCCGGCAACCGTCCCGCTCGTCCTCCTGCGGCCCGACGGCCGGCGCGGTCGCCACCCCGGCCGCCGCCGCGAACCGGTCCCGCCAGTACGCGTCGAATCCCGCCGGAGGGGCAGGCACAGGGATGTCGAGCAACTCGTCGAGGGTCCGGCCGTAGGCCGGGTCGAAGGAATAGCCGTGCTCGAACTCAGACATGAGCGCGAGATTAGCCCCGGCCCTCCACTCAAGACCACAACCGGAATCAGTCCCATCACTTCCGCAACGCAAACAGCCCACCTAGCCTGCGGAGGTAGCGCCTCGGGATGTCCCACATGTTGCACGAGTGTGACCAAAGGCCCCCTTGCGGTTCTCGGAACGGCTGCAGCAGAGTGATGTATGCGCTTACAGGCAGCGCATACATCGGTGAGCTCAAGGAGGAGCCGTCCATGCATCGCAACGCCAGAACCGCCTCTGCCGCCCTCGTCATCACGATGGCCGCCGGGATCACCGCTTGTGGCAGTTCGGGGGGCGCGGGCGTCTCCGCCGACAAGAAGCAGACCCTGACCGTGTGGGCCATGGGCGCCGAGGGCGAGAAGCTCGCGGAGGTCGCCAAGGTCTACGAGGACGCGAACCCTCACATCACCGTCAAGGTCACCCCCATCGGCTGGGACGTCGCCCACCAGAAGCTCGTCTCCGCCGCCGCGGCCGGCACCCTCCCCGACGTGACGCAGATGGGCAGCAGCTACATGGGCGAGTTCGTCGAACTCGGCGTCCTGGAACCGGTCGACACCAAGACCTTCAAGAAGGACTCCTTCTTCCCCGCCGCCTGGGACCAGGGCGTCGCGGACGGCGAGGTCTACGGCGTCCCCTGGTACGTCGAGACCCGCGTCCTCTACTACCGCACCGACCTGGCCAAGAAGGCCGGCATAACGAAGCCCCCCGCCACCTGGCCCGAACTCCAGCAGGCTGCCGCCGCCTTCAAGGAGAAGGCCGGCACCCAGTGGGGCATCTACGTACAGCCCAGCGGCCTGGACGCCGTCCAGAGCTTGTCCCCCTTCCTCTACTCGGCCGGTGGCTCGATCGTCTCCGACGACGGCAAGGCCGCCATGAACAGCCCCGAGACCGTCAAGGCCCTCAAGGAGTACGGCACTTACTTCGAGAAGGGCCTCTCCAAGAAGAGCTTCCAGCCGGGCTACGAGGTCCTCACCGACTTCAACAGCGGCGATGTCCCGATGTTCTACTCCGGCCCCTGGACCATGGCGGGCATCAACGACAACTACCCCGACCTCAAGGGCAAGTGGGCCATCGCGAAGGTCCCGGCCGACCAGGGCTCGGTCTCCATGGCCGGCGGCTCCAGCCTCGTCGTCTCCAAGGACAGCGACCACAAGGAAGCCGCCAAGGAGCTCCTGAGCTACCTCACCGGAACCGAAGGCCAGAAGGACTGGTTCAAGCGCTCGGGCGATCTCCCGGCCAACACCAGCGCCTGGGACTCCGGCGAACTCGCCGCCGACGCCAACTTCAAGATCTTCCGCGAGCAGATGGAGACCGCCAAGTCCTGGCCGGTCCTGCCCAAGTGGACGGAGATCTCCTCGAAGGTCGACGAGGCCATCTCCCAGGTGACCCAGGGCAAGGCCTCCGCCGAGGACGCCGCGGAGAAGACCCAGTCCGAGATCGAAGGGCTTGTGGAGTAGTCGTCATGGGCACCACGACCGAACACGTGGCGGACGCGGCCCCGGTGAAGACCGGGCCGGGGGCGCACTCCCCACCCGGCGGCCGCGAACAAGGCAAGCGCCGGCCCGTCGCCGTCCAGCACTTCGCCGGCTGGCTGTTCTCCACCCCCTTCCTGGTGCTCTTCGCCGTCTTCATGGCTCTGCCGATCGTCGCGACGCTCGTCATGAGCTTCACGGACTTCGGACTGCGCAATGTCACCGATCCCTTCTCGGCGGAGTTCATCGGCCTTGAGAACTACACGAAGCTGTTCGAGGACGAGAAGTTCCTCAAGGCCCTCTTCAACACCGCGTACTTCGTGGTCGTCGGCGTACCGCTGACCGTCGGCCTCGGGCTGTTCGTCGCCGTCCTGCTCAACAACGGCATCGACCGGGCCCGTACATTCTTCCGGGTCGGTTTCTACGCCCCGGTCGTGACCAGCATCGTCGCGATCGCCGTCGTCTGGCGCTTCGTCCTCGATCCGTCCGACGGACTGATCGCGGGCCTCGCCTCCGAAGTCGGCCTGACCTCACCGGACTTCCTCGGCTCCGAGGCCCTCGCCATGCCCTCGCTGATCGTGATGGCCGTCTGGCGCAACCTCGGCACGGTCATGGTGCTCTTCATCGCCGGCCTCCAGGCCATCCCGCCGGACGTACGGGAGGCCGCGCGGCTGGACGGCGCGAGCACCTGGCAGGAGTTCCGCCGCATCACGGTGCCCCTGCTGCGGCCCACGATGCTCTACACCACGGTCATCACCACGATCGGCTATCTGAACGTCTTCGAGGAGCCGTTCGTGATGACCCAGGGCGGGCCCTCGGACAGCACGCTCACGGTGTCGCTGTCCATGTACCGCGAGGGCTTCAACTTCTTCCACATGGGCTACGCGAGCGCCATGGCGTATGTGCTCTTCGTCGTGATCATGGCGATCACGGTGCTCCAGCTCCGTCTGCTGAAGGACAACACGAAATGAGCGCCGCACGCACCACCACCCCCGCGCCCCCGTCCTCCGAGCCCACGGGCCCGAAGGACCCCATGGACCCGACCTGGTCCAGCCTCAAGCCGGGCGGCCACCCGACGTCGGGCCGCGAACGGCTGAAGAAGTCCGGCGTCTATGTGCTCCTCTCCATCGGCCTGCTGGTCATGGTGGCGCCGTTTCTGTGGATGGGTCTGTCCGCGTTCAAGACGGACCGCGATCTGACCGCGAACCCGCCGGTGTGGATCCCCAGCGACTGGACCTTGGAGCACTTCGGCGAACTTCTCGACCGCCTCGACGTCTCGCTCTATTTCTTCAACTCCCTGACCGTCGCGGTCCTCGTGACGCTCTCCAATCTGGTGTTCTGCTCGATGCTGGGCTACGCACTGGCCAAACTGAGGTTCGGCGGGCGGAACAAGATCTTCGCGCTGGTGCTCGGCGCCCTGATGGTGCCCGGCAATCTGATGCTGCTGCCGCTCTTCGTCCTGATGAGCAAGCTCCAGCTGATCGACTCCTACGCGGGGCTGGTGCTGCCGTTCGCCGCCCAGGCCTTCGGGGTCTTCCTGATGCGCCAGTTCATGCAGTCGATCCCGGACGAACTGCTGGAGGCGGCCAGGATCGACGGCGCCGGCGAGTGGTACATCTTCTGGCGGATCGCGATGCCGCTGGTCAAACCGGCACTGGCGACTCTCTCGATCCTTATCTTCCTCGGCTCCTGGAACAACTTCGTCTGGCCACTGATCGCCACGAACGACCCGGAGAAGTACACGCTCCCGGTGGCCCTCGCCACCTTCGCCACCGACCCCAACCAGTCGGACGGCTCCAACGGCATGTTGATGGTCGGCTCCCTCCTGATCATCCTCCCCGTGCTCCTGGTCTTCATCGTTCTGCAGAGGCACTTCACCCAGGGCCTGGCCACCACCGGTCTGAAGTAACCGCCGCCACCGATCTTCCCGACGCGTACCGCGGCTCCGACGCCGCCGCCCTGCCGCCGCGCACTCATCGACGAAAAGGTTTGTACCGACATGACCGAGAAGTCCACCGCCCGCGCCGACTGGGAGACCCGTATCGGGAAGCCCAGCGATCAGCGGCTCACCGGCATCGGCGAACTCCCCGCCCCCGTCGGCCTGTCCGCCGAGGACGGCACCGGCCATGTGCTGCTGACCTGGCAACCGGTGGCGGGCGCTCTGGGCTATCTCGTGCACCGCGCCGACTCCGCCGACGGCCCCTACGAACCGCTCGACCACCTCGGCGGCGATGTGCTGGCCGTGCCCCATCCGCCCTACGCGGACACCCTCGTCGAGCCCGGCCGGGTCTACCACTACAAGGTCGCCACCTGGTCGGACGGCGGACCCGGGGCTCTCTCCCAAGCGGTCTTCGCCAGTGCCAAGGCCGCCGGTCCCAGCCCCGCACCCGTCACCGTCGCGGTGGACGCGGCGGTGCCGACGACTCCGCTCCCGGGCGTCTGGAACAGGATGATCGGCGCCGAGCACTTCTCCCTCCTGCTCTGGGACCAGCCGGGTGCCGGAGGCTCGGACGTCGCGAAGGAATACGCCCAGGCCCTGGAGATCGTCCGTGACGAGATCGGTGTGCGCTCCGTCCGGGCACACGGCACCTTCCTCCCGGAGACACTCACCGTCAAACCGGACGGCTCCTTCGACTTCTCCGGCCTGGACGAGGTCTACGACCGCTTCCTGGCGACGGGTCTCCAGCCCGTCGTCGAGCTCTCCTTCATGCCCAAGGAACTGGCCGTCGACCCGCACTACACGGTCTTCGACTATCGGGCTCTGGTGTCCAAGCCAGCCGTGTGGGAGCACTGGGGCGACCTCTGCCGCGAGTTGACGGTCCACCTCCAGGACCGATACGGCACGGACACCGTCGCGGGCTGGGAGTTCGAGGTCTGGAACGAGGCGAATCTGGAGGTCTTCTGGAACGGCACCCAGGACGACTACCACCGGCTCTACGAAGTGGCCGTCCGTGCCGTGAAGAGTGTCGATGAGCGCATCAGGGTCGGCGGACCGTCGTCCGCCGCGGCCGGCTGGGTCGGCGCCCTCCTGGAGTACTGCCAGGAGCGCGACGTACCGATCGACTTCATCTCCACCCACACCTACGGCAACGCCCCACTGGACTTCCGTCCGATGACCCGTGCGTTCGCGGAGGCGACGGGACGGCCCGAGCCGGAGATCCTGTGGACCGAGTGGGGTGTCACCCCCACCCACTTCCACCGCGTCAGCGACTCCGTCTTCTCCGCTCCGTTCGTCCTGCGCGGCATGAAGAGCGCCCTGTCGTCGACCGACGCGCTCGCGTACTGGGTCGCCTCCGACCAGTTCGAGGAACTGGGCTGGCCGCCCCGCCTCTTCCACGGCGGATTCGGCCTTCTCACCGTCGGCAATCTCCGCAAGCCCCGCTTCTGGGCGCTCTATCTCCTCTCCCAGCTGACCGGCGGGCGCATCCCCTCCGACGTCAGCGGCGACGGTGCCGAAGCCCTCGTGGAGTCCCTGGCCACCTGCGCCGAGGACCGGTCCACCGTCGACGTCCTGCTCTGGAACGGCACACTCGACCAGTCCAAGATCGATGGCTCCGCGCCCCTCGACCGTACGGCGACGGTGCGGGTCAGCGGACTTGAGCCGGGCGTGGAATACACCGCCCTCTCCCGCCGGGTCGACCAGCAGCACGCCAACATCCAGGCCGTCTGGAACGACCTCGGCGGTGGCGACTGGCCGGACGAGACCCAGTGGGCGAAGCTGCGGTCCGCCGACGAGCTGCCGACCGAGTCTCTCGAATCGTTGGTCGCGGACGACGAGGGCACGGCAACGCTGACCGTCCCGCTGCCCAACCCGGGCATCCGCTTCCTTCACCTCACCCGGGCCTGACCGCCCCCACAGTCCCGGGGGCCGGCGGCACCTGACCGCCGTCGGTCCCCGTGTCAGCACCGCCGCCATGGCCGGCCCTCCGCCCATTCCTCCGGCCATGGCGGCGGCCAAAGACCTGGCCCAGGCACCGACCCTGGCCACCACTCCACATCTGCCAAGGGGAGCTGGACTCTCATGGACCGTCGTACATTTCTCGCAGCCGCGGGCACAGGCGCCACCGCCCTGTCCCTCGGAGCCGTCACCACACCCGCCATGTCCGCACCGACCGGGTCCGCCTCGCGTGCTCGTGTTGTTCATGCCTCTGATACACCGCTGCTCCGGCGCTGGTTCCGCGACACCTATCACTCGATCGAGGTGATGACGACCGACATCGGTCTCGCCGCCGACAAGATCAACCTCGACGCGTCGGGCGGACCCGTGCCCTCGCAGAACACCTCGCCGACCAACATCGGCTGCGGGCTCTGGTCCACCGTCGCCGCCGCCGGACTCGGCGTCATCGACCAGGACACCCTGCACCGCCGGCTCGACCGCACCGTCACCGCAGTCGAGAAGCTCGAACGCCACCACGGCTTCTGGCTCAACTGGTACGACGCGCACGACGGCTCGGTGCTCACCAATTGGCCGGGCACCGGCGACCCGGTCCGTCCCTTCCTCTCGTCGGTCGACAACGCGTGGCTGGTGACGGGGCTGCTCATCGCCGCCGACGCGGACAACCGACTGCGCAGCCGGATAGCCAGGCTCCTGGCCACCGCCGACTGGTCGTACTTCTACACGCCGTACGACGCGGCGGACCCGGTGGCGGGCCCCGGCCAGCTCCGCGGCGGTTTCTGGACCGACACCGGCGAGCCGACCGCCCACCATTACGGAGCTCTCAACACCGAGCCCCGCATGGCCAGCTATCTGGGCATCGCCGATGGCAGCCTTCCCTCGGACCACTACTGGCACATGTTCCGCACGATACTTCCGGAGCACGGCCAGGAGCAGGCGCCCGGCGGGGCGTACGACACCGTCGACGGCGTCCGTCTCTGGCAGGGGCACTACACCTACCGAGGCCGCAAGCTGGTCCCGACCTGGGGCGGCTCGATGTTCGAAGCCCTGATGGTGCCGCTGTTCGTACCCGAGCCGGAGTGGTCCCCCCGCTCGTGGGGCACGACCCACCGCCGCTTCGTCCGCTCCCAGATCGAGCACGGCCTGGAGGAGGCGCAGTACGGCTACTGGGGGTTCTCCCCCGCCGAAGTACCCGAAGGCGGTTACCAGGAATACGGCGTCGACGCGATCGGCATGAACATCGAGGGGTACGCCTCGAACACCGACCGCACCTACGTCACGCACGGTGAGCCGCTTCCACCCGCCTCCGCCTACACCAACGGAGTCGTGACACCGCACGCCTCGTTCCTCGCCCTCCCCTACGCCCGGTCGGAGGCCCTCGCCAACCTCAAGGCGATCGCCGAGAACTTCGGCGCCTACCAGGACGGCTTCGGTTTCCGGGACTCGGTCAACGTGGGAACCGGCCACGTCAGCAGCTCCGCTCTCGCTCTGGACCAAGGCATGATCGCCGCCGCTCTCGCCCAGGAACTGCGCCCCGGTCTGCTGCAGCGCCCCTTCCGTACCGGCGGTTTCGCCTCGCGCATCCGTCCGATGCTGGCCAAGGAGCGCTTCACCATCTGATCGCTGCCCCGGATCCGGAACCGGGTCCGACCGGCGCCACCTTCGAGGTGGCGCCGGTCGGAGCGTCACGGAGCCTGGCGCTTCACTCGGCTGGGCCAGGCGCACAGTCCGGTCGCGGACCACAGAGGCCGGACATAGCCTCCCAAATGTGACACGGATAGTAAGCCGTAACCGGACTCGAACAGCCGGCCGGAGCCTCCTGGCCATGCTGGTGACGGCCGGATGGCTGCTGATGCCCGCCGCGTCGCCGGGTGCGAGAGCCGAGGACCCCGTCACTCTTTCGCGTCAAGAGCAGATCACGGACAAGGTCGATGCGCTCGACGGCCGGGGGCGCGCGGTGGCCGCGTCGCTCGACCGGCTGCACCGCGACGCCCGTATTCAGCTCTTCGTCGTCTACGTGCATGACTTCTCCGGCAGGTCCGGGCAGAGCTGGGCCGCAGCGACCGCCGAACGGAGCGATCTCCGTCGCGACGACATCCTGCTCGCCGTCGCCACTCATGCGCGGAAGTACGCGTACTCCGCCGCACCGGACGCTCCTCTTACGAAGGGCCGGCTCGCCGAGGTGGCGAGGACCGCCATCGAGCCCGCGCTCCGGGAGAACGACTGGGCCGGAGCGGCCATCGGAGCGGCCAACGGCTACCGCGCGGCCGCGGCCGGCATGCCCATTCCCTCGCCCTCCGTCTCTCCCGGCCCGGCGGACCCGGACGGCGAGGCGGCCTCCAACCGATCGGGCAGCGCGCTCGTCCTTCCTGTCGCCCTGGTGGGCGGCGCGGCGGCTCTCGCCTCGTACACGTACATCAAGCGCAGAAACCGTGCCTCGACCCGTACGACGCTGAGAAGCGGCTATGAAGGCCACGGAGAGCCGCCGCGGTCGCCTGCGGCCTCGTTGCCCGAGCTCGACCGGCGAGCGGGACACGCACTGGTCGAAACGGACGACGCCGTGCGCACCAGCGCGGAAGAACTCGTCTTCGCCACAGCACAGTTCGGGGAGGACGCGACGCGACCGTTCCAGCAGGCCCTGACGTACGCGAGGGGTGAGCTGGCGTCCGCCTTCCGGCTGCGCCAGCAGCTCGACGACGCCCCTCCGGAGAAGGACGACGACCGGCGCCGCATGCTGGACGAGATCGTCGCCCGCTCTACGGACGCCGACGGCCGACTGGACGCGGCGTCGGGGGGCTTCGACCGGCTGCGCGACATGGAACGCAACGCCCCCGAAGCGCTGACCGCCGCCGAGGCCGCGTTCCGGGGGCTGAGCGGCAGGGCTGTCACGGCCGCCTCCACCCTCGCCGCGATGCGCGAGCGGTACGCCGAGTCGGCATCGGCCCCGGTGGGAAGCGCTGTCGAAGAGGCCGAAGATCGGCTGGTGTTCGCGACGACGAATGTGGACGACGCGCGCCGTGCGATCGACAGGGGCGACAGCGGAGCGGCGGCGGTGCATGTACGGGCGGCGGAGAGCGCCGTCGTACAGGCGGCGACCCTGGTGGAGGGCGTGGACCGGCGGACGCTCGAACTCGCGGAGGCCGTCGCCATGCTTCCGGGCTCGTTGACCGAGATGGAGACCGATCTGGCGGAGGCGCGCGGTCTGCTCGAGGAGATGGAGGAAGACCCGTCCGCCGGGGATCTGCGGGGACGGGTCGCCGATGCCGAGGCGGTGATCGCCAACGTGCGACAGGAACAGGCCGCCGGGCCGCACGACCCGATCGACGCCCTGCGCAGGGTCGAGGAGGCGGAGGCGGCGCTGGACGCTGTTCTCGCGGGCGCGCGCGAGCGCGAACCCAAGCCGGGGCCCGAACCCGGGCCCGAGTCCGCGCCCGCGCCCGGGTCCGAGCCCGAGGTGCGCGAGGTGGGTGGACGCCGGACGCCGGCGCTGCTCGACCGGGCGATGCTCGGTGCCCGCTCGGCGGTCGGAGCCGCGGCCGACTACCTCTCGACACATCGCGGTGCGGTGGGCCCCGAGGCCCGCACCCGGCTGGTGGAGGCCGAGCGGCGGCTCGACCAGGCCGGGAGGCTGACGGGGCTGGGCGACTTGCAGGGCGCGCTGGCCGAGGCCCAGCACGCGGACGGTCTGGGCAGACGGGCGCAGGCGCTCGCCGAGGAGGGCGTGCGGTCGTTCGGGAACCGATCCGGCCCCGGCGGTGTAACAGGGGCAGGAAACGGGCTCGGCGGTGCCGTGCTCGGAGGAATCATCATCGGTGGTCTGTACGGCGCCGAGGGTGGACTCGGTGGGGGTGAGAACTTTGGCGGGGGTTTCGGCGGAGATCATGGGGCCGGCCGTGGTGCTGGTCCTGGCAGTTTCGGCGGTGGTGGCACTCGCGGCCGGCTGGGCGGTGGCGGCCGCTTCTGAGATGACTCCTCTTGCGCGCGTCGCGCTCGGGCGCCCGGAGCAGGGAGGGGGACAGGTCCGACAGTCCGGCCAAGGGGTCGCGCAGCCGCGCGCGCCCGTTGAAGAGCGAGGCGTCACAGGTCACGCTTCGGAACGACCGACAGCGACCGCGCTCCCACGTCCCCGCCACCTGTCCACGGACCTCGCGCGGCCGGTCCCGCGGACGCCTTCTCGTGGGCCGGCCGGAGTGGGCGACGCGGGGTCAGAACATGCTGAGGAGCTGTTCGACGGTGGGCTCAGCAGTCGAGTCCCCGTCGGGCAGGGCGAGTTCGAACCAGACCGTCTTGCCCCGAGGGGTACGACGCGAACCCCAGGCGGCGCTGAGCAGGCCGACCAGTTGGAGTCCCCGGCCGCCCTCGTCCGTGTCGCGCGCGCGTCGCCTGCGCGGCTGTACGAGACCCGCGTCCCACACCTCGCAGACCAGCGTGCGGTCGCGGAGGAGCCGCAGCCTGATCTCGCCCTCGCCGTAGCGCATCGCGTTGGTGACCAGCTCGCTGACGAGCAGTTCGACGGTGTCCACCAGTGGTTCGAGGCCCCAGGAGTGGAGCTGCGCGCGGGCGACCTCGCGGGCCCGGCCGACGGAGCGCGGTTCGCGCGGCAGTTGCCAGTCGCCGACGGCCTCCGAAGGCAGACCCTGTATACGGGCCATCAGCAGCGCGATGTCGTCCTCACCGTGCCGGGTGTCGAGCGTGTTGAGTACGTGGTCGCAGACGTCTTCCAGAGGCCGTGCGGGACTGGTGAGGGCGCGCCGGAAAGCCGTCAGTCCTTCGTCGATCGGGTGGTCCCGGGACTCGACGAGACCGTCGGTGTAGAGCGCGAGCAGCGCGTCTTCGGGAAGGTCGACCTCGACCTGCTCGAAGGGCTCTCCGCCGACGCCGAGGGGCATCCCGGGGGGTACGTCAAGAAGCAGTGCCTCCTCGCCCGGCTCGACCAGCACGGGAGGCGGATGGCCGGCGTTGGCGAAGGTGCAGCGGCGGGTGACGGGGTCGTAGACGGCATAGACGCAGGTCGCGAGATACACCTCGGAGAGGTCGGCGTCCCGCGACTTGTGGGCGACGCGGGAGGCCTGCTGGGCGCCGCTCGGTGTGCCGAGGCCCCGGGCGATCTCGTCCAGCGCGGAGAGGACCTCGGCGGGCTCCAGGTCGAGCAGTGCGAGGGTGCGCACGGCTGTGCGCAGCTCGCCCATGGCGACCGCGGCGCGCAGCCCTCGTCCCATGACGTCGCCGACGACCAGCGCGGTCCGGTGTCCCGGCAGTTCGATGACGTCGAACCAGTCTCCGCCGACCTCGGTGGCGGTGTTGCCCGGCAGATAGCGGCACGCTATGTCCAGCCCGGCGGCCTCGGGGTCACCGGGCGGGAGCAGACTGCGCTGCAGTATCAGCGCGCGTTCGTGCTCCCTCCGGTAGAGGCGGGCGTTGTCGATACAGACCGCGGCGCGGGCCGCGAGTTCCACGGCGAGGGCGCGGTCCCGTTCCCCGAAGGGCTCGCTGCCCTTGGTCCTGGAGAACTGGGCGAGTCCGACGACGGTGTCGTGCGCGACCATCGGCACCGCGAAGGTGGACTGGATGAGGCTGCCGGGTCCGCCGGGCACCGTCTGGACCCGGCCGGTGCGCAGGGCGTTCGCGCAGGGCGAGTTGAAGGGGTATCGGTGGACGGCGCCTGCCGACGGAGGCTCGACGGCGTCCTCACCGGTCAGGTCGATACCGAGCAGAGGCGCGTCGGCGACGGCGCTGGCGAAAGCGACGCGCCGCAGGGTGGCGCTGCCGCCGCCGGGCTCGGATCCGGAGGAGCCACCGCGTCCGGGCGGGGCCTCTTCCCCGGTGAGCAGCCCCTGATACAGGTCGACGGACGCGAGGTCGCAGAAGCCGGGGACGGCGACGTCGAGGAGTTCCTTGGCGGTGGTCTCCAGGTCGAGGGAGTTGCCTATTCGGGCGCTCGCCTCGTTGAGTATCGCGAGATTGCGGCGGGCGCTCGCGGCCTCACGGGCGGCGATCTGGCGGCGCGTGACGTCACTGCCCAGCCCCGCGACTCCGATCGTGCGACCGCCCCCGCTGAGTACGCGGTAGAGGTTGACCGACCAGTGCCGGCGTTCCCTGCCGCCGGGGGTGACGCCGACGATCTGGATGTCGGTGGCGGATTCGCCGGTCTCCAGGACCCTCTTGAGGGAGGAGTTCAAGCGTTCGGCCTCGGGACGGGAGAGATAGTCGTGGACCGTGCGCCCGCGGTGGTCCTCCGCCGAGCCGCCGAAGACCGCGGCGAAGCGTTGGTTGGCCCGCTGGACAGTGAGGTCGGTGCCGAACAGCACGAAGCCGAAGGGAGATTGGCCGAAAATAGCCTGCGAGGAGGCGAGATCCGTCTCGATCCGGCGCAGTGCGCGGACGTCCACGACGAGGCAGAGCGCGGCCCGTTCACCGCTCGTAGTCTCACTGGGCATCACATAGACCTCGGCGAGACCGTGCAGGCCACGCTCGCCCGGCACCCGGAAGGGAACGAGCCCGGTCCACTCCTTGCCGTCGAGGATCTCCGCGATCTTGCTGTGCCCTCGCGTACGGAGGTCGGAAGGTACGAACACCTCGACCGGGTCCTTGCCCCTGACCTGGTCCGGAGCGATTCCGAACAGCTCAGCGGCTCGCAAACTCCACTGGTCGACCAGCCCGTCGGGCCCGATCGAGAAGGAAGCGACCCTTATGTAGTCATAGATCGAGCCGGGCGGACTGCTCTGCCACACGACGTCGTCCGCCGTTCCAGATATCTCGCTCACGCGACCGTCCCCTCCAGCTCACGCACCGGACCGGCCATGCCCGCAGTATTCAGCACTACGGCCCTGACAGGTACGGCGTTCACGATCACAGCACAGTCTCGTTCTTTTTGAGCCGAGACCCTCGTGATCGTCGTCCCTCAACACTCCTAACCAGGGAGGGGCAGCTCGAACCACACCGTCTTACCCGTCTTCCCCCTGCGTGTACCCCAGCGCCGTGCCGAGCAAGCGACGAGCTGGAGCCCCCGGCCGCCTTCGTCGTCGGGGCCGGCAGAGCGTGCGGTCGGCGGATCGGGGAGCGGATCGGACACCTCCACCAGCAGCGCGGCACCGATGAGGTCCGCGGGGCCCAAGGGAACAACAGCCAGCCTGACACCGATCGGCCCCGGTGTGTACCGCAGGGAGTTGGTGGTCAGCTCGCTGACCAGCAGGACGGCCGTATCACGAACGGAGTGGTCAAGACGCCAGACGCCAAGGGCGTCGCGTACCGCGTGGCGTGCGGTGCGTACGGCATTCGGCTCGGCGGGAAAAGTCCACTCGGCGTAGGTGCTCTCCGCCTCGATCAAGCCGACCACTTCCCCAAACTGACAGCAGACCCGTTCCCGTTATAGGAGGGTTTATCAGCACATACCCGAAATCAGAGAAGATCTATCTTGACGGGGGGTCATGTCAGCTCGCCCGACGCCCTGAGGTCGTCGAAGAGGAGTTGGTCGACCGGGGCCACGCGAGCCCGGTCGCCGTAGGAGAGCCAGCCGATCTCCTCGATCTCGTTCGTGGCGGCCGGCGTGCCCCGGTAGTCGCCGGAGTAGCAGCTCATCCGGACGAGAACACCCTCGGGCTGACCGTGGGCCTGGGCCTCGTACGTACCCAGATGGGTCGCCGTGTCCGGGAGGAGGGCCACGGCCAGTTCCTCCTCGACCTCACGCACCAAGGTCTCCAGATCGGTCTCCGCGCCTTCGCGCTTTCCCCCGGGGATGTAGAAGACGTCCTTCCCGCGGGAGCGCGCGCAGAGGATCCTGCCCTGCTCCACCCGGACCCAGGCGACCGTGTCGATCAGGACCGTTGCAGCTCCCGCAGCTCCGCCGTCACTCATGCGCCGGATCGTAACGCGACCGTCGGCCCGCACACGACGAGGGGGCACCTGAGGAGAGTGCCTGGCCCGGGGCCGGAGTCCGGGGAGGTCAGCGGCTGGTCTGCTGCAGGCGCTCGACCCAGTAGAGCTGCTTGTGACCCTTGACGCCGAGACTGTCGGCGGTCTTCTGCGCCTCGTCCTTCGTGGCGTACCGGCCCACGCGGTACCGGTTTCCGTTGTCGTCCTGGCGTATGACCAGCCAGGGCAGCACAGCGCCACTGTCGCTCATCGCGCCCCTCCCGCCAACGGTCCACACCACTGGGACGATCTGTTGGAAACCCCAATCCGCATATGCCCGAGCCTACGCCTGACCTTCACTCAGCGGATGCGCGTTTACACAATGAGGTACACATCTGGCCAAGAAGATTCGGAGCCCAAGGGCACGCCCGCGCGGGCGTGCGCCGTCTCGCCCCGCGCGAAGCCCTGTTGAGGCGGTCCGTCACCGCCCCGGACCGAGGGGGCGATGCTTCGGTCGGCCGGTGGTCACCGGGGCGTCATCTGACCGGAAGGTGATAGGCGACGCGGTAACGGTCCGCCGGGACAACCACGTCGGCGGTTTCGACCGCGCGGCCCGAAGCGTAGTACGTCCGTTCCAGGACCATCACCACATGGCCGGGTACACCGCCGAGCAACAGGAGCTCCTCCGCCAGCCCCGGGCGCGCGCCGATCTCCTCCACCACGTTGTCCACCACGACCCCGATGGCCGCCATCCGCTCCACGACCCCGCATCCCCCGAGCGGGCCCTCCTCGGGCAGCATCACCGGCGTGCGTCCCGTGACTTCCAGGGGCTCCCACGAGGTGGAGAGCATCATCGGCTCCCCCGCGTCCCTGAAGACGTAGCGCGTACGCATCGCGGGGTCGCCCGGCTGTATGCCGAGCCGGGTGGCGATCCCCGGCGCGACTTCGTCGCGGTCGCTGCTCGACTCCCAGGTGCCGCGCATCCCGTCCTCGGCCTGCTCCTGCCGGAAGGGATTGGCGCCGGACGGCGGTCGGTAGCCGGAGCGGGCGATACGGCGCGGGACCGGCCTCTCACGGACGTAGGTGCCCGACCCGGAGCGGCCCTCGACGAGCCCTTCCGCCATCAGCACTTTGCGGGCTTCGAGAGCCACCGTGTCCGAGACCCCGTACTCCTCGCGGATCCGGGCCTGGGACGGCAGCCGGGTGTTCGGTGGCAGAGCACCATCGACGATCTTCCGCCGAAGATCACTCGCTACGCGCAGATAGGCCGGCTGCTCACCGAATGCCACAGGGCCACTCCCAACAAGTTGACAGACAGCAACACCCTGGCAACCGTTGGTTGTTGACCGCAAGCATAGGCCAGCCATTCACATGAAGTGACAAGAAGGGTTGTAAGCAGGGCCTTTGCCGCGCGTACGGCTCCTCGGGGCCTGGCATGCTGGTCGTATGACGACGTACCTCTGCCCGGTCGACGGTGCCCGCGCCGCCGTCGACTCGGCCCCCTGGTGCTGCCCCGCCTGCGGAGGCCCCTGGGACCTGGACTTCTCCGCATCGCCGGTGTCCCTCAAGTCCCTCGGGCAGCGGGTCAATTCGCTGTGGCGGTACGAGGAGGCGCTGCCGCTGCCGACCAGGGCCGTGTCCCTCGGCGAGGGCCGTACGCCGCTGGTCCCGATGACGCCCACCGTCTCGGCGAAGCTCGACTTCCTCATGCCGACCCTCTCCTTCAAGGACCGGGGCGCCGTGATGCTGGCGGAACTGGCCCTTCGGCTCGGACCGGAGCGCGTCCACCGCGCCGTCGCCGACAGCAGCGGCAACGCGGGAACGGCCTTCGCCGCGTACTCCGCGCGGGCCGGGCTGAGTTGCACGGTGTACGTCCCGGAGTCCACGTCACCCAAGAAGATCGAGCAGATCCGCGCCCACGGCGCGCGCCTCGAACGCGTGCGGGGCGACCGTGAGGCCACCGCGCGGGCGGCCCGCGCCGCAGCCGACAAACCGGGCACGTTCTATGCGAGCCATGTGTACAACCCGTTCTTCCTGCACGGCACGAAGACGTACGTGTACGAGCTCTGGGAGGACCTCGGCGGCACACTCCCCGAGGCGATCGCCGTCCCCGTCGGCAACGGCACCCTGCTGCTCGGTGCCTCGCTGGCGATCGAAGAACTCCTCGGGCACGGGCTCATCGCGGAGCGTCCCCAGTTGATCGCCGTCCAGGCGGAAGCCGTCTCACCGCTGGCCGCCGCCTTCCACGCGGGAGAGGACGACCTCGGCGACGAGTTCCTCGGCACGCTCAAGAGCCCGGCGCCCACCCTCGCCGAGGGCATCGCCATCCCGAGGCCGCCCCGCGCGCGCCAGATCCTGCGCGCCGTACGGGAATCGGACGGCATCTTCCTCACCGTGACCGAGGATCAGATTCGCGTGGCACAGCTGGAGTTGGCGTCGCGGGGTCTCTTCGTCGAGACGACGGGGGTCGCCTGCTGGGCGGCCGTAGGCGACTGGACCGACCGCACCGTGGTCGTACCGCTGTGCGGCGCGGGCGCAAAGACGGGACTCGCCCCCTGAGGCGGTCGCGCGTCAGTCCACCCAGTACGTGTCGTGCTTGAAGAAGAACGCCGTACGCTCCTCCTCGGTCATCTGCCCGACCGTCGAGACCTTCTCGAAGTACTCCTCACGCGGAGCGCCGGGCGCGAACAGGATGAGAGTCGAGGCGGGCGCGTCCGAGTCGTTGCGGAAGCCGTGCAGCCCGCCCGGCGGGACGTACAGGAACTCGCCCTTCTCCGCCTCGATCCAGCGCTCACCGTCGTACAGCCGGACCGTTCCCTCCAGGATGTAGAAGGACTCCGAGATCGTCCTGTGGAAATGGGTGCTCGGGCCGCCTCCCCTGGGCACCATGTCCATCCGGTAGAGCCCGAACTCACCGCCGGTCGACACGCTGGACGCGACGAAGTGCGTCTCGGCCCCCGACGGGGACCGCACGTCGGGGGGAGTCCCGGCGGGCCGGAACACCGCGTTGACCTCGCCCTTGTCCCCGTGGAAGCGGGGTTCCGGATACGACATGTTCTGCACTCCCTCGGGGCGACGCGAACGCGTGACCGACAGGTCACGCCGCAGCCATCATGCCCACCGGGGACATCCCTGTCCCGGGACCACCCGGTAGCCGCGTTCCCCACATCGGCCCGCGACTACCTGAGCCGATCCGCGTCAGACGTTGAAGCGGAACTCCACCACGTCCCCGTCCTGCATCACGTAGTCCTTGCCCTCCATGCGGGCCTTGCCCTTGGCGCGGGATTCCGTGACCGAGCCCGCCTCCACCAGGTCCGAGAACGAGATGACCTCCGCCTTGATGAAGCCCTTCTGGAAGTCGGTGTGGATCACGCCCGCCGCCTCCGGGGCCGTCGCGCCCTGTTTGATCGTCCAGGCGCGGGTCTCCTTCGGGCCCGCCGTCAGGTACGTCTGGAGGCCCAGGGTCGCGAAGCCGACGCGGCCCAGGGTGGCGAGGCCCGGCTCGTCCTGGCCCATGGACTGGAGCAGTTCGAGGGCCTCGTCGTCGTCCAGTTCGATCAGTTCGGACTCGATCTTGGCGTTCAGGAAGATCGCCTCGGCCGGGGCGACCAGGGCGCGCTGTTCGTTCTTGAAGTCCTCGTCGACCAGCTCGTCCTCGTCGACGTTGAAGACGTACAGGAAGGGCTTGGTGGTGAGCAGGTGCAGCTCGTGGAGGAGCCTGCCCTTCTCCGTGCCCGCCGAGATGCCCGCCGCGAAGAGCGTCGTGCCGGCTTCGAGGATCTTCTGGGCCTCCTCGACCGCCGCCAGGACCGCGACCTTCTCCTTCTGGAGGCGGGACTCCTTCGTCAGCCTCGGGACCGCCTTCTCGACCGACTGGAGGTCGGCGAGGATCAGCTCGGTGTTGATCGTCTCGATGTCGTCCTTCGGCGAGACCTTGCCGTCGACGTGTACGACGTTCTCGTCCTTGAAGGCCCTGATGACCTGGCAGATCGCGTCGGACTCACGGATGTTCGCGAGGAACTTGTTGCCCAGGCCCTCGCCCTCCGACGCGCCGCGCACGATACCCGCGATGTCGACGAAGTCGACCGTGGCGGGGAGGATCTTCTGCGAGTCGAAGATCTTGGCGAGGACGGCCAGACGCGGGTCGGGGACTCCGACGACGCCGACGTTGGGCTCGATCGTGGCGAACGGGTAGTTGGCCGCCAGCACGTCGTTCTTGGTCAGGGCGTTGAACAGGGTCGACTTGCCGACATTCGGCAGACCGACGATTCCGATCGTGAGCGACACGTTGGCGACTTCCTGAAGTGAGGACTGGCTGGGCCTGTACGGCCGGGGTGGCCGCCCGGATGGGGGCCGATCCCCCAGTTTACGGGCGGCCCGCCCCGGTGGCGGACGGCAGTCGGTACGGCGGATGGCGGCATACGGAGGTGCGACACGCCCAGAGTCCGTCGAACGCAACGCCAAGGTCGCCCAAAGGGCGTGTCCATCGCCTGAATCCGACACCTATGCGACCTAGGTTGTTCCGGTGGAGCAGCACAGGACACGTCCCCCCCAGCGTCGGCCACGGCCGCCGCAGAGCCCTGTCCGTCCCCGAGGCGCCGCCGCCGACGCCGCCTCCGTCTACCGGGTTCCCGCGCCGACCACGCGCCGGGTGCCGCCCGTCGTGCTCACCCTGCGCAGACTCCCGAATCCCCGGCTGACCGGGCTCGGCGCCGGGCTCTTCGCCGCCGCCACGATGTTCCTGGTCGGATGTCTGGACGAGCTGCTGTTCGACGGCGAGCCGCTGGTCTACGGGGTGCTGTTCCTGCCGGTCAGCGCGCTGACCGCGCTCTGGGTACGGACCGCCGATCTGGTGACCGCCCCGATCAGCGTGCCGATCGCCTTCGCCTTCGGCACCCTCCCGATCTCCGGCGGGACGGGCGGTTTCGGCGGGCAGACGATGGCCGTCGTCACCGCGCTCGCCGTACAGGCCGGCTGGCTGTACGGCGGCACTCTCGTCGCCGGGCTCATCGCCTCCGTACGGAAGGTGCGTCAGATGGGCCGCAGGCAGCGCGCACGCGACCTGGCCGCGCGCGGCGCACCGGGCGGACAGGGCGGCACGAGAACCGGCGAGAAGGCGGGCGCCGGCGGCGCGGTCGCCCGCCACGGCTGAGCGACGCCCGCCTCGGTGATCCGTGGCTGGTCAGCGCCGGTCTCAGTCGTCCGCCGCTGGTCGACACCCCCGGCAATACGCAGCTGATCGACGCCCGCCCCGGCAGGACACAGCCGATCAGGACCGGGCTCAGCCATCCACGGCTGGTCGACGCCCGCCCCGGTGATCCGTGGCTGGTCTCAGCGCTGGTCTCGTCATTTGCGGCCGATCGACACTCGCCTCACAGATCCGCAGCTGATCAGCGCCCTCTCAGTGATCCGCGGCCGATCAGCGCCGGTCTCAGTCATCCGCGGCTGGTCGACGCCCGCCTCAGTGACCTGCGGCTGAGCGCCCCCCGCCCCCGCAATCCGCCGCCGATCAGCGCCGGTCTCAGTCATCCGGCGCTGAACCGTGTCCTCTCAGGGTTTCGCGACCGGCAGCGCCCGGCTCGCAGGTTCGCCGTCGGTCAGCGGCCCCCTCGGTGATCCGCGGCCGTCATCGCCGCCCCCACGATCCCCGCGTTGTTCTGGAGCTCCGCCGGAACGATCTCCGCCTTGATCCCCTCGATGAGCGGAATGAACCGCTCCGACTTGCGGCTGACCCCGCCGCCGATGATGAACAGTTCCGGCGAGAACAGCATCTCCAGGTGCGCCAGATACTTCTGCACCCGGTGCGCCCAGTGGTGCCAGCTCAGATCGTGGTCCTCCTTGGCCTTCGTCGACGCGTGCTTCTCCGCGTCGTGGCCGTTCAGCTCCAGATGGCCCAGCTCGGTGTTCGGGACGAGCTTGCCGTCGATGAAGAGCGCGCTGCCGATCCCCGTACCGAAGGTCAGCAGGAAGACGGTGCCCTGACGGCCCTTGCCCGCGCCGAAGGTCATCTCGGCCACGCCCGCCGCGTCCCCGTCGTTGAGGATCGTGACGGGCAGACTCAGCCGGTCGCCCAGCAGGCTGCCGGCGTCCGTGTCGATCCAGCGCTTGTCGACATTGGCCGCCGTACGGATGACCGAGCCCGTGACCACCCCCGGGAAGGTGACGCCCACCGGGCCGGACCAGTTGAAGTGCTCGACCACTTCGACGACAGAGTCGGCCACCTGCTCGGGCGTGGCCGGCTGGGGGGTCAGCACTTTATGGCGCGGCTCCGCCAGCTCGCCGCGCTCCAGGTCCACTGGCGCGCCCTTGATGCCAGACCCGCCGATGTCCACTCCGAAGACGTTCATGGACGCAACGTTACGGGGAGATGACCAGGCCTCTCTACTTCTCGGCCAGGCGGGCGGCCTCCGCGCGCAGGTCGCGGCGGAGTTCCTTCGGCAGCGAGAAGACGATCGACTCCTCGGCCGCCTTGACGACCTCGACGTCCTCGAAACCGTACGTCGTGAGCCTCTCCAGGACTCCCTCGACCAGGATCTCCGGGACGGAGGCCCCCGAGGTGACTCCGACCGTGCTGACGCCCTCCAGCCACGCTTCGTCGATCTCGTCGGCGGAGTCGACCAGATGCGCGTCGCGGGAGCCCGCGCCGAGGGCGACCTCGACGAGCCGTACGGAGTTGGACGAGTTCTTCGAGCCGACGACGATGACCAGGTCCGCGTCGGCGCCCATCTGCTTGACGGCGATCTGCCGGTTCTGCGTCGCGTAGCAGATGTCGTCGCTCGGCGGCGCGACCAGCAGCGGGAACTTCTCCTTCAGCTTGTCGACCGTCTCCATCGTCTCGTCCACGGAGAGCGTCGTCTGGGAGAGCCAGACGACCTTGGACTCGTCGCGCACCTCGACGTTGGCGACATCGTCCGGTCCGTCGACCAGCGTGATGTGGTCGGGCGCCTCGCCCGAGGTGCCGATGACCTCTTCATGGCCGTCGTGGCCGATCAGCAGGATGTCGTAGTCCTCGCCGGCGAACCGGACCGCTTCCTTGTGGACCTTGGTGACCAGGGGGCAGGTCGCGTCGATGGTCGCGAGCTTGCGCTCGGCCGCCTCGTCGTGGACGACGGGCGCCACGCCGTGCGCGGAGAACATGACGATCGATCCCTCGGGGACCTCCGCCGTCTCCTCGACGAAAATCGCGCCCTTCCTCTGAAGTGTCTGCACCACATACTTGTTGTGGACGATTTCGTGGCGGACGTAGATCGGCGCGCCGTACTGCTCCAGAGCTTTCTCCACCGCGATCACGGCGCGGTCGACGCCCGCGCAGTAACCGCGGGGCGCGGCGAGCAGGACGCGCTTGCCGGCGCCGCGCGCGGCGTCGGCACTCGGGCTGGCGGCGGGCGACGGGCTGGGCGTAGCAGTCATGCCCACCATCGTAAGGCCGCCCAGAAGAGGCGGAAGATCAGCTGTCGGGCCGAGACTGGGCCTACGTGATCGACGGAGGGACGCGATGGCCGGCAGCGGTGCGCGGGATGCGGACGGTACGGGCGATTCGGGCGGTTCGGACCCACGTACGGGCGACGGCGCCGGCGGCTTCGACCTGGATCCGGGACCGGACCTGAGTTCGAACGTTCCCTCGGGCGCGCATCTGCCCCACCACGGCGGCGGAGGTGCGGGCGGGCACAAGGGGCCGGGCGGCGGGGCGGACGGCGGCTCCGGGGAAGGCTCGGGTGAGGGCTCGGGTGAGGGCGGGGCGCTGCGGCGGACTCTCGGATTCCGCGATCTCGTCGTCTACGGGCTCCTGTTCATCGCGCCCATGGCCCCCGTCGGCGTCTACGGCACCCTCGACGCGAGGTCCCACGGGGCCGTCGCGCTGGTCTACGTCTGCGCCACCGTCGCGATGGCGTTCACCGCCTTCAGTTACGCGCAGATGATCCCGGTCGCACCGCAGGCCGGCTCGGTCTTCGCGTACGCGCGCAAGGGGCTCGGCGAGGGGCCGGGGTTCATCGCCGGGTGGATGGCGATGCTCGACTATCTGCTGATCCCGGCCGTCGCGTATCTCTTCGCCGGGATCGCGATGGAGGCGCTGGTGCCCTCCGTCGACCGGTGGATCTGGACCGGGATCGCCGTCGTGATCACCACGCTGCTCAATCTGTGGGGTGTACGGGCTGCCGCGCGGGTCGGCTTCTTCGTGCTCGCCATGGAGATCGTGGTGCTGATGGTGTTCGTGGTGTCGGCCGTCGTGGTGCTCGTACGGGACGGGGCCACGCGCGGCTGGCTCTCCCCCTTCACGGGTGATCTGAGCTTCTCCATGACGGCGGTCCTCGGCGCGGTGTCGGTCGCCGTGCTGTCGTATCTGGGCTTCGACGCGATCGCCTCGTTCGCCGAGGAGGTGACGGGCGGCTCGCGGAAGGTGGCGCGGGCGGTGCTGTTCTGTCTGGTGCTCGCCGGTGTGCTGTTCATCGCGCAGACGTATCTGGTGGCGCTCCTCGAACCGCTCAGCTCGGCGGAGTTGGCTGCGGATCCGGTCAAGCAGGGATCGGCCTTCTACGACGCCGTGGACGCCTCCGTGGGAACGTGGCTGCACGACCTGGTCGCGGTGAGCAAGGCGATCGGCGCCGCGTTCGCCGCGCTGGCCGGACAGGCCGCCGCCGGGCGCCTGCTGTTCGCGATGGGCCGCGAACGGCGGCTGCCGCGGCTGCTGTCCCGTACGGACGCGGGGACACCGCGCGTGGCGCTGCTGCTCGCCGCCGTGGTGACCCTCGTCGCCGCCGTGTGGGCCGCGAGGACGGACGACGGGCTCGACCATCTGGTGTCGGTGGTGGACATCGGGGCGCTGACGGCGTTCATCCTGCTGCACGCGTCGGTGGTCGGATGGTTCGCGGTACGGCGCGGCGGGGGGCGGCCACGGATTCTGGCGCATGTGGTGCTGCCGGTGGTGGGCGCGGCGATCCTGGTCGCGGTGATCGTGGAGGCGGCGGGCACGGCGCAGGTGGTGGGCGCGATCTGGCTGGCGGTCGGACTGGTGGTGCTCGCGATCCAGTGGCGGTACGGGAGGGTCGCGCCGAAGGACCCGTCGGTTCCGTAAAGGGAGTTCAGCTCCGTACGGACGGCCGGCTCCCCACGGCCCGGCCACATGCTCCGTACGAAGGGCCCGCTCCCTACCGTCCCGTCCGTCCCGCCACACGTCCCGTACGCCCCCTGAGCCCCGCGTCCCCCCTCCGTCCCGGCGTGGGCCGCGTTGTCACAGGCGGCCGATACGCTCGACGGCATGGCTCTCAACACGACCCCGGAGACCCCGCTGCCCGTCGGTGAGGTGTCGCGCCTCATCGGCGGCTGGATCGACCGGCTCGGCGCCATCTGGGTCGAGGGACAGATCACCCAGCTGTCGCGCCGGCCCGGGGCCGGGGTCGTGTTCCTGACGCTGCGCGACCCCAGTTACGACATCTCGGTGAGCGTGACCTGTTACCGCCAGGTCTTCGACGCGATCGCCGACGTCGTCTCCGAGGGCGCGCGGGTCGTGGTGCACGCGAAGCCGGAGTGGTACGCGCCGAGGGGGCAGCTGTCGCTGCGGGCCACGGAGATAAAGCCGGTCGGCATCGGCGAACTGCTCGTCAGGCTGGAGCAGTTGAAGAAGTCCCTGGGCGCCGAGGGGCTGTTCGCCGCCGATCGCAAGCGTCCACTGCCCTTTCTGCCGCAGCTGATCGGGCTCGTCTGCGGGCGGGCGTCGGCGGCCGAGCGGGACGTCCTGGAGAACGCGCGGCGGCGCTGGCCCGCCGTCCGTTTCGAGGTGCGCAACACCGCCGTGCAGGGGGTCAGCGCGGTGAGCCAGGTGGTCCAGGCGGTCAAGGAGCTGGACGATCTGCCCGAGGTCGATGTGATCGTCGTGGCGCGCGGCGGAGGCAGTGTGGAGGATCTGCTGCCGTTCTCGGACGAGCAGTTGGTACGGGCGGTGGCCGCCTGCCGTACGCCCGTCGTGTCGGCGATCGGGCATGAGCCCGACTCACCGCTGCTGGACCTCGTCGCCGACGTACGGGCGTCGACGCCCACGGACGCGGCGAAGAGGATCGTGCCGGACGTCGGCGAGGAGCTGGACCGGGTGCAGGCGCTGCGCGACCGGGCGCTGCGGACGGTGCGGGGGCTGCTTGACCGCGAGGAGCGCGGCCTCGCCCACGCGCTGGCCCGGCCGGTGATGGAGCGGCCGCACCGGATGGTGGCCGAGCGCGAGAGCGAGATCGACGCGCTGGCCGACCGGAGTCGGCGGGTGCTGCGCCATCTGCTGGACCGCGCGGACTCGGAGCTGTCGCACACCCGGGCGCGTGTGGTCTCGCTGTCGCCGGCCGCGACGCTGGAGCGGGGGTACGCGGTGCTCCAGCGGCCGGACGGGGCCGTCGTCCGCTCTCCGTCGGAGGTCTCGGCGGACCAGGAGCTGCGGGCGAGGGTGGCGGAGGGCGAGTTCGCGGTGCGGGTCGCCGAATGAACGAAGGACAGGCCGCGTGGCGGGACCGGCCCCCGCCGGACCGCTCCCGGCGGACAGCCCCCGTCGCCCTCCGGCCCGCCCGTGCTCGTACGGGCGCTTGCTCACGTACGTCGTTGTCGTAGACCGCACATAGGGTGGATCACATGGCCAAGAAGGACAGCGGGACAGCAGCGGCCGCCGGCGCGGACGCGCTCGGCTACGAGCAGGCGCGGGACGAGCTGATCGACGTCGTGCGGCGCCTGGAGACCGGCGGTACGACTCTGGAGGAGTCGCTGGCCCTCTGGGAGCGGGGCGAGGAGCTGGCCAAGGTCTGCCGCCGCTGGCTGGACGGCGCGCGCGCCCGTCTGGACGCCTCGCTGTCGGACCCGGCACCGGTACCGGCGCCCGAGCGCGAGCCCGACGCCTGAGGGGGGCACCCGGCGCACTCCGCGCCGCCCCGGCCCCGCACCGCCCGTACCGCCTAGGAAGCGGCTCCTCCGGCCTCGGCACCGGACCCGACTCCCGAGCGCGAGCCCGACACCTGAGCGGGCACCCGGGGACGCGCTCCGCGCCGCCCCGGCCCCGCACCGGCCGTACCGGCCGTACCGCCTAGGAGGCGGACCCTCCGGCCTCGGCTCCGGGCTCCAGTGCCTCCGCCATCTGCACCAGCCGCTCGTAGGGCGCCGTGCCCGTCACGACGGTCGTCGCCCCGTCCCCCGTGAGCACCAGGGCGTCGTACTTGGGACCTTCCCACCGCTGCCACGTCTCGCCGTTCACCCGCGCGGTCTTCCCGGTGTCCTCGGCGTCGTGCGTGACCTCGGCGACGTACTTGTCCGCCGGCTCCGTCGACTGCTCCACAGCCACGTACTCGCGGTCGGGATCCTGGAAACCGAGGTGCCAGGCGTTACCGTCCTGGCGCGCGTACGACACGGACGTCGGCTTCCATGTCCGGGGAAGCCCCTCGGGGGCCACCACCGGATAGGGTGCCGCGCGCTGCGCCGTCACCAACTCGACCTGGTAGTCGACCGCCTTGAGAGGGTCCGCGTCCTCGTCGTGCGGGTTGGCGATGTAGATGACCCCGGCGACGGCGACGATCACGCCCATCGACAGGAACATGTCCCGTACCGTCTGTCTGCCTCGCATACCTGCCACCTCCCCATAGTCGCATCAAGGGTTCACGCTCATACGTGGGCCCCTCTGCTCATTTTGTCGACGTACCGATAGAGTCGCAGCACCCTCATTCCGGCCGTCGCCGTACAGAAAGGTGCGTTCCGATGACCGAGCATCAACTCCCGTCACCGCTGGACGTCTCTCCGGAGGCTCCCGACCGCAACCTCGCCCTCGAACTCGTACGGGTCACCGAGGCCGCCGCCATGGCCGCCGGTCGCTGGGTGGGCCGGGGGGACAAGATCGGCGCGGACGGGGCGGCCGTGAACGCCATGCGCACCCTGGTCTCGACCGTCTCGATGAACGGCGTCGTCGTCATCGGCGAGGGCGAGAAGGACGAAGCCCCGATGCTGTTCAACGGCGAGCGGGTCGGCGACGGCACCGGTGCCGAGGTCGACATCGCCGTGGACCCGATCGACGGCACCACACTCAACGCCAAGGGCATGCCGAACGCCATCGCGGTGCTCGCGGCGGCCGACCGCGGCACGATGTTCGACCCGTCGGCGGTCTTCTACATGGACAAGCTGGTGACCGGGCCCGAGGCGGCGGACTTCGTCGACATCACCGCACCTGTCTCGGTCAACATCCGCCGGGTCGCCAAGGCCAAGAACTCGGCACCCGAGGACGTCACCGTGGTCATCCTGGACCGCCCCCGCCACGACGGCATCGTCAAGGAGATCCGGGAGACCGGGGCGCGGATCAAGTTCATCTCGGACGGCGACGTGGCCGGTTCGATCATGGCCGTGCGCGACGGTACGGGCGTCGACCTGCTGATGGGCATCGGCGGCACCCCCGAGGGCATCATCTCGGCGTGCGCGATCAAGTGCCTGGGCGGCACGATCCAGGGCCGGCTCTGGCCGAAGGACGCCGCCGAGCGGCAGCGGGCGCTGGACGCCGGGCACGACCTGGACCGGGTACTGGCGACGGACGACCTGGTCAGCGGCGACAACGTGTTCTTCGTCGCGACGGGCATCACGGACGGCGAGTTGCTGCGCGGGGTGCGCTACCGCTCGGAGACCGCGACCACCCAGTCGATGGTCACGCGCTCCAAGTCAGGCACGATCCGGCAGATCGACTCGACGCACCGGCTGTCGAAACTGCGCGCCTACAGCACGATCGACTTCGACCGCGCGAAGTAGCGGCACCCGCGAGGCGCCGCGCCCCCGGGCGCCTCGGGCGCCGGGACGCGCGACCGCGAGCGCCTCGCGCGTCGGTACGCGTGAAACCGGGGCGCCCCTCGTACGCGGCGGGGGGCGCCCCGGTCACAGGTGATCAAGTGGGACGGGCGGTCAGCCCGCCGCGGCGATCCGGCCCGCGGCCGAGGCCGCGTTCCGCAGCTCCACCTCGCGGCGCCTGCGGCGCGCCAGGACCACACGGCGTTCGGCGGCGGTCAGGCCGCCCCAGACCCCGTACGGCTCCGGCTGGAGCAAGGCGTGCTCCCGGCAGTCGACCATCACCGGACAGCGGGCGCAGACCCGCTTCGCGGCCTCCTCACGCGCCAGCCTCGCGGCCGTCGGCTCCTTGGAGGGGGCGAAGAACAATCCGGCTTCGTCCCGGCGGCACACCGCCTCTGTGTGCCAGGGTCCGGCCTGATCCTCCCGAGCGGGACTCCGCTGGGGCGGTACGGCGGCGACCTGCAGGGGCTGATGCGGCATTGGCAGCACGGTCCACTCCTGACGACGGCTTCGCGAGCGAGAGACGATGCAGCAGTCCCTACCCGCTGTGCGCGCGCCTAAGCACTGAGTGGCACTGGGATACGAGGTGCGGAACGGTGTGCGGAACGCCGGGCATCCCCTGTCCGGCCTGCCCGAAGGCTCCGTCGACCGGCCCCCAACCGGAATCGGAAATGGAACCGATCAACGGCACCGATCAACGGCCGCGCGGCACCCGCCCCGAGGGTCGGCGGCGGCGGTGGCGGTCGACGGCTGTCGGTGGCGGTCAGTGGCCCAGGTGCTTGCGCAGCCGCCTGTTGAGGTCCGCGATGAACTTCCCGCGCTTCGGCTTGGCCTCGATGCTGGCGAAGACCGAGTGGCCGTTGACGATCACGATGGGGGCGTCGCGCTGCGTGCTCTCCAGCCTGCGGACCTCGAAGTTGCCGAAGATGCCGGTGCCACCGCCGTGCAGGGTGATGTTCTCGGGGACCCGTACCTCGATGGAGCCGAAGATCGCGGTCGCGTTGATCACGGTCGTCCGCTGGCCGAAGATCGCCTCGGTCAGATCGATCTCGATGTTGCCGAAGAGCGCGAAGGCGTTCGTACGGCGGCCGACCCGCCAACGGCCCTTGCGGGTCGAGCTGCTGAAGATCGCGACCATGTTGTCGGCCGGTTCGCTGTCGTCGTCGGGGCCGTACAAGTGGGGTGAGGCGCCCGATCCTGGGGTGGTGGGGGTCGGCGGCAAGTCCTTGACGATCGGCTCCAGTTCACCCAGCGTCTTGGCGCGGTAGACGGCGTCGATCCGCTCGGAGTGCTCCTCGGCGTCCAGGCGACCGAGCGCGAGGGCTTCCCTGAGGATGTCGGCGATCCGGTCTCGGTCGGCGTCGGAGGCCCTGATGCCGGAGGCGGGCTCCGCCGGAGCGACCGGCTTCTGGGGGTGCTTTTCGAGGTCCACCGCACCAGAGTAGCGAAACGCGATAGATCGCGACTAGGGGGACGCGGCCCGGCATCCCCGACCCGTTTCGCCCGCCTCCCGCGCCCGCTTGGCCCCTCCGGCCGCCGGACTACTGAGTCTGACCTCACCCCGTCCGCCCCCGCGCCACGTCTTACGCTGAGAGGCGCGCTGCCCGACGAAGGTCAGCCGCCGCCCGCCGAGTGAGGAATGGCCGAAATGCCAGAGTTTGCGTACTCCGATCTGCTCCCTCTTGGAGAGGACACGACGCCGTACCGCCTGGTGACCGCCGACGGCGTCTCCACCGTCGAGGCCGACGGCCGTACGTTCCTCAAGGTCACCCCCGAGGCGCTGCGCACGCTGGCGGCCGAGGCGATGCACGACATCTCGCACTATCTGCGCCCGGCCCACCTCGCCCAGCTGCGCAGGATCGTCGACGACCCGGACGCGTCCTCCAACGACAAGTTCGTGGCGCTCGACCTCCTGAAGAACGCCAACATCGCGGCCGCCGGGGTGCTCCCCATGTGCCAGGACACCGGCACCGCGATCGTGATGGGCAAGCGCGGACAGAACGTCCTCACGGAGGGCGGCGACGAGGCGGCCCTCTCGCACGGCATCTACGACGCGTACACCAAGCTCAATCTGCGCTACTCGCAGATGGCCCCGCTGACGATGTGGGAGGAGAGGAACACCGGCTCGAACCTCCCCGCGCAGATCGAGCTGTACGCGACCGACGGCGGCGCCTACAAGTTCCTCTTCATGGCCAAGGGCGGCGGCTCGGCCAACAAGTCGTTCCTCTACCAGGAGACGAAGGCCGTCCTGAACGAGGCTTCCATGATGAAGTTCCTGGAGGAGAAGATCCGTTCACTCGGTACGGCCGCCTGCCCGCCGTACCACCTGGCGATCGTCGTCGGCGGCACCTCCGCCGAGTTCGCGCTCAAGACCGCCAAGTACGCCTCCGCGCACTACCTGGACGAGCTGCCGGCCGAGGGCTCCCCCGCCGGCCACGGCTTCCGGGACAAGGAGCTGGAGGAGAAGGTCTTCGAGCTGACGCAGAAGATCGGTATCGGCGCCCAGTTCGGGGGCAAGTACTTCTGCCACGACGTACGGGTCGTACGGCTCCCCCGGCACGGCGCCTCGCTGCCGGTCGCGATCGCCGTGTCCTGCTCGGCGGACCGCCAGGCGGTCGCGAGGATCACCGCCGAGGGTGTCTTCCTGGAGCAGCTGGAGACCGACCCGGCGCGCTTCCTGCCGGACACCACCGACGACCACCTGGACGGCGACGGGGGCGACGTCGTACGGATCGACCTCGGCCGGCCGATGGACGACATCCTGGCCGAGCTGACCAGGCACCCCGTCAAGACCCGGCTGTCGCTCACCGGAACGCTCGTCGTGGCGCGCGACATCGCGCACGCCAAGATCAAGGAGCGGCTGGACGCGGGCGAGGAGATGCCGCAGTACCTGAAGGACCACCCGGTGTACTACGCGGGGCCCGCCAAGACGCCCGAGGGGTACGCGTCCGGGTCGTTCGGCCCGACGACGGCGGGCCGGATGGACAGCTACGTGGAGCAGTTCCAGGCGGCGGGCGGCTCGAAGGTCATGCTCGCCAAGGGCAACCGCTCGAAGCAGGTGACCGACGCCTGCGGCGCGCACGGCGGTTTCTACCTCGGCTCGATCGGCGGCCCGGCGGCCCGCCTCGCGCAGGACTGCATCCGGAAGGTCGAGGTCCTGGAGTACGAGGAGCTGGGCATGGAGGCGGTGTGGAAGATCGAGGTGGAGGACTTCCCCGCGTTCATCGTCGTGGACGACAAGGGCAACGACTTCTTCACCGAGCCCGCGCCGGCGCCGACGTTCACCAGCATTCCGGTCCGGGGTCCGGGCCTCGCGTAACCACCGGGCGCACGCGGAAGCCCCCGAGGGATCTCATCCCTTCGGGGGCTTCCGCGGGCCCGGGGGTCACCCGAAGCGCTGGTTCGCGGACCCGTCGCAGTTCTGGAGCCTGAGCGGGTCCCCGCCCGAAGCCAGGGTCAGACAGAGCGTGCCCGCCGACGCCGGGCGGATGGTGCCCGCCTCGCGCACGAACTTCTGGTTCGCGCCGCCGTGGCAGTCCCAGAGGGTGACCGCCGTGCCCGCGCGGTACGCCCCCGAGGGGACGTCGACGCAGCGGTCGTGGCTCAGCTCGCTGTGCAGCGACCCGGCTCCGGCGCCCGTGCCAATGTCGTACCACCAGCCCTGGTTGCGCCCGTCGTCGCAGCCGTCGCCGGTGATCTTGGAGCCGTTGCGTGTCTTCGACGCGTCGACGTCGACGCAGGTGCCCGTTCCCTCGTTCTTCAGTGGCCGAAAAACGTCGTCCCAGGCGCCCGGCTGGAGCACGGGCCGGCCCGTGCTCGCCGGGTCCGCGCAACTCGCCTCGCTCAGGCCCGAGTCGTAGAGCTGGGTCAGGCAGGAGGCGAAGGCGGCGTGTCCGGCCGCGTTCGGGTGGAAGGACTGGCGGACCGAGTTCTCGTTCGGCGGGAAGGGGTTGGTGAGGTCGATGAACAGACCCCGTGCCCAGTCGTCGTCCGTGCACACCTCATGGCCGTGGAAGAGCCGCGAGTTGTCCAGATACACCGCGCCGGAGTTCTTCGCCGCCCGGCGCATCCCGCTCTGGAAGAGGGGGACCGCGCCGTCCCGGGCCCAGGCGGTGTCCGCGTCGTGGAGGGTGCAGCCGCCGGGGATCTTGCCGGGGAAGCGCGGGTTGTCGCCCTGGTCGGGGGCGAGGGGACCCGGGTAGCCCATCACCACGAGCCTGTAGTCGCCGTCGGCGTAACCCGCGTCGCGCATGACGCCCCGCAGGTCGGCCACGGTCGCCTTGACCTTGGGGACGAGCGCGTCGACCCGCGCCTGCCAGCCCGGCCGGTACGTGGGGGCGCAGGGCCCCTGGAGGGTGAACCAGCGGAGCACGCAGTCGGTGATCACCGGGGCGAACCGGAGATCGTCGTTGGCGCCCGCCACCAGCACCACCATCGTGATCCGGGTGTTGCGTGCCTTGATGGCGAGGCTGTCGCTCTGGACGAGTTCGTCGGGGTACTGCGCCGTGCCGCCGGCCCGGATGTTGACGGTCGAGGCGCCGGAGCAGGAGACGTTGTACGTTACGTCGGCGGCGATCCCGGTGCGGTGGATCGCCGCATCGGGTGAACGGTGACACCAGTTGTCCGGCCCGTCCGTGCCGGGCTCGTAGGTGCCGACGCCCTCGCCGGAGATCTCGCTGTCGCCGAGCGAGATCAGCGCGGTCCTGCGCCGGTCGGGCGGGCGCTCCGCGGGGTCGCCGTAGAGCCGGGTGGCCTCCGCCGCGCGGATCTCCTCCAGGGCGGGCGGCAGCGGGGTGGACGCGCGGACCGCGGCGGGCGCGCCGACGGGGGCCGACGCCCGGGCCGCGGGGGTCAGCGCGACGAGTCCGCCGACGACGCTCGCGCAGGCGGCGAGAGTGGCGACGGCACTTCGGAACGTGGATCTCGTACGGTGCATGGCCTCCCCGATCTCAGTGGTAAAAGAGGTTTTTACTGGCGGGTAGGGGACTTGGGAACACTTCGGACAGGACAATTGCTCAACTTCCGCAGGAGGTACCACCACGATGACGAGCGACGCGCACACGCACGACGGGACAGCCGCGGCGGCCGGCGGCGACTACCGCACGGAACACGACTCCATGGGCGAGGTCCGGGTCCCCGCACACGCGAAGTGGCGGGCCCAGACCCAGCGGGCGGTGGAGAACTTCCCCATCTCCGGCCGGCGTATCGAACGGGCCCATATCGAGGCCCTGGCCCGTATCAAGGCCGCCGCCGCCACCGTCAACGCGGAACTCGGCGTGCTGGAGCGGGACATGGCCGAGGCGGTGCGCGGCGCCGCGGCCGAGGTCGCCGAGGGCCGCTGGGACGAGCAGTTCCCGGTGGACGTCTTCCAGACCGGCTCGGGCACCTCGTCCAACATGAACGCCAACGAGGTCATCGCCACCCTCGCCACCGAGCGCCTGGGCCGCGAGGTGCACCCGAACGACCACGTCAACGCCTCGCAGAGCTCCAACGACGTGTTCCCCTCCAGCATCCACATCGCCGCGACGGCCGCCGTCACCGCCGATCTGGTCCCGGCCCTCGACCATCTCGCCGCCTCGCTGGAGCGCAAGGCCGAGGAGTTCGCGGACGTCGTGAAGTCGGGCCGTACGCATCTGATGGACGCCACACCCGTCACGCTGGGCCAGGAGTTCGGCGGTTACGCCGCGGCGATCCGGTACGGGATCGAGCGGCTGGAGTCGGCCCTCCCCCGTCTGGCCGAGCTGCCCCTGGGCGGTACGGCGGTCGGCACCGGCATCAACACGCCGCCCGGCTTCTCCGCCGCCGTCATCGCCGAGGTGGCCCGTACGACCGGGCTACCGCTGACCGAGGCCAGGAACCACTTCGAGGCGCAGGGCGCGCGCGACGGGCTCGTGGAGACGTCGGGCCAGCTCCGCACCGTCGCCGTCTCGCTCACGAAGATCTCCAACGATCTGCGCTGGATGTCGTCGGGACCGCGCACCGGGCTCGCCGAGATCAATCTGCCCGATCTCCAGCCCGGCTCGTCGATCATGCCCGGCAAGGTCAATCCGGTGATCCCGGAGGCCGTCCTGATGGTGGCCGCCCAGGTCATGGGGAACGACGCGACCGTCGCCACGGCGGGGGCCGCGGGGAACTTCGAGCTGAACGTGATGCTGCCGGTGATCGCCAGGAACCTCCTGGAGTCCGTACGGCTGCTGGCGAACGCCTCCCGGCTGCTGGCCGACCGCACCGTCGACGGCATCACGGCGAACGTGGAGCGCGCCCGGGAGTACGCGGAGTCGTCCCCCTCCGTCGTCACCCCGCTGAACAAGTACATCGGCTACGAGGAGGCGGCGAAGGTCGCGAAGAGGTCGCTGGCGGAGCGGCGGACGATCCGCGAGGTGGTGCTGGACGCCGGTTATGTGGAGCGCGGCGTTCTCACCCTGGAGCAGCTGGACGAGGCCCTGGACGTCCTCCGGATGACACATCCGTGAGATCCGGCGAGTCTTCCGGCGCGGGCCTGTGCCCGGGCGGTGATCGGCACCGACAAGATCGAGCCGTCCCGGCGCACCTCACAGCGCCCGGAGGGCCCCGGCTCTAAGATCTGCGCATGACAGGTGCGGACGGCATTCGACACTGGGACCGGGGCGAGCGGATTCTCTGGCGCTACCGGGACAACGGCTCTCGGCACGTCCACATCTGCCGACCGGTGACCGTCGTCCAGGACACCGAGGAGCTTCTCGCCGTCTGGATGGCGCCGGGCACCGAGTGCGTCAAGCCGGTGCTCGCCGATGGCACTCCCGTGCACCACGAACCTCTCGCCACCCGGTACACCGCGCCGCGCACCACCGCCCGGGCCCACTGGGAGGGCACGGGCGTGCTGAAACTGGCGCGTCCCGACGAGCCGTGGTCCATCTGGCTGTTCTGGGACCAGGGCTGGCAGTTCCGCAGCTGGTACGTGAATCTTGAGGAGCCCCGGCTGCGTTGGGCGGGCGGCATCGACTCCGAGGACCACTTCCTCGACATCTCGGTCTACCCGGACCGCAGCTGGCTCTGGCGGGACGAGGACGAGTTCGCCGAGGCCCAGCGGGTCGGGCTGCTGGACGCCGGCCAGGCGCTGCGCGTGCGGGAGGCGGGGAGCGCGGCGGTCGAGATGATCAAGGCGTGGGGCGAGCCGTTCTCCGCCGGCTGGGAGGACTGGCGGCCCGACCCCCGGTGGTCGGTGCCCGAGCTGCCGGAGGGCTGGGACCGGGCCCCCGAACCGGCAAAGGTCCGGACCAGATGAGGCAGAAGGGTGCAGGTGGACCCACGTACCTGGTGATCACCGGGGCGGGTTCGCCGACCTCGTGAGACCCTTGATGCGCCCCCAGGGTTCAAACGTAGGATCGTCCTCCGCAAGGCTGCGCCTGACCAACGCGCCTGAGGGGCAGCGGAGCTGACTCAGGGTCACGTGGCTGGACCGACGAGCCGCACGACGTACGACGCACGCGAGAACGATTCGCACGACGAACGAGCCGCAGACAGCCGCAGACAGCAGCACACGAGCCGCTGGACATCGACGAGGGGGTGGAGCCGTGCAGGACGCCTGCCGCGTCGGCATCCGTGGTCTCGGGGCCCTGGAGGGGCGTTTCCGGCGCAAGGTGCCGATGCCCGGCCGCGAAGGCCCCTGCGGTCCCAGACCCGGGACCCCCTGGACAAGGGCGGCAGCGCCGGGTCCTGTCCGGCAGGACCCAGTCGAATCGGTTGTCTCGCACCACCGGCCCGGACGGACGGAATCCCACGCGTGACGGAGCATCCCACCTCCCATGAAGGCCGGCAGCCCGTGGCTGCCCGGTCCCAGGAACGCACCCGGCCACGGCAGGAGGTCTCCTCCGCCGCCGTACCGCAGCCGTCGGTGCCGCCGGTTCCCACGCCCGCGACTGCGCAGGCCACCGTTCCCTCGGCCGCGCCCCCGCAGGACCCGGTGGGCGCCGCGCGGCGCGAGGGCGACCGCCTGCGCTTCGTGGGGGCCGCCACCCGTCGTATCGCGCGCGGCATCGACCTGGACGAGATCGTGCTCGGACTGTGCCGGGCGACCGTCCCGACCTTCTCCGACGCGATCCTCGTCTACCTCCGCGACCCGCTGCCGGTCGGCGACGAGCGCCCGGTCGCGCCCTTCGTACTGAGGCTGCGCCGTACGGACCGGCTGCGGCTCACCGACGAGGACACCGACAGCGCGGGCACGGTCGGCGCGGGTATCCAGCTGCCCGAGTCCGAGGCCGGCCGCGCGTCGGTCCTGGACCCGCAAACCGATGTGATGCCCGCCGCGCAGCTCTGCGAGGTGGCGTCCGGAGGCGCGCTCTCGGAGGTCCTGCGCGGTGTGCGCCCGGTCTTCGGCGACTCCGCCGCCGCCCGCGTGGCGCTGCCCGAGCTGCTCGGCGCCGAGATGACCGTGCCGGGCGGCCGGCGCGCGATCCTGGCCCCGCTGCGCGGCCGTCGCCGTGTCATCGGCGCGGCCGTCTTCCTGCGGAGACCGGACCGCCCCGCCTTCGAGCCCAACGACCTGCTGGTGGCCGCGCAGCTCGCCACGCACACCGCGCTGGGCATCGACAAGGCGGTGCTGTACGGCCGTGAGGCGTACATCGCGGACGAACTCCAGCGCACGATGCTCCCGGAGGGGCTGCCGCAGCCCACCGGCGTCCGGCTCGCCTCCCGCTATCTGCCCGCGGCCGAGACCGCGCGGGTCGGCGGCGACTGGTACGACGCGATCCCGCTGCCGGGCAGCCGTGTCGCCCTGGTCGTCGGCGACGTCATGGGTCACTCGATGACGTCGGCGGCCATCATGGGCCAGCTGCGGACGACCGCGCAGACCCTCGCCGGTCTCGACCTGCCGCCGCAGGAGGTCCTGCACCATCTCGACGAACAGGCGCAGCGCCTGGGCACCGACCGGATGGCCACCTGTATGTACGCGGTGTACGACCCGGTCTCGCACCGCATCACCATCGCCAACGCCGGTCATCCGCCGCCCATACTGCTCCATCTGGGCGGCCGGGCCGAGGTGCTCCGGGTGCCGCCCGGTGCCCCGATCGGCGTCGGCGGGGTGGACTTCGAGGCGGTGGAGCTGGACGCGCCGGCCGGCGCGACGCTGCTCCTGTACACGGACGGCCTGGTGGAGTCGCGGCTGCGTGACGTGTGGACGGGGATCGAGCAGCTGCGGGAGCGCCTCGCGGCGACGGCGCAGCTCACCGGTCCCGACCACTCGCCTCCTTTGGAGGCGCTCTGCGACGACGTGCTGGACGTGCTCGGCCCCGGTGACCGCGACGACGACATCGCCCTGCTGGCGGCACGCTTCGACGGGATCGCGCCGAGCGATGTCGCGTACTGGTTCCTGGAGCCGGAGGACGCGGCGCCGGGGCGGGCCAGACGGCTCGCCAGACGGGCCCTGTCGCGCTGGGGCCTGGAGGAGCTGAGCGACTCCGTCGAGCTGCTGATCAGCGAGGTCGTGACCAACGCGGTCCGGTACGCGGAGCGGCCGGTGACCCTGCGGCTGCTGCGGACGGACGTGCTGCGCTGCGAGGTCGGCGACGACTCGCCCCAGCTGCCCCGTCAGCGCCGGGCCCGTGACACGGACGAGGGCGGCCGGGGACTGTTCCTGGTCAACCGGCTGGCCAGGCGGTGGGGTGCGACACGGCTCTCCACCGGCAAGGTCGTCTGGTTCGAGATCTCGACCCGCCCGTAGACGGCGGCCCGTTGCGCACACGACGGCCGCGCCCCCGGATCACCTCCGGGGGCGCGGCCGTCGGCACGCGAGTACGAGTCCCTCCCGGACCGGGACAAATGTTGCCGACCATGTGTCGGCGGGTTTGACTGGGGCAGGCGGCCGGTTACGACCGCTGTCATCCCGCTGCGCCCGATTCCGGCCGGCGGGAACCCCTATCGTCGGGAGGACGCTCGTGACCGAGTCGATGCCCAAGGCCGCGTACACGACGAACAACGCCGGTGTCCCGGTGGAGAGCGACGAGAACTCGCTCACCGTCGGGCCCGACGGCCCGATCCTGCTCCAGGATCACTACCTCATCGAGAAGATGGCCCAGTTCAACCGGGAGCGCGTCCCGGAGCGGGTGGTGCACGCCAAGGGCTCGGGCGCCTACGGCGTCTTCGAAGTGACCAACGACGTCAGCCAGTTCACCAAGGCCGACCTCTTCCAGCCGGGCAGGCGCACCGAGATGCTGGCCCGCTTCTCCACGGTCGCCGGTGAGTTCGGGTCTCCCGACACCTGGCGCGACCCGCGCGGCTTCGCCCTGAAGTTCTATACGGAGCAGGGCAATTACGACCTGGTGGGCAACAACACGCCGGTCTTCTTCGTACGTGACACGATCAAGTTCCAGGACTTCATCCGCTCGCAGAAGCGCCATCCCGCCACCGGGCTGCGCAGCAACGACATGCAGTGGGACTTCTGGACCCTGTCACCCGAGTCCGCGCACCAGGTGACCTGGCTGATGGGCGACCGGGGCATCCCGAAGTCCTTCCGCCACATGAACGGCTACGGCTCGCACACCTATATGTGGGTCAACGGCGCGGGTGAACGCTTCTGGATCAAGTACCACTTCAAGACCGACCAGGGCATCGACTACCTCAGCCAGGCGGACGCCGACGAGATGGCGGGCTCCGACGCGGACCACCACCGCCGGGACCTGCACGAGGCGATCGAGTCGGGGAACGCGCCGACCTGGAGCCTGAAGGTCCAGGTCATGCCGTTCGAGGACGCGGCCGGCTACCGCTTCAACCCGTTCGACCTGACGAAGGTGTGGCCGCACGGCGACTACCCGCTGATCGACGTCGGCCGGATGACGCTCAACAAGAACCCGGACAACTTCTTCATCCATATCGAGCAGGCCGCCTTCGAGCCGTCGAACATGGTTCCGGGCATCGGCCCCTCGCCGGACAAGATGCTGCTCGGCCGGCTGTTCTCGTACCCGGACACCCACCGGTACCGGATCGGCCCGAACTACGCGCAGCTGCCGCCCAACCGGCCGCACTCGCCGGTGAACTCGTACGCCAAGGACGGTCCGATGCGGTACTTCGCGTCGAACGCCTCGGCGCCGTACGCCCCGAACTCCTACGGCGGCCCGGCCGCCGACATCGAGCGCTTCGGCGATCCGGCCGGCTGGGCGGCGGCGGGCGAGATGGTCCGCGAGGCGTACACGAAGCGGCGCGAGGACGACGACTGGGGCCAGGCGGGCACCCAGGTCCGCAACGTGCTCGACGACGCGCAGCGCGACCGTCTGGTGTCGAACGTCTCCGGTCATCTGCTCCAGGGCGTCACCCGGCCGGTCCTCGACCGGGCGTTCCAGTACTGGCGCAACATCGACAAGACCATCGGCGACCGGATCGCCGCGAAGGTCAACGGCGGCTGAGCTGTCCCCACCGCCGGCCAACGGCCGCCCGGTCCCCCGGGCGGCCGTTCCGGTGTGCGGTACGGCGCCCGCTCAGCCGGTGAAGCCCGGTGGGCCCTGGCCTTCGCCGCCCGCGTCGGTGCCGCCCGTGGAGCCCGTACCGCCGTTGTCGTTCCCGCCGTCCGTGCCGCCTGTCTCCTCACCGCCGCCTCCTCCTCCGGAGTCGTCGCCCGGCTCGGGCGGCGGGGCGGGGGGCTCGCTGGACGGCGGCGGGGGCTCGGACGTCGGCGGGTCGCTCTCTGTCTGGTCCGGGTCCGGCTCGTCCGGCGGCGGGGTCGCCTCCTCGCTGGGCGGCGGGGGCTCCGAGGGCGGCGGCGGGGGCTTGGGCGGCCGGTAGGCGGGCTCGGCGACATCGAGGTCGAACGAGGCGTCGGAGCCGCCGTTCAGCGCGCCCAGCGTGTAGTCGGCCCAGATCTTGGCGGGGAAGCCGCCACCGTTGGCGCGGCCGGAGTTGGCCGTGCCGGTGAGGGTCACCTGACCGCCGCCCTCGGCGGTCGACTCGCCGAACAGAGCGACGACCGTGGTCAGTTCGGGCGTGTAGCCGGCGAACCACGCCGACTTGTTGTTCTCCGACGTACCGGTCTTGCCCGCCGCCTCGTACGCGTCGGTGCTCGCCTCGTGGCCCGAGCCGTTCTTCACGACGCCGGTCAGCGCCGAGGTGACGGTGTCGGCGGACTCGCGGCTGATCGACTGGTCGCCGATCCGCTCGGGCAGTTCGACCTCACGGTCCTTGTGCTCGGCGGACTTCAGGATCGACGGGGTGACCTTCTCGCCGTGGTTGTCGAGCGTCGCGTACACCCCCGCCATGTCCCAGGTGGAGGCGCCCATCGTGCCCAGGGAGATCGCGGGCCGCTCGGGGAAGTCCTTGTCGCGCATGCCCAGGTCGAGCGCGGTCTTCTTCACCTTGTCCGGGCCGACGTCGACGACCATCTGGGCGAAGACCGCGTTGACGGAGTCGTTGGCCGCCTGCTGGACGGTGATGTCGCCGTAGTCCCGGTCGTCCTCGTTCTGCGGCGCGAAGGGCGTGTCGCTGCCGACGACGGGGCGCTTGCTCGTGCCGTCGTAGACCGTTCTGAGCCCGATCGTCTCGTCGTCCTGGGTCTTCGACCTGTTCTCCAGGGCCGAGGCGAGCACCACGGGCTTGAAGGTCGACGCGGGCTGGTAGTCGGTGCGCGTGGCGTTGTTGATCCAGTGCTCGGTGGCACCGACCCCGCCGTAGAGCGCGACCACCGCGCCCGTCTTCGGGTCGACGGACGTGGCGCCCGCCTGCACGGTGGCGTCCACCTTGTTCTTCTCGCGGTCGAGCTTGGACTCCAGCTGCTTGTCGACCGCGTCGACGAGTTCCTTCTGCCGCTTCTTGTCGACGCTGAGTGTGATCGTCCAGCCGCCGGCGTCGATGTCCGCCTTGTCGACGCCCTGCCGCTCCAGCTCGCTGTTGGCGGCCTCCACGAGATAGCCGGCCTGGCCCTCGGCGCCCGGTGCGGGCTTGGGCTTCTTCGGTACGGGGAACTTCAGCCCGCCGCGCTCGCCGGAGCCCAGCCAGTTCTCCTCGACCATGTTGTCCAGGACATAGTTCCAGCGGTCGGTGACGAGCTCCCTGCCGGTCTCGGTGGCCTGGGCCCAGTCGTACTGGTTCGGGGCCTGGAGCAGCGCCGCCAGATACGCGCCCTGCGCGACGTTCAGCTCCGTCGCGTCCACGCCGTAGTACGCCTGGGCGGCCGCCTGGATGCCGTACGCGCCCCGCCCGTAGTAACTGGTGTTCATGTACCCGGCGAGGATCTCGTTCTTGTCCATCCGCTGGTCGACCTTGAGCGAGATCACCAGCTCCTTGAGCTTGCGGGTGACCGTCTGGTCCTGGTTCAGGTAGTAGTTCTTCACATACTGCTGGGTGATGGTCGAGCCACCCTGCTTGCCCTTGCCCGAGACGGTGTTCATCAGGCCGCGGGCGGTGCCCTTGATGTCGACTCCGGAGTCCTTGTAGAAGGACTTGTTCTCGGCGGCGACGAAGGCCCGCTGGACATCCTTGGGGACCTTCTCCAGACCGACTATCTCCCGGTTGATCTCGCCCGTGCGGGCCAGGACCGTCCCGTCGCTGTACTTGTAGACGTTGCTCTGCATCTCGGCCTGGGCGTTGGCGGTCGGCACCGGGACCAGGAAATAGATCACGACGAACGCGCCCATGCCGAGCAGACAGAGCCCGAGGAACGTTCCGAGCAGCTTCCTCAGCGTGAGGAAGCCACGTATGCCGCCGGCCCTCCTGGCCCGGCGCGCCCCACGCTGCCGGGCCCCCCGCGCTTCCGCTCGGCCCATCGCTCCGTCCCTCCGCTCTCGGGTCCCGTGTCCTGCCTGGCCGGTCCTGGTCCACTTGTCGTACTTGCCGGAATCAGCTCAGAAAGCTAACACCGTCCCCTGCGACAAAGAGTCTCGATCCGGTCGTAATCAGACGTGACAATCAGCACCCACTCTCAAGGAACCGACTCACGAGAGGCGTGAAGGGTTGCGAAGCGCGTTAATGTGTAATCACAATGCTAGCCACGCCGACAGGGCGTGACAGCACGAGAAACGGGGACCGGACATGCCTACGACCAGCACTCCAGTGGTGGACGATCTGCCCGAGATGCCCGCACCGCGGGTCACGGAATTCCCGGCCAGGAGCATCGGCGGGGGCCTCGCGCTGCTGCTCGGGCTGCTCGGCCTGACAGGCGGGGTCGTCCTCGTCGTGGTCGGCGCCGCCGTCGGCTCGACCGGCGCGAAGGTCGCGCTGATCGTGCTCGGCGTGCTGGTCGCGCTCGCCGCGTTCGTCGCGATGTGCGGGCTGAACATGGTGGCGCCGGGCGAGGCCCGCGTCGTCCAGCTCTTCGGGCGCTACCGGGGCACGATCCGGGTCGACGGTCTGCGCTGGGTGAACCCGCTGACCTCACGCGCGAAGATCTCGACCCGTGTGCGGAACCACGAGACGGCCGTCCTGAAGGTCAACGACGCCTACGGCAACCCGATCGAGCTGGCGGCGGTCGTCGTCTGGCGCGTCGAGGACACCGCCCAGGCGCTCTTCGAGGTGGACGACTTCCTGGAGTTCGTCTCCACCCAGACCGAGGCCGCCGTCCGGCACATCGCGATCGAGTACCCGTACGACGCCCACGAGGAGGACGGTCTCTCGCTGCGCGGCAACGCCGAGGAGATCACCGAGAAACTCGCCGTCGAGCTGCACGCCCGGGTCGAGGCGGCGGGTGTGCACATCATCGAGTCCCGCTTCACCCATCTCGCGTACGCTCCGGAGATCGCCTCGGCGATGCTCCAGCGCCAGCAGGCGGGCGCGGTCGTGGCGGCACGCCGGCTGATCGTGGACGGCGCCGTCGGCATGGTCGAGGCGGCCCTGACCCGGCTGACCGAGCAGGACATCGTCGAGCTGGACTCCGAACGGAAAGCGGCGATGGTCAGCAACCTTCTGGTCGTGCTCTGCGGTGACCGGGCCGCGCAGCCGGTCGTGAACACGGGCACTCTTTACCAGTGACCGAACGCAAGCAGGTCCTCCTGCGCCTGGACCCGGCGGTCTACGACGCCCTGGCACGGTGGGCGTCCGACGAACTGCGCAGCGCCAACGCGCAGATCGAGTTCCTGCTGCGCCGGGCCCTGGCGGAGGGGGGCAGGCTCCCGCGCGAGGCGAGGCCGATCCCCCGCCGGGGCAGACCGCCGAAGGTCCCGAAGCCTCCGGCGCCGCCCTCGGACGGCGACGGCCCGCGGACCCCCGGAGACGGCCCGCGGACTCCCGGCGCCGGCGACGGCCGCGACGCACCCGACGACCACGCACCGTAGATCCTGTCCCAGGAGAGCCCGATGTCACTCGACTCGCTGAAGGCCGCCGTTCCCGAGTACGCCAGGGATCTGCGCCGCAATCTCGACGCGGTCCTCGACCGGGGCGGGCTCTCCGAACAGCGGCTGTGGGGCACGGTGCTGGTCTGCGCGATCGCCGCACGCTCGCCGTACGTGCTGCGCGAACTGGCGCCCGAGGCCCGGGCCCGTCTCTCCTCCGAGGCCTACACCACGGCCAGGTCGGCCGCCGCCGTGATGGCGGTGAACAACGTGTTCCACCGCACCCGGCACCTGCTCTCCGATCCCACGTACGGAGAGCTGCGCACGGGTCTGCGGATGACGGCCACCGGCCATCCCGGTGTCACCAAAGCCGACTTCGAGTTCTGGTCGTTCGCGGTCTCCGCGATCAACGGCTGCGGGCTCTGCCTCGACGCGCACGAGGGCGCGCTGCGCAGGCTGGAGGAGGACCGCGGGACGATCCAGGAGGGCATCAAGATCGCGGCGGTGATCCAGGCCCTCGCGACCACGCTCGACGCCGAGGCCGTCCTGGACGGTCTCGGCGAGTCCTGAGGCGGCGCCCGGTCACTCCCTCTTGAGCCGCTCCATCAGCGCCAGCATGTCCTCGACCATGGCCGGTTCGAGCCCGCCCAGATGGAGGACCTGCTGCTGGTCGAGGTCGAAGTCCGAGTCGCGTCGGTCCCGGTCGTAGTCGACCACCTGGCCGACCGAGAGCGAGAGCACGGCCTGTCCGTCGAGGACCTCCAGCACCGGGTTGTCGCCCCCGGCCTGGCTCACCAGATAGGCCCGCTCCCCCACGTCGGGGACGAGCTTCAGGGTCTGCTCCCCCGCCCCCTGGTCGGCCGGATGGATCAGGGACGCGTCGAACTGCGGCCCCGGATCGGTCTTCTTGTGCAGCGTGTACGTGATCTCCGCGTACGCCCGGACGATCGGTCCCCCGCGATGCCGGATCCCGGCCGGTGTCCTCGGTACGAGGTTGACCGTGCAGACGGACTGGTCGAGCGCCTTGTCCTCGCCCACCGCGGCGAACGGGTCCCGCTTCTCGCCGATGGTGGCGCTCAGCGCCGGCAGGTCCGCGTCGAGGCAGAGGTTACGGCTGACGTCGTAGCCCTCCAGGTCGGGTCCCGCCCTGTCGTACGCCCACAGGGCGCCCGCCCACACCGCTGAGGTCAGCAGCACCCCGGCCAGCCCCCAGACCCAGGGACGCCGCCGCAGCGGCACTCCCCGTATCAGGGGATGGTCGTCGGCGCCCATCGTCTCGGACTCGTCCGCCGGCCCGTCGTCACCGCCCGGCGCGGACGCCGGGCGGAATCCGGGAACTCCGGGGCGTCCGGCGCCTCTCTGCGCCGGGACCGGCGGCGGGTCCTCGCCCTCCAGTTCCGGTTCGGAGATCATTCCTGACCGTTCCGGGGCTCGGCGGGCGGAGTGTCGGAGACCGGCGCCTCCGGGGCCGGGCCGGGGACCGCGGGAGCCGGGACAGGTGCGGGTGGGACGGGCGTCGGAGCGACGCCGGGCTCCGGGACCACGAGCGGGGCCGCTCCGTCGCGCGGGGCGGGCTCCCGGTTGTAGGCCCGGAGGTAGCCGACGACGGAGTTCGTGACGGCCACGAGCGGCACCGCGACGACCGCGCCGCCGATACCGGCGACGAGTCCGCCCGTCGCGACCGCGAGCACGACGGCCAGCGGGTGCACCCGTACCGCGCGGCCGAGGATGAAGGGCTGGAGGATATGGCCCTCGATCTGCTGGACGGCGAGGACGACGATCAGCACCATCAGCGCCGTGAACACGTCCTGGGTGACCAGGGCGACGACGACGGCGAGCGCGCCGGAGATCACCGCGCCGACCAGCGGGATGAAGGCGCCGAGGAAGATGAAGACGGCGAGCGGCACGGCCAGCGGGACATCGAGGAAGTAGAGGCCGAGGCCGATGAAGACCGCGTCTATCAGCGCGACTATGAGTGTGCCCCGCACATACGCCGTGAGCGTGCGCCAGGCGCGCGGCCCGGCGCCGGCCAGGCCCGGACGGGCCTGCGCGGGAAACAGCTTGAGCGACCACTCCCAGATCCGCCGCCCGTCGTAGAGCAGGAAGAGGGTCGAGAAGACGGCGAGCAGGATACCCGTCAGCAGCTCGACCACGACGGTCACGCCCTGGATGCCCGCGGAGGTGATCTCCTCGGTGTTGGTGCCGATCGCGTCGCTGAGACTCTTGGCGAGATCGTTGATCTGCTGCTCGGTCACATGGAACGGGCTGTTGAGCAGCCAGCGTTTGAGCTCCTCGATACCGTCCGTGACCCGGTCGGAGAGCACGTCGATGTTCTCCACGACCTGCCACACCACGAACCAGCCGATGAGCCCCATGACGACGAAGCCGGCGAAGGCGGTCACCGCGGTGGCGAGACCGCGCGGCAGGCCCCACTTCTTGAGCATGGCGACCGTCGGCTGAAGAAGCGCCGTGACGAGCAGCGCCCCGACGAAGGCCATCACCACGAGCTGGACGGCGCTGATGATCTTCATCAACACCCAGAGCATGGCGGCGAGTACGAGCAGCCGCCAGGCGGCCTCGGCGGCGACCCGCATCCCCCACGGGATGGCGGCCGAGGGCTCCGGCTTGGCCGGGGAATCGGGCACCCGGCCCGCCGGCACCGGAAGCGTCTCCGGTATCCGTCCGCCCCCCGGCACGTCGTCCGCCGTCGCCTCCGTCCGGCGCTCCCCCAACCGCTCGCCCAGCGAGGTCAGTTCCGCCCCGACCCGGCCGAGCCACCCCGGCAGTTTCGACATGCTGAATCCTTCTTCCCCGGAGTCGTACTGCCTGACGGTACACGCGCAAAGCCCCTCACCGTAGGACGGTGAGGGGCTTCACAAGGTTGAGCGCCGACGGCGGGAAAACCGACGGGAAGTACGGGGTGGGGCGGTGGATCTAGTACCAGTTGTTGGCCTGCCAGAACTCCCAGGCGCCGCAGGGGCTGCCGTAGCGGTCGTTCATGTAGTTCAGGCCCCACTTGATCTGGGTGGCCGGGTTGGTCTGCCAGTCGGCGCCGGCGGAGGCCATCTTGGAGCCGGGGAGCGCCTGGACGAGACCGTAGGCGCCCGACGAGGGGTTGGACGCCTGGTAGTTCCAGGTGGACTCGTGGTCCACGATGTTGCTGAAGCACTGGTACTGGTCGCCAGGGATCATCTGGCGGGCCATCGCCTGGACTTCGGCGACGGAGTACGAGCTCTGCACCACGAAGTCGGAGGAGTCCCGCGTCTCCGAGCGGCTGGCGCGCTCCTCTTCCTTCTCCTTGGCCTCGCGCTCCTGCTCGGCCTTCTCCTCGGCGGCCTGCTTCTTCGCCTTGGCGTCCTTGGCGGCCTGGATACGAGCCGATTCCTCGGCGGACTTCTTCGCTGCGACGTCGGCGGCGTTGGCCTGCGCGTCGGCCTGCTGCGCCAGCGACACAGTCTGGACCTGGGCGTGCTGGCCCGCGGGGATGTCTGCGAGGAGTGTCGTGTCAGCTGCGGTCGCCTCGAAATTGTCGTCCGAGGCCTGGGGAGCGCCCGAAGCCACTCCCACGACTGCGCCGACGGTGGTGACCGCTGTAGCTGATGCCACGGCGAATCCCCGGACCGAGATCCGGCTCACACGGTTTCCTTCCAGCAGCGTCCGTGTACGTGACCTCACGGATGCAATCGTGCCCCTGGCACTGGTCTCCGTACCGCACGTCACGGGAGACACGGGCCCGTCGGCAACTTCCATGGCGGAAGCGCCGGATGAAGCGCGGGCGGCATACGACGTCACGTGTTGAGTTGTGTGGTGCGGCATCCCTGAAGATGCGGGGTGTCGTATGCGGGGCCTGACGGAAGCAAGACTCTGCCGGACACCGACGCCGGGAGGCAATTCTTCGTTGCGTGGGATAGCTCACACCCCGTTTGCCACACCGGTTTCACGGAAATGGCGGCGCGGCAAGGCGCCGCCCGGCTAGGCTCTTGCGGCCTCTCCGGGCGGCGCCAACTGCCGCATTCAGGCGGAGAACTAACCTTCCTCCAGCATTTCGGTCACGAGCGCGGCGATGGGCGAGCGCTCGGAGCGGTTGAGGGTGACGTGCGCGAAGAGCGGGTGGCCCTTGAGCTTCTCGACGACGGCGACCACTCCGTCATATCTCCCGACACGCAGGTTGTCGCGCTGCGCCACGTCATGGGTCAGCACCACGCGGGAGTTGGCCCCGATACGGGAGAGAACGGTCAGCAGAACGTTCCGCTCCAGCGACTGGGCCTCGTCGACGATGACGAACGCGTCGTGCAGCGAACGTCCCCGGATGTGCGTCAGAGGCAGCACTTCGAGCATGCCGCGCCCCAGCACCTCCTCGATGACCTCACGGCCCGCGACGGCCGACAGGGTGTCGAAGACCGCCTGCGCCCAGGGGCTCATCTTCTCGGCCTCGGTGCCCGGCAGATAGCCGAGCTCCTGCCCGCCGACCGCGTACAGCGGCCGGAAGACCATCACCTTCTTGTGCTGGCGGCGCTCCAGGACCGCCTCCAGGCCCGCGCAGAGGGCCAGGGCCGACTTGCCGGTGCCCGCCCGGCCGCCCATCGAGATGATGCCGATGTCCGGGTCCAGGAGCAGGTCGAGCGCGATGCGCTGTTCGGCGCTGCGGCCGTGGATCCCGAAGGCCTCCCGGTCGCCGCGGACGAGCTTCACGTTGCCCTCGGGAGTGATACGGCCGAGCGCCTTGCCGCGGTCGGACTGGAGGACCAGTCCGGTGTGCACGGGCAGGTCGGCCAGCTCCGGCACGTACAGGGTCTCCTCGGTGAAGAGGAGGTCGACCTGCTCGGCCGAGAGCGCCATCTCACTCATACCGGTCCAGCCGGAGTCGGTGATGGCCAGCTCGGCGCGGTACTCCTCGGCGAGAAGCCCGACCGACGATGCCTTGATGCGCAGCGGCAGGTCCTTGGAGACGACGGTCACGTCGTACCCCTCGGCCTGGAGATTGCGCGCCACCGCGAGGATCCGCGAGTCGTTGTCCCCCAGTCGGAAGCCGGCGGGAAGGACGCCGGGATCGGAGTGGTTGAGCTCGACGCGCAGCGTGCCGCCCAGGTCGCCCAGCGGGATGGGGGCGTCGAGGCGGCCGTACCGGATACGGAAGTCGTCGAGCAGGCGCAGGGCCTGCCGGGCGAAGTATCCGAGCTCCGGATGGTGCCTCTTGGCCTCCAACTCCGTGATCACCACGATCGGCAGCACGACTTCGTGCTCGTCGAAGCGGGACATGGCGTTCGGATCGGCCAGCAGGACGCTGGTGTCGAGAACATAGGTGCGCCTGTCGGGCATGCGGCGCTTTGTGCTTGTCACCACGGAAGGACGTACCCCCTCGGACGAGGTCGGGATGCGACGGCGTCACGGGCTGTGGTCGCCCGCCTGGCGGCGGACGGCGGACCGGACTCGGGCCCACATGCGCGGGCCGAGGACCGGCCCTCCACGGCGCCCGTACGCGTCACCGTACGATCGTCCTGGTGCAAAGGGCCTCCCGGGCGGACGGCTGGGCCGACCGCTGAGATTCGACGCCCGCCGCCATTGCCGGCGGTTCTGCTCGGACGTCGACCTGGGAGAGGTATTCCCTCGAATGTCCGCCGCCATGCCACGGCATATGACGGACAGCGTGTGAACCTGGGGTGACGGGAGGCACGCCGGCCCGCGAACGAGCGTTCGGTGTGGCGTACGGGGTGATTCCGGGGAGGGGTATCGGAGGGCTTGCGGGGCCGGGCCTCAGACTCCGTAGCGGCGGTGTCGCGCGGCGTAGTCACGGAGGGCCCGGAGAAAGTCGACCTTCCGGAAAGCCGGCCAGAAGACCTCGCAGAAGTAGTACTCCGAATGGGCGCTCTGCCAGAGCATGAAGCCGGAGAGACGCTGCTCGCCGCTGGTCCTGATCACCAGGTCGGGGTCCGGCTGGCCGCGGGTGTAGAGGTGTGAGGCGATCAGATCGGTGTCGACGATCTCCGCGAGGTCCTCGAAGGAGGTGCCCTTGTGGGCATGGTCCAGGAGGAGGGAGCGGACGGCGTCGGCGATCTCCTGCCGCCCGCCGTAGCCGACCGCGACATTGACCAATATCCCGGCGTTCCCGTCGGTGGCCTGCTCGGCCTCCTTGAGGACGGTCTGTGTACGGGAGGGCAGCAGGTCCAGGGTGCCGACGTGGTGGACGCGCCAGCGGCCGTCGGCCGCCAGATCACGAACGGCGTTCTCGATGATGCCGAGGAGGGGGATCAGTTCCTCGTCGGGGCGGTCGAGGTTGTCCGTGGAGAGCAGCCACAGGGTGACCACCTCGACGTCCGTCTCGACGCACCAGCCGAGCAGTTCCTGGATCTTGCTGGCGCCGGCCTTGTGGCCCTGTTCGGTCGTGCCGCCGGAGGCCTTGGCCCAGCGGCGGTTCCCATCGAGGACGACACCGATGTGCTTGGGGAGCACCTGGGTGTGATCGAGGCGCCTTTCCACCCGGCGTGCGTAGAGCCCGTACACCAGGTCGCGCAAGTTCACTGAGTCCACCTCTCGATTTCTGCCGGGGACCGCCGTCAGGCGGCCGCGGGCAGCATGTCCACCGCGGGGAGGGCGGTCCGAGAGAAGAGGGGACCGCCCCTGGCACCCGAAGCCGTCACAGTACTGCGCGGGCGGCGCGACGGCCCAACCCGGTCTGTCACAAGTCCGTGATAGGGAAGGACCCGTGACTGAATTCCCCTCTTTCCTCGCAGCCGACGACCGGTACGGATCAATGGAGTACCGGCGCAGCGGACGCAGCGGTCTGAAGCTGCCCGCGCTCTCGCTCGGCCTCTGGCACAACTTCGGTGACGACCGGACCCTCGACTCGCAGCGCGCGATCCTGCGCCGCGCCTTCGATCTCGGTGTCACGCACTTCGACCTGGCGAACAACTACGGTCCCCCGCCCGGTTCGGCGGAGGAGAACTTCGGCAGGATCTTCGCGCGGGATCTCTCGGCCTACCGCGACGAGTTGGTCATCTCGACCAAGGCCGGATATCTCATGCATCCGGGCCCGTACGGCGAGTGGGGCTCCCGTAAGTATCTGACGTCGTCCCTGGACGCCTCGCTGAAGCGGATGGGCCTCGACTACGTCGACATCTACTACTCGCACCGCTTCGACCCGCACACCCCTCTTGAGGAGACCATGGGCGCGCTGGCGTCCGCGGTGCGCCAGGGCAAGGCGCTCTACGTGGGTGTGTCGTCGTACAACGCGGAGCAGACCGCCGAAGCGGCCCGGCTGCTCAAGGAGATGGGCGTGCCCGCGCTCATCCACCAGCCCTCGTACTCGATGATCAACCGCTGGATAGAGGACGACGGTCTGCTCGACACGCTGGAGGCGGCCGGTATGGGCTGCATATCCTTCGTGCCGCTGGCGCAGGGCCTGCTCACCAACAAGTACCTCCAGGGGATTCCCGAGGGGTCGAGGGCCACGCAGGGCAAGTCGCTCGACCCGAACCTGCTCTCGGACGAGGTCGTGCGCAGGCTCAACGGGCTCAACGAGATCGCGCGCGGGCGCGGTCAGTCGCTGGCGCAGCTGGCGATCACCTGGGTGCTGCGCGACGAACGGATGACGTCGGCCCTGATCGGCGCGTCGAGCACGGAGCAGTTGGAGGAGAACGTCGCGGCGCTCGAAGGGGCGGCTCTCACGCCCGAGGAGCTGAAGGCGATCGACAGCTTCGCGGTGGACACCGAGGGCACCAACATCTGGGCCGGACGGAGCTGAAGGCGGGACTGTCCGGAACCCAACGGGCCCCGGACAAGAGAAAACGGGCCGGTCCGTGGGGGGGATACGGACCGGCCCGAGGGGGGGTTTCCACCATAACCCTTCGTAAGTGGTGCTGGGTGCCACGCACGCCGGTCGCTACTCTGCGGAGTTGCCGGATTGCTGCGTCCGGCACCTAAAAGCCCCTGGACAACGGGGCGGAGGCCCATGTCGGGGGTCTTCGATTGGCGAGAAGTCGCCACCCGTTGGGAGTACGCGGGTGGGGGCGCCGGGAGGGTCCCCGGCTTGACGGTCGCGGTGCGGCGGGTCGCGGTCGGGCCCGTTCGGGCGTGGTTCGGCCCGTTCCGAAGCGGCGCGGTCCGCTCCGAAGCGGCTCGGTCCGCCCCGAAAGCGGTTCAGTGGGAGGCCGCCTGCGCGGCCACCTTCTCCTTGTTCGCGACGATCACGTCCATATGGGTGTCTCCCCATCGGCCGAGCGGAACCAGCGCGGTGTTCAGCGCATGCCCCAGCTCGGTGAGGGAGTACTCGACGCGCGGCGGCACCTCCCGGTAGACCTCGCGCTCCACGACGCAGTCCGCCTCCAGCTCGCGCAGTTGCTGGATGAGCACCTTCTCGCTGACTCCCTCGATCTGGCGCCGCAGTTCGCCGAAGCGCACGACGCCCCCGTCGTTCAGCGCCCACAGGATCATCGGCTTCCACTTGCCGCCGACGACGGCGACGGCCGCGTCGAGACCGCAGCTGAAGTACTTTCCGGGCCCTCGCGTCACTGCCAACTCCTCGCCGGACACGGGTACTTACCTTTATGGCAGTACTCCGCCACGGGGCAGTGTACGAGAAGGCCCGGAGCCGGGGCCTCAATGCGGACAGGATCTGGCCTGGATGGCTTCTAGGGTCGGTCGTATGACGACGAAGAAGACCGAGCTCATCTCCGTGTCCGGCTCCATGACCCCGTCGGTGTCCGTGAGCTGGGCCGCGGCCAACGCCCGGCGGCTGGCCCGGCAGGGGCTCGTCGCGCCCTCGGGCGGCGGCCCGGCAGCCGTCACCCGCGCGATGGTCGGCGCCCACGCGCAGGTCCTGTCGGCGGCCGAACTCTCCGTCGCGCTCCGGCTGGACGGCGGTGAGACACGCGAGTCCGTGCGCCACGCGCTGTGGACGGACGGCAGTCTGGTCAAGACGTTCGGGCCGCGTGGCACCGTACATCTGCTGCCGTCCGCCGATCTTCCGCTGTGGACCGGGGCGCTCGGCGCGCTGCCGGCCGGGCGCAACCCCCTGCCCGGGAGTGTGCGGATGAACGAGGAGGAGACGGACCGGGTCGTCGCCGCGATCGCCGACGCGCTGGCCGAGGACGACCTCACCGTCGACGAGCTGACCGACGCGATCGTGGCGCGCACCGGGCCCTGGGCGGGGGACCTGGTGATGGACGCGTTCCAGACGAAGTGGCCGCGCTGGCGGCAGATGACGCACACCGCCGCGCACCGCGGCGCGCTCTGCTTCGGGCCGAACCGGGGGCGGAAGGTCACGTACACCAACCCCCACCGGCTGCTGCCCGGGTTCACCCCGCTCGGGGGCCCGGAGGCGCTCGCCGGGCTCGTGGAGCGCTATCTGTACGCGTACGGCCCCGCGACCCCGGGGCACTTCGCCAAGTGGCTCACGGTGCCGGTGACTTGGGCCAGGGAGCTGTTCGAGACGCTCGGCGCCGAGGGCCGGACCGAACGGGTCGTCCACGAGGGCGCGGCGGCCTGGGTGGTGGCGGGGGACGCCGGCTTCCCGGCCGGGCCGGCCGCCCGTGGCGTACGGCTCCTCCCCTACTTCGACGCCTTCACCATCGCCTCCCAGCCGCGCGAACGGCTCTTCGCCGGCGCGGCGTACGAGCGGGCGCTCGCGGGCGGGCAGGCCGGGAACTTCCCCGTGGTGCTGGTCGACGGGATCGTCGCCGGGGTGTGGCACCAGCGCCGCTCCGGCAAGTGGCTGGACGTCACCGTGGAACCCCTTCGCCCGCTGACCGCCGGGCAGCGCGCGGAGCTGGAGGAGCAGGTGGAGAGGACCGGCGAGATCCTTCAGGGCACCCCGCGCCTCACGGTCGGGACCGTGGCGGTCGGGCCGCACGCGTAACGCGGGGCCCGACCGGCTCAGGCGGGTCTGACCGCCTCGATCAGGAAGCGTGTCGTCGTGGCCACGAAGGGGCCCTCGGTCTCGATACGGCGGTGCAGGGCAGCGAGTCGGTCCCGGTACCGGTCGACGGTGAAGTCCGGCACCATCCAGATCACCTTCCGCAGGAAGTAGACGACCGCGCCGATGTCGTGGAACTCCGTGCGCAGGGCCGCTGTCCGCAGATCCACCACATCGAGCCCGGCCGCCTCGGCCGCCGCCCTCGCCCCTTCGGGATCGCGCCCGGCACGGCCCCGCGGCAGCGGTCCGAGGAAGTACTCGACCAGTTCGAAGACGCTCGCCGGGCCGACCTCCTGGGAGAAGTACGTGCCGCCCGGCCGCAGGACCCGCGCGATCTCCGTCCACCACGCCCGCACCGGATGCCGGCTGACGACCAGGTCGAACGCCGCGTCCGCGAAGGGCAGCGGCGGCTCGTCGTGGTCGCTCACGACGGCGACCCCGCGCGGGTGCAGAAGCGCGGTGGCGCGGGCCGCATTCGGCGGCCAGCCCTCGGTGGCCACGGTCAGCGGCGGCAGCTTCGATACGGAGGCGAGGACTTCACCGCCCCCGGTCTGGATGTCGAGAGCGGCGGTGGCGCGGCCCATCCGCTCGGCCATGGCACGGGCGTAACCCCACGGGGGCCGCTCCTCCGTCGCCCGCCCGTCGAGCCAGGAGAAGTCCCAGCCGTCGACGGAGACGGCGTCGGCCTCGGCGATCAGGTCGTCGAAGCCGCGGCGTTCTGGGCGCGTGCCGGAGCGGGGCGTGCCGGAGCGGGGCGTGGGAGGCATGGGGGGATGCTCCCAGGAGCGCCGCGCGGACCGCGAACAGATTTTCACGTGGGCCCCGGGGAGAGCGGTCGTACGGGCCGCCGCGGGGCCCTCGGGCGGCCGGACCGTGCGACGGCACCGCCGACCGATTGGTCCCCATTTGACATGGTCCAGCCCGGTGCCATGGTGGAAGTCGGGGTCAATCGTCAGGAGGCTCGGCATGGCATCCGGTTCGGTATGGGGTTCCCTGGCGCGGCAAGTGCCGGTCAGGCTGGCCGTCAGCGCGTTCTTCTTCAATTCCGGCCTGTCGAAACGCGATGCCGACCGGGAGACCGCTGAGCAGCTCCACCAGCCCGCGACGATCACCTATCCCTTCCTCGGCAAGCTCGACGCCCAGACGTTCACCCGGCAGCTCTCCCGGGGAGAGATCGCCATCGCCGCCGCGATGCTCCTGCCGGTCGTCCCCACCGCGGTCGCCGGTGGTGCGCTCATCGCGTTCTCCTGCGGCACCCTCGGGCTCTATCTGCGGGTGCCGGGAATGCGCCGGGAGAACAGTCTGCGCCCCACCGAGCAGGGAACACCGGTGGCCAAGGACATCTGGCTGCTGGGCATCGGCATCTCCCTCGTCGCCGAGGGGCTGACCAGGAACCCGGGCGTCGCTGCCGCCGCCCTCGGCCCCTGGCACCGCGTGGTGCGGCACTGAGCGGCTCTCCGCGCCCCCCGCGGAACGGAGCCCGCCGGTTCAGACGGCGAGGGCGCCGAGCAGCAGACCGAGCAGCGCCCCGCTGATCATGAAGGGCCCGAAGGGGATCGCGGACTTACGGCTCGCCCGGCGCAGGACCATCAGCCCGATCCCGTACACCGAGCCGAGCAGGAACCCGGCGAACGCGCCGATGAACAGCACCACCCAGCCGTACCAGCCGAGTACGACACCGAGCGAGAGCGCGAGTTTGACGTCCCCGAAGCCCATGCCGTTCGGGTTGATCACGAACAGCACGAAGTAGCAGGCGCCGAGGGCGAGTCCGCCCAGGAGCGCGGTCGGCCAGGAGCCGCCCTCCTCCGGGAGGGGCGCGGCGATCCCGAGCAGTACGGCGGCGGCCACCGCGAGCGGCAGGGTCAGCTGGTCGGGCAGCCGGTGCACGTTGCGGTCGACGAGCGCGAGCAGTACGGCGAAGGGGGCGAGCAGCAGCCAGACGGCGAGTTCGGGGCGGGGCCCGGTCGCGGCGGCGAGCGCGCCGCAGACCAGGGCGGTGATGACGGTGACGTACAGGGAGGGGACGTAGCGCGCACCGCGCAGAACGGGGCGCGGGGCGCTGTCGGGGCCCTCGGTTTCGTCCGCGTCCTCGTCGGCGGCGTCACCCGTCGGCGCGGTCGCGCCCGGCGCGGTGGCCGGCTCGTCCGTACGGGGAAGCGCGGCCTCGCCGGCCTCCGCCCGCCCCGGGGACGCGGTGGCGACGGAGTCCGTACGCCCGGTCCCGCCCAGGGCCATGACCGGACCGCCCGCTGCCGCGCAGGTCGCGCAACCCGCCCTGCCGAGCCAGCCGTTGGCGGGCCCGATGATCGGGTGCCCGGCCTCGCAGCTGTCGCGGTACGCCTCCTCGGGCTCGACCGAGAGCCGGTAGGCGGCGCGCGGAAGGAGCAGCCCGGTGGCTGCGCCCCAGAGGACGGCGACAACGATCAATGTGGCGTGCACATGGTCGACCTTAGAGGGAACCACGAGAGGGGTCATGGGTCCCTGGGCCTGTTCTTCGGCCGCCCCGGGCCCAGATCCGGGCTCCGCGGCCGGAAGCCGTCCGGCCAAGTCGTATGGTCTAGCGCCATGGGGAAATGGCAGAACGGCATGGGCAGTCTGACGATCGAGGGCCGGGACGAGCCGGTGGCGCTGGAGATCGCCGCCTCGTACAGCACACGGCGGCGCGGGCTGCTGGGGCGGACCGGGCTCGACGGGGCGCTGCTCATCACGCCGTGCAGCAGCGTGCACACGTTCCGGATGGGCTTCACCATCGATGTGGCGTATCTGGACAAGGAGTTGAAGGTCGTCCATGTCCACACGCTGAAGCCCGGACGGATGCCGCTGCCCCGGCTGCGGGCCCGTCATGTGCTGGAGGCGGAGGCAGGGGCGATGGAACGGTGGGGCCTGCGGCCGGGGGTACGGCTGAGCGTGAACACGCAGAGCCTGTCCGGGGCCTGACGCGCGGAACGGCGCCCGACGCCTGGGGAGCGCGTTCCCGCTACGTGAGCTTCACCGCCTGGGTCGCGAGCAGGATCGACGGTATCTCGGGCGTCGTGGGTCCCTCGAAGTTCGCGGTGTAGAAGGTGGCGACCGTGCCGCCCACGCGGACGATCTGGAACACCATCGGCACCGGGTCGCCCTCGAACTCGCCCGTCACCTGGTACGCGAGGGTGTCGTCGCCCGCCTTCGGGATGTCGAGCGGCTTCACGGCGGAGTAGGTCGACGTACTGCCCGCGCCGCTTCCCTTGAACCCGTCCTCGCAGTCCTTGACCGCTTCGCTCAGCCGGTTGAACAGGGTGGTGGCTCCCTGCGTCCCGTGGGTGGCGAGGAACTCGGAGATGGCGGGCCGGCCGGTCTTGGCTCCGACGAGCTGGCGGTAGATGACCGCCGAGGCCTCGGGCTCGGGCTTGCCGTTGATCATCGCGGTCAGGGGTGCGCAGTCCGGCTTGTCGGGGCTCTCGCCCTGCTCCGGAGGACCGTCCATCGGGCCGGACGTGAACGTCGACACATCGCCGGTCGCCAGCACGGCCTCGTCCAGCTCGGCCTTGGTCAGCTCCCTGCCGTCACCGGCGCCGACGCCCTTCACCTTCGGGTTGACCGTCTTGGGCTGGGCCTCCAGGGGCGGCGGCTCCGAGACCTGACCCGGGTCCTTCGGGTCCTTCGCCTCCGTCGTGGCACCGGCGGCGGTCTCCGGCTTCTTCGACGTGCCGGCGTCGTCGCCACCGCAGGCAGTGGTGACCCCGAGCACGAGCGCGGCCAGTGCGGCGACCGTGCCGGTCCGCCGTGCCGTCCCTGCGGTGCGCGTCCTCATCTGAATCCCATCTCGCTCTCTACTGGCCGGTACCGAACGCTAACAGCGGGTCGCGGCGCCTCGCATGGGTCCATGGACCCAACCGGCGGCCCCTGGTCCGCCGCGCTGTCTGCGCCTGTCGGGCCGCTGTCACGGACTTCCGGGACGGCCGGAGCTTCCCCCGTCCGGTCCGGGTCCGCCGTGGGCGTCGAGTACGGCCACTACCGCCATCGCCTCGAACCGGAATCGCTCCAGCTCCGCGTACGCCTCCGGGAATCCGCCGCGTTCGGTGCCGAATTTCACGGTCGCCCCGTGCATCAGGAAATCGTCGTCCACCCCGACGGAGACGACCGCCACGAGAGAGTCGGACGCCGGCATCCCGTGCGCGGCGCTCAGCGCGGCGACGGCGAATTCCCGCGACCGCGCGACCGCCGCGCGGAGAAACTCCTCGCGTGCCGGCGGGAGATCGTCGCTGGGAACGCCGACATCGTTGACAGCGAACTCGTGCCGGGCGATCTCACCCTCCGCCCAGTCGCTCCGCCAGCCGGATCCGTCGCCGTAACAGCCGTCGAGCAACAGTGCGCCGGCCGGCCCGACCCGCCATCCACGGTCGATCAGATCCCGCAATTCCCCGGGAAGGGAGGGGGATTCGTGGAGAGCCGCCGGGTCGTCCACCTCGCCGGCCTCCCAGAGCGGCCGCATCAAGGCGTTCATTCTCATGGTGCGCTCATTCCGAAGTACTGGTAGGCCTTGTCGATCGCGCTGCGCGGAACCTGTTTGGCCAGCTTCGACGAGAGGACCTCACCGGTCTCCGTACGGAACTTCCCGTCCGCGGGATCGAAGTAGTACTTCTTCGGGTCCGCGCCGCGCCCCATGAACTGCACATGGATTCCCGCGCCCGGCTTTCCGGGGTTCTGATTCTCGATGTCCACCCGGAACGTGCCGTCCTTGGACTTGTACACCGTCTTGCTGTTGATCACCGGGGCGTCCGCCGGTGTGGTGATGGAACAGGTGCCGGGCGGTGTGTTGTGAACGAGGACCGGCGTCTCGCCGGCCAGCACATAGTACGTGTGGATGCCGTTGACGGTGAGGTCGTGCGTGGTCTGCCGCTTGGTGTACCCGGCGACGGCCGTGACCTGCACCGACGTACCGGCGGGAGTACGCAGGTCGTCCCCGGCCGCGATGTCACCGGCGTCCGCCCAGCGCCCCTTGTCCGTCAGCCAGAACGGGTGCGTGTCGGTCGCCGTCAGGACCTCCGTGCCCGAGCCCGTGACAACGGTCAGGCGGGTGAAGTCCTTGTCCTGGTGCGTGGTGATGGTGTGTTCGACGGTACGGGCCTCGGTACGACCGTTCTGCGGATCGGTGGCGACCACACGCATACCGACACGGACCTTGTCGATCGCCATTCGACGGCCGTCGGCGAGCAGCACAGAGGTTCCCGGCAGGAAGCTGTGCTTGGGAGTACAGCCGACCGGTACGTCCTTGTCCTTGGGTTTGTCCTTGTTCTCCTGGTCGAGTTTCTTCTTCGCGTCGGCGAGTCTGTCCTCCGCCTCGTCGACCCGTTTACGGTTCTTGATCAGACCCTTCAGACCGTCGTACAGATCCCCGCCGTGCTTCTTGAGCTTCCTGACCAGCTCAACAGCCTTCTTCCACTTCCACGGCGCCCCGTACTTCGCAGCCAGCTTGCCCACCGCGCCGCCGACAACACTGAGCAGCACATTGATCAGAGTCTCCGTGCAGGCGCCCATATCACCCTTGGTGATGCAGTCCAAGGCGTCCGTGATCCCGAGCTCGTCGGCAAGGATCTTCGCGAGCTCCTTCGCCGCTTCCTTCGCCTTGTCGGAATCACTCGTCTCCGCCGCCTGAGCGTCCTGAAGCTCCTTCAACGCGGCGTCATAGTCAATTTCCGTCTGGGACTTGCCGCCGCTGTCATTACCGGTGTCGGAAGCGGGATCGTCCGTACCACCCGGCGGGACTTCCTCACCGCCCTCGCCGCCCTGGTCGTCCTCGGCGACCGTGTCACCGCCACCACCGCAATCACCACCACCGGTGATCCGGCACACCTGCGTACTGATCCCATCAGCGAGCGCCGGCCCAACCCCCGTACCCACCAACGCCCCAACGATCGCCGCCACCACGACAATCAGACCGACATACTCAACCGCCCCCTGCCCCCGCTGGGACGACCCGCGCAGAGCGCCCAGCAACCGTGCGTCGGTGCGCGGCACAGCCCGCCGCGCCCGACGTCGGATCTGACGAACCCGACGTACTACCCCCGTTGGCAACATAGCGGCGAGGCTACGGCGCGACCCAGGCCGGGTCATGGGTCCCAGGGCCCAACAAGGGGCTCATATCAGGGCATCCGGCGCAGCCGGCGCCCGGTTCCGGGCATGCGAGAGGGGCAGGCTCGTCACCACCCTGGCGGGGAATGGTGACGAGCCTGCCCTGACTCGCTCATGGAGTGGGGGGTCCGGGTCTAGCCTTCGCCGCCGAGGATCTCCGCGACCTTGTCCGACAGACCGGTGGCGATGTCCTCCGCGACACCGGTGCCGACGATGGCGGCGATGATCAGGGCGACGAGGACGATGACGCCCACGTACTCGACGGCGCCCTGACCCTTGTCGCTCCGGCGCTTCATCGCGGCGACCGCCGTGTTGGCCCACGTGCCGACGTAGAGCTTGGCGTTGGTGGCGGCCTTCAGCGTGACGTTCGACATGAGAACTCCCCCTTGTATGCCGGCCGGCCGTCTCCCGGCCGACTCGTACGAGACTGTGGTGCCCCCCGCGCTTCCGGCTTCCTCCTGGCCGGTCTCGCTGGCGACATGAGAAACATACGGCCGCCGCCCCATCCCCGGCATGGGCCCCAAGACCCAACCCCAGGCCCAACCCGGAACATGGGCCCGGCCCGCCATCACCCGGGCCCCCGGAACGAGAGACGGCGCCGCCCCGGACATCCTTGGTGCCGGACGTCCGGGGCGGGCGCTGTGTCGTGCGGGGCGATCAGTTCTGGGCGGTGTCGGCCTCGCCGCGCGGGAAGGAGACCTCCACGCGGCGGTTCTTCTTGCGGCCTTCCTCGTCCGAGTTGCTGGCGATCGGGAACTGCTCACCGTAACCGCGGATCTCGAACGTGATCCCGGCGTCGGACAGTTCGTCCTCGAGTACGCCGTGGACCGCTTCGGCACGCTGCTTGGAGAGCACGTCCCCATGGGCGGACGAGCCGAGGTTGTCCGTGAAGCCGAAGACCCGGACCTTCGTGGCGCCCTGGTTCTCGATCTCCGCCGCGACGTCGGCGATCCGCGCGTTCGCCGCGCTGGAGAGCTTCGCGCTGTCCTTGCCGAAGAGGACCTCGGCCTGGAGCGCGAACTTCACGCTCTCGTTGGTGTCCTCGCGCCGCTCCTCACCGCCCTCGGACTCCACGACGGAGATGATGGGCAGCACCTTCGCGGGCGCGAGGGTCGCACCGTCACGGAGCTTGAGGCCGGAGCTGTTCCCGTCGACCTCGGGCGGCGGCAGGGTCGACTCCGTGCCCGGCGGGGTGCTCGGTGTCTCGTCGGCCGACGCACCGCCGGCCGCCGTGAGCTGCACCCCGGCGAACAGGACCGCCGCCGCGACGACGGTCGCCGCGGGCCGGCCGACGGACAGCCTCTGTCCGCGCGGCGTCTTGGCACCCATCAGGAGATCGCAATCGTCGTGGTGGGCATCAGGGGCATCTGGAGGTCGACCTCCGACGTGCTGTCCGGAGGCGCCGGGAACTGGGCGAAGAACGTCTCGCTCTCGCCGCCCGAGATCCGGCTGATGCCGGTGCTGGTCAGCGGATTGCCGTCGGTGTCGCGCAGCACGTAGTAGCGCTTCTTCTCGGCCTTGTCGACCAGGGTGAAGCCCGCCAGCGAACGGCCGGTCCGCTGGATCTGGCTCTCCTTGCCGTTCCACTCGATGGGAGCGCCCTGGTTCTTGTCCGAGGTGTTCTTGATCGTGCCGGTGACGGTGAGGAAGCCGCCGTCGTCACGTGCGGCGGTGTGGATGAGGATCTGGAATCCGTCGCTGCCGTTGACGGTCGCCAGGGTCTGGCTGGTGTCGGGGACCGTGTTCCCGCCGTCGTCCTCCGACTTGTCGCCGGCCGGCGCGGAGGACGAGGCCTTGCCCGCGTCGTCGCTCCCCCCGTCGTCTCCACCGCCGCAGGCCGTCAGGGACACCGTCAGCGCCACGGCCGCGAGGGCGTATCCCGCCGCCCTGCGAGGCTTCGTTCCATGCCGCATATTCATCAGTAAATGTTCCTTTGCGTTCACTCGCGGTCAGTCCTCGGCCAGTCGGACGGAGAACAGGACAGACATGTCAGGCAGCACGGTCTCTGAGTCGATCGTCAGACCCTTACCATCACAGACGAGTTCGCCCGGGGAGGCAGGCTCTTCCTCGCCCTCGTCTCCCTCGTCTCCTTCACCGGGGGGATCCTCGGACCCCTCGTCGGAGCCCTCGTCCTCTTCCGCCGGTTCGAAGCTGCACCGAGGTTCGACGATCGCCGTGGCGTGCGCCTTGGCCTTCTTGTCGGCGCCGCTCCCCAGCACGCTTTCACCCATCGTGTCCTGGGTGATGACGTGAACGGTGAAGCCCCACCTGCCGTCACTCGTCCAGTCGCACGCGGCTTGTCCGGGGACGCCGTGGTCCAGCTCCGCGTCGTTCTCCTCCGCGAAGCGCTGACCCACGGCGCAGCCGTTGAAGGTGCCCAGGGGATTGCCGTTGAAGATGTCGTCCAGATATCCGGGCTGAAGGAGATTCCCCAGGAGGTCGAGCCGGAACTGGTCCCGTGACTCCTGGGCCGCCGCCAGCGCCGCCGCGTCGGCGGCCGACTGGGCGTCGTTGCGCGTGGCGCCGGCCTGGCCTACCGCGAAGAACGCGAGCGCGAGAAAGAGCAGGGCCGCCACCATCGTGATGTAGATGGGTGCGGCCTGCCCAGACTCACGACTGTTGGTCATCCCTCGCCGCTGAGGATCTCGTCGACCTTGTCCGAGAGGCCGTTGGCGATGTCGTCCGCCACGTCCGTCCCGATGATCGCGGCGATGATCAGCGCCACCAGAACGATGACACCCACGTACTCGACCGCACCCTGGCCCTTGTCGCTCCGACGCTTCATCGCCGTGACCGCCGTGTTCGCCCAAGTACCGACGTACAACCTGGCGTTGGTGGTCGCCTTCAGCACGACGTTCGACATGAGATTCCCCTTGTGTGCCGGCCGGCCGACTACCGGCCGGCTCGTACGAGTCCCTGCTGCCGCCCCCGGTCCCGGCTTCCTCGTGACCGGTCCCGCCGACGACATGAGAAACATACGTTGACACATCACCCGTCGACGTAGGCCCCTGGACCCAACGCTGGGCCCAGGCCCAACGCGTCGACTGGGCCCCCTTCTCGCTGCCACGGCCCCCCGGGCCCTCAGCACGCTCAGCCACGACCGGCCGACCCCCCTCGTGCCCCGTGCCAGAACGCGATGGCCTCGCCCCGGCTGCCGGCGTTCAGTTTGGCGAAGATTCGATTGATGTGGTTCTTGACGGTCTTCTGGCTGATGAAGCAGGCGGAGGCGATCTGCTGATTGGTCATTCCTGACGCGATCAGGTCCATGATCTCCACCTCCCGCTGGCTCAGCTCCGAGTAGAGGCCCTCGGGCGAACTGGCCACCCCGGCCCCGCCGGGCATCCCCGGCATCGACTGCCCCTGAGAAGAATGTGCCACATTCGCTTGCGAAAGCGAAGACCCCGGAGCAAATTGTTGCGGGTTCAACTCCCGATCACCGGGTGGTACTTGCCGGTTTGAGGGAGAAACGTACGGCGGGTGGCCCTGCCCGGCGTGTGCGTTCGCAGATGAATGACCCGGCTGGGCGGGCTGGTAGCCGGGACCGGTGAACGCGGTGCCGAGCCCCTCGGGAAGCGCTCCGGAGCCCGGGTCCGCGCCGCCGGCACCCCGCACACTCGCCAGCAGCGCGCTGGACGCCGAGTGGCTGAAGTGCGCCCTGCCCTGCTTGATGTCCCGTACGGCGGCGACCAGTTGGTCGGCCGTGAACTCACCGTGGACGAGATAGCCGCCCGCGCCCAGCCGCAGCGCCTCGTGGACGATCTCGCTCTCACGGCTGTACGTCATCATCAGAACCGGCGCGAGCCGCACCAGATGCGGCAGGGCGGAGATCCCGTCGACACCCGGCATACGGACGTCCAGCAGGACGACGTCCGGGCGGTGCTGAACGGTCTGTTCGTACGCCTGGCGGCCGTCCGCGGCCTCGGCGGCCACCTCGATGTCGTCGCGGCCGGACAGCAGGACCGTCAGCCCCGCCCGTACGACCGGGTTGTCGTCCGCGACCACGACACGCAGCGGGGGCGCCGTGGGCATCGGCCCTGGCAGGGCGGGGAATCCTTCGGATGCCGCCGGCGGTGCTGACGTGGGGACTCCGGCGGTGTGCTCCGAGCTGAGCGGTGTGGCGTGCGAGGACGAGTGCTGCGAGACGTGCGACTGCTGCGTCCAGTGCTGCCCGGAACTCCGTGAGATGTCGTCCGGCATGGCTGCGGCCTCCTCTCCATGGGTGGGAACGGTGGTTGGGTTGGCGGTGCGGATCGTCGTTGCGGTCGGTACGGGTCGTGCTCCCGCCTCAGTTGAGCATCGGTGCGGGTTGCTGCGGCAGCCCGTCGCGCGGCGGGCCCAGAGCGTTGAGCGAGAGTTCCAGCCGTACTTCCGTGCCCTTCGCCGCCCGGCCCCTGCCGATCCGGATCCGGGCGCCGATCGACGCGGCGCGCTCCACCATGCCGACGAGACCGAAGTGGCCGGCCCGCCTGAGGTCTTCGAGCGAGGTGCCCTCCGGCAGGCCCTTCCCGTCGTCGTAGACGCTGATGCGCAGCACGTCGCGCACCACCCCCGCCGACACGTCGACATAGCTGGGGTGCGCGTGCCGCTGCGCGTTCTCCATGGCCTCCGTGGCGATGGTCAGCGCGTGCCGGGCCACGGCGTGCGGAATGGCCGGCATCGCCGAGTCGCCGAGCTGCCGGAAGGACGCCTTGAGGCCGTGGCGCCGGCTGAAGTCGTCCGTACGCGAGCGGAGTTCGGCGACCACGTCGACTCCGCCGTCCAGACCGGACTCCCGGCGCAGGTCGGAGAGGAGTTCGCGGGACTCGGCGGCGGCGCGGCGGGCCGAGCGCGCGACAAGCTCAGCCTGGTGCTTGACGGTGAGCGGGTCCATCCGGTCGGCCGTGCTGGCGAGACCGTCGGCGGCCATCGCGAGACCGTGCAGGGTCTTGGCCACGGAGTCGTGCATCTCACGGGCGAGCCGGGCCCGTTCCTCCTCGACCGCGCCGGTGACGGCGAGCCGGGCACGGGCCTCGGTGAGCGCCTGGCTGGCGGTGCCGAAGCCGAGCATCAGGTTGCGCAGCGTGCTGCCGATCGCACCGGCGACGATGCACAGGCCGGGCAGGAGAAGGGCGTTGAAGGCCACCTCCACGTCCGTGTTGACCGCGTAGGCACCGCCCACGATCAGGGACTGGAGGACCGCGAAGAGCGCGGCGCCCCGCCAGCCGTAGACCAGTCCGGCGAGCAGCGGCGTACAGATGGTGACGTACGCGAGGGTCGACGCCGGGGAGGCGGTGACCAGCAGCAGCGCGCCGAAGAGCATGTCGATGGCGAGCAGCGACGGGTGGCGCAGCAGGATCGGCCCGAAGCGCTCCCAGTCCCGCAGCAGGAAGTACGACAGCATGAAGGTGACGAGCACCGAGAGGCCCACGAGCCAGGTGGCGAATCCCTCCGCCGTGCGGTCGAGGGCGAACGGCGCGGCCAGGACGATCATCGCCATCCGGAAGCCGAAGGTCTGACGGCACAGCGCCTGGAGCGCGTTGACCTGGATCGGCAGCGAGGGGATGTGGTTCGGCGTGGTCGCCGAACCGGGGATCGCGCTGGGGATTCCGCCGGTCAGAGTCGTGGACCGTGGGGCCATCGGGGGTCACCTCCCGTTCGGGTGTGTGGGTATCGGGTGGACACGTTCAACTGCCGCTGCCTCAGGACCCGGAGAGAATCTCTCCGAAGTCCACGCCGGAACCGTAGTAGAAGCTGAGCACAATAAGAATCATGGTCGCCGGAAGCATCACCATGGTCACGACCAGGGTGGTCTTCGGTACCGCTTGTGCGGCGCTCCGCCGGGCGTTCTGCGCGTCGGTGCGGCGCATGTCGTTGGCGATCTGGATGAGGGTGTCGACGATCGGCGCGCCCAGCTCCTCGCCCTGCTGGAGCGCGGTGACGAACATCGACACCTGGTCGGACGCGTTGCGCTTGCGCAGCTGGTCGAACGCCTCGCGGCGGCCGACGCCCATGTCCATCTGGCGCAGGGTGATGCGCAGTTCGTCGGACCACGGTCCCTTGTACTTCTCCGCGACGCGCTCCAGGGCCTGGCGGAAGCCGAGGCCGGCGGAGACCACGACCGCGAGGACGTCGAGGAAGTCGGGCAGGGTGCGTTCGATGTCCGCGCGGCGCCTGCGGATGGCGCTGCGGATGATGACGTCCGTCCAGAGCATGCCGTAGGCGAAGGCGACGAGCGCGATGACCGTCTGGCCGCGCAGGACCAGGGAGAGCCCGGCCATGGTGCCGAGAGCGCCGTAGACGGCACGGCGGGCGGCGTACCGGTCGACGGTCATTCCGCCGGGGTTGCCGGCCATGTCGAGGCGGCGGCGCAGCGCGTCGACGCGCTTGGGTCCCATCATGCGCAGCACGGACGGGGCGTAGCGCATGCCCATCCGGTCGATGCCGGAGCCGACGGCGGTGGTCCTGGAGGCGCCGACCTCCAGGGCGATCGCCAGGTCGCTGGGGAGTTTGGCGTCGGCGCGGTAGAGCCGTACGCCGTGGAAGACGCCGTAGACGGCGAGCCCCATGAGGGCCGAGAGCAGAAGTTCCATGAGGTGCGTGCCCTCCTTTCTCAGACCTGGATGCGGGACATGCGGCGGATGAAGAAGAAGCCGACGCCGTAGAGACCGAACGCGATCACGGTGCCGACCTGTCCCAGCGTCGAGCCGGTCATCTTGTCGAGCGCGCCGGGGGTGGTGGCGTTGATCATCAGCAGGAAGCCGAGGCCGAGCATCGGGACGGCGAGCGCGGTGACCTGGATCTGGGAGAGCATCGTCTTGACCTCTCGCCGGGTCTCCTTGCGCTCCTCCAGCGTCTCGGTGAGGTTGCGCAGCGAGCTGACGACCTGGCCACCGGCACGGCTGGAGAGGATCAGCGTGGTGACGAGGACGACGAGTTCACGGGAGGGCAGCCGTTCGGCGAGCTCGCCGAGCGCGTCGTCCAGGGAGTGTCCGACGGCCAGTTGGTCGGCCACCTTGCGCAGTTCCTCACCGGCCGGGTTGTCCAGCTCCTCGGCCGCCATGACCAGGGCCGTACGCATCGCGAGTCCGGCCTGGGTGGCGTTGGCGAGTACGCGGGTCAGCTCGGGCAGCTGGTTGATGAAGGCCTCGGTCCGCTTGACCCGCTGCCAGTTCAGGAACGCGTTGCCGCCCCACACACCGACGAGCGCGGCCAGCACACCGAAGAACGGCGCGAAGATGGCGCCGACGACGAAGTAGAGACCGAGCAGTCCGGCGATCACGTAGATGAAGTACTCACCCGGTGTCAGATCGAGGCCGGTGACCGCGATCTTGCGCTCGATGCGCCTGCCGATGTCGGTGCTGCGCAGCCTGCGGTCGAGCCCGATGAACCGCCGTCGCCGGCCGCCGACCGTCGCCAGCTGGCCCGTCTGGGACATCCGGTCGACGAGCACCTGTCGTTGGGCCTTGCCCGCCGAGTAGACGTGCACGCCGATGACGCCGAGCACGCACGTCAGCAGCGTGATGCCTATCGTCAGGAGCGGAAGATTATCCATGTCGTGCGGGGACCTTCTGGGTGAGCGGCGGGCAGGGGCGGGTTCGGGGGCCGGTGGTCCGGCCCGCTGTCAGGCGGCGGCCTTGCGGAGCGCGAGCTGCTCCTCGGACTCGGCGACGCCGAAGGCGGGAGGGAGCGGTTCGCTCCTCATGTAGAGGCGTTCCGCGATCCGGCGGGGCAGGGGGTAGTACTCGAAGTGGCCGTGGATCCGCCCGTCGGCCGCCATGGGCTGGGCGAGATAGCGGCAGACGGAGACGATCCGGTACTCCTCACGGCCGTGGGAGTCGACGACGGCGATCTCGGTGACCCGGCGGGAGCCGTCGGCGTGCCTGGTCAGCTGGACGATCACGTCGACGGCGCTGTTGATCTGGTCCTTGATCGCCACGAAGGGGATCTCGACCTCCGACATGGACGCCAGGGTCTGGAGTCGCATCAGCGCGTCCTCGGCGCTGTTGGCGTGGACGGTGGCGAGTGAGCCGTCGTGACCGGTGGACATCGCCTGGAGCATGTCGAGGGTCTCACCGCCACGGACCTCACCGACGATGATGCGGTCGGGGCGCATACGCAGGGAGTTGCGTACGAGGTCGCGGATGGTGACCTGGCCCTTGCCCTCGACGTTGGCGGGGCGGGTCTCCAGCGTGATCACGTGCTGCTGCTGGAGCTGGAGTTCGGCGGAGTCCTCGATGGTGACGATGCGCTCGCCGTCCGGGATGAGCCCGGACAGGGCGTTGAGGAGCGTGGTCTTGCCGGTGCCGGTGGCGCCGGAGACGATCACGTTGAACTTCGCGCGGACCAGACCCGACAGCAGGATCATCATCTGGTCGTCGAGCGAGCCGAGGCTGATCATCTCCTGGAGGGTGAAGGCCCGGGGGAAGCGCCGGATCGTGAGGATGGGCCCGCTCAGCGACAGCGGCGGGATGATGACGTTGACACGCTCGCCGGAGGGCAGTCGCGCGTCGACCATCGGATTGGCCTCGTCCACACGCCGGTTGACGGTGGAGACGATGCGCTCGATGGTCTGCATCAGCTGTTCGTTGGAGGTGAACCGCATCGGCAGCATCTCCAGCCGGCCGCTGCGCTCCACGAAGACCTGCTCATGGCCGTTGACCATGATCTCGCTGATGGAGGCGTCCTCGAGCAGGGGCTCCAGGATGCCGAGGCCGAGGGCCTCGTCGACGACGCGGCGGATGAGCTGGGAGCGCTCGCCGGAGGAGAGGACGGGGCCCTCGCGGCTGATGATGTGGCCGAGGACCCGTTCGAGCCTGGCCCTGCGCTCGGCGGCGGCCAGCGAGGACATCTCCGCGAGGTCGATCTCTTCGAGGAGCTTGGCCCGGTAGACGCCGACGAGCAGGCTCTCCTCGCTGAGCCCGTTCGCAGGCTCAGGGCTGTTGATGCGCGCCCTCAGGCTCATGTCCTCAACTCCCAGATGATGCCGGTGTGATGCTCGGGTGGTGCGGGGGGTGTTCGGTACGCCGTTCCGGCCGTCAGTCGAGTGGCATGGTGGCGGTCCTCTCCGCGTCCCCGAAGTCGAAGACCGGCAGTATCGCCGGGACGGGGACGCGGGCGGTGATCGAGACCTCGTCGTTGAAGGACTGCTCCTGGACGAAGTCGGCGTCCTCGGCCAGCCAGTCGCTCATGGAGTCCCTGCCGACCTGCTCGTAGTCGATGTCGAGCGTGGTGGCGGCGCGGGCCGCAGCGCGGGAGGCGGTGCCGGCCTGCTGCGCGGCGTACGCGACGAGGCCGAGCTGGACGGCGGCGAGGCCGACGAAGATCAGGAGGGTGACGAGGCCGGCGAACTCGATGGCGGCCTGGCCCTTCTGCCGGGACTCGGCGCCGGCGCCGGCGCCGCGAAGGCGGAATCGCTTCGGCATCTCAGCTCTCCTTCACCGCGGCCGACCGGCCCGGAATCTCGATCGGGACACTGAGGGAGCCGGGGAAGAGCAGCGGCACGTCGAGGTTGACCTCAGCCTCGATGAGCTCCCCGTCCTGGTAGCAGTTGATGTCGGACTCCCAGGCGTCCGGCAGACGCCTCTCGCCGGCCTCCTCGCAGGCCGCCTCCATCTCGTACGCCTCCGCCACGGTCGCGGCCCGTACCGCCTCGTCGGCCGCGTTGCCCGCGAGCGAGAAGGTGTAGCCGACCAGCGCGGCCTGCCAGAGCATGACGGCGGTGATCAGGATGATCGGCACCATGGCGGTGAACTCGACGGCGGCCTGGCCGCGGTCGCCCCGCGGCCGGCGCGATCCCACCGCCGCCCCGCCGCGCTCAGCTGCCCGTATCTGTGGATTGCTCATGGTTCAACGTGCCCCCTCGGTCGTGTCGTCCCTCTGGTCATCCCCGCCGCCCCCGCCGCCGCCGTGCCGTCACGGCTTCGATCGTCCGCGCCGGACGCCGACGGAGCCCCGGTCTCCCTTGAACTTCCCCTGTTTCTCCGCGCCTTCGGGGGTTTTGACCAGTCCCAGCTCGCCGGCGAGGCCCCACAGCGCCTGCTTCACCGTGGACTTGGCGTCCAGGTCCTGCATCCTGCCCGCGTCGACCACCGCGTGCAGCTCCTTGAAGTTCGCCGGGATGACCATCCGGGACACCTTGGTGCTGGTGATCTTCTCGATGAGCGGCGGCTGGATCTCGGTGTTCCGCATGTAGCGGTTGACCACGATCGTGGTCTCCTCCGCCTTGCGGATCTGGAGCCGGTCCCAGAGCTTGACCATGCGCTTGGCCGCCCGTACCGCGACGACGTCCGGTGTGGTCAGCAGCAGGGTGGTGTCGGCCATCTCGATCGCCGCCGCGTTGGCGCTCGTCGTCTGCGTGCCGCAGTCGACGACCACGACCTCGTAGCGGTTGCGGAGCGCGCTGACGATCTGGCGTACGGAACGGTCGTTTATCTCCTCGCCCCGCTCCCCCTCCCCCGGCGCGAGCAGCAGCCCGATGCCGGTGTGGTGGGTGAAGACCGCGTCCTGGAGCACACGGGGCGAGATGTCCTGGATGGTGGCGAGGTCCACGATCGAGCGGCGGAACTGCACGTCCAGGTAGGAGGCGACGTCACCGGCCTGGAGGTCCAGGTCGGCGAGCGCCACCGTCATGCCCGACGCCCGGGCGGCGAGGGCGAGCTGGACGGCGGCGACGGTCGTGCCGACGCCGCCCTTGGCCCCGCTGACGGTGACGACGGTGCCACCGGGACCGGTGAACACGTCGCCGCCGTGGCCGAGATGGCGCCGCACGCCCACGGACCAGGCCGCGGCGGCCTGAACGCGCTGGGCGAGTTCCTCGTACGAGAGGGGGAGACCCACCAGTCCTCGCGCGCCGGAGTCCATGGCGGCCGAGAAGAGGCCGGGGCTCACGTCGGCGGTGACCAGAATGACCCCGACCGCCGGGAAACGGAGGGCCACCTCCCGAATCAGCTCAAGGGCCGGAACAGGACCGATCCGCTCATGTACCAGAACCACTTCCGGCAGTTCGTCGATGGACTCCGCGGCCAGCCTGGCCAGGGTGTCGATCAGCGAGGTCGAGTCACCGACCGGCCCCGCCGGCTCCGCGTCCGGGAGCTGGCTGAGCAGGCTGGTGATGGATCGGGCGGCGTCGGCGTCACCGACGACCGGGAGAATTCTGGTCGTCATTCGTCCCTCACTTGTCCCCTTCGAGGGTGTAGGTGCTCTCCCCGGGGCGCAGCGTGGTGGGGCTGTCGTCGGGAAGCAGGGCGAGGCGTACGTGCTGTGCGAAGGACTCCGCGTAGGCGACGCGCTGGGCGTCCTTGGTCTTGAGGGCGAAGGTGATCGGCACGGCCGCCCTCGGCCCGCTGCTGCCCCGGTCGTCCTCCTTGGGCTCCAGCGGCGTCAGCGAACCGACGTCGATGACCTTCGCGTTGGGCACGATGATCCGCGACTGGGCGCTGGAGTCCTGGTTCTCGGCGGCGAACGTGGCGAAGATGTTGACGAGGTCGCCCGCGTTGATCTTGCCCGCGACGCCGGTCGCGGCGTCGATCATGATCGCGATCTCCTGCTCGTCGTTGGCGAGGGCGGGGCGCTTGACCATCATGTCGTCCTGGAGCAGCGATCCCTTCTTGAGCTGGGTGACCGCGATCTTGCCGGTGACGACCGAGAGGTCGGTGACCGCGTTGTCGGACAGCCAGCGCTTGGGCATCTCTATCTTCTCGAACTGCCCCTCTTCGAGGGCCGTGTACGGCGCGACGTCCGCCTTCAGCCGGTACGCGGGAACTTCGGGCCCGACCTTCGAATTCACGTCGCTGATCACCGAGAGCACACCGGCGAAGGCGCCGAAGGCGCAGAGGACCGAGAGGAGAAGAAGAATGATGCCGCGGCGTTGCCGTGAATTCATGAGCGGGACAACCTCGTTCGAAGACGTGGGACGGGGACTGGCTGGGCGGACAGGGACAGGGGTGAGCGGTTGCCGTACCTACCGGGAGCCGCCTGCCTCCGGTCGCCTGCGGACCGCCTGGCAGGCGGGTTTAGGACCCGTGGCGCGTTGACGCTCCTTGGTTCAGGACACCTGAACCGTCTCTTTGGTTCTCCGCCACGGACAGCGGAGCCGAACAGAATCCGCAACGATCACCGATCAGTTCGAGACCGCACCAGGAACACACCTCTCGACGTACGGATGAGACGAGCTGGTAGAGAACGGAGATGTCCGGCAGGAACGCGGCGAATTCGATCATCTTGGACGTCCCCCACCACCGTGGGGAATCCGCGAGGAGTGACATCTCCTGCACTCCCTGTACCCGCCAGGCGGGTGCGAGTGTCGCTGTCACCCAGTCCGACTGCAATTGCCCCTTCGCCACCAGGAGTTGTGTACCGAATTCGGGTCCGGTGAGTTCACCGTTGCCGATCTTGATCAACTGGGGGTCGGGGTTGGCGAGGACACCGAACTGCGAGCCCGGCACCCAGGACTTGGCGTGCGACTTGAGACTGACGGGGACGCGGTCCAGCTTGGTGACCGAGTTGAGCAGCGCGCCCGCGTGGATGTAGTGCGAGAGGAGCCGGGCGGCCGACGCGACGACGCCGGCGCTGAAGTCGCAGATGGACAACTGCCGCAGCTGCCGTACGAGTACGGCGAGCCCGAGCGGCGGGAGGTCCAGTTTCAGGAAGGAGATCCGGTCGCTCTCCAGGACGGACCGCACGGTGTGCAGCCGCTGTTCGTGCGCCAGCGGGATGGAGGCGGGGTAGACGGCGACCACATAACCGTGCTGCTCCACCAGGACCTGCATGTCCGCGAGCGCGGCCTCCAGGGGCTGGGCGTCGGGCGCCTGCAACAGGGCCGCGGGGGGCGTCTGCTGGTCGGTGGGTGGCAGCACCAGGTCGTGACTGGTGACGGCTATGGCGGTTGACACCTGGTTCCCCGTTCAGCTCGGCCGTCGGAGTTCCGGCGGCCGCAGTTCTCTCTCCTGCTGCGGACTGCTGCTCGGTGTTCGGTGGTCCTGGTCCGGTAATGACGCTTCGGCGGTCCGGCTCGAACTCCGTCGGACTTGACCGCTGCTCAGCACTTTATCCACGACTCATGGCACAGAGAACACCTCACCGATGCCAGTGGTACGGCCCTCACACGGTACGCGCCACCAAAATCGGGCGAAGCAGTCAGGCGTTAACCCATGTTTCATTTGATCTCGAAACTAGCGGACCCGAACGGCGCCGACCAGGTAACTGGGGCGCTTTGGGTCCGGGTTGGGTCCACGGACCCACGCCACGGGTACGGAGCCCTCCGTACGCTCCCACTCGATTCCGTACACGGACAGGTGTGCGGCCACCGAGGGGGACGGTCGGATGAGACGGGAACAGGGACGAGGGCGACCACGTGGCGACCGCGGCACCTCTGCCACCGAGTACGTGGGCATGGTCGTGGTCGTCGCCGCCGTCGCGGGGGCGATGGTGGGCACGGGCGTCGACGGGACCATCGCCGAGCAGCTGAAGTGCCTGGTGACGTTCGGGCCCTGCACGCCGGGCGACGGGAAGAAGAGCCAGTCGGCGCCCAAGACCGACGCGGACTACGAGCCCCCGCTCTGCCAGATCTCCTCGATCAGCGACAAGGCCGGCGCGAAGGGCAAGTTGCTGTTCATCGAGTGGGGCGAGGAGTACGGCTTCCAGCAGCAGACCTTCCAGTCCAAGACCGATGTGAACAAGGACGGCAAGGTCGACGACAAGGACCAGCAGGTGATGATGACCTTCACCGACGCCGCGTCCGTCGCCGCCAAGAAGGACTGGAAACCGGGGGCCAAGGTCGGGAAGTTCGGCTCGGACAAGGTGGAGCTCGGTGCCGGGATCAAGGTGACCAACGGGGACACCTGGGTCTTCGACAGCGAGGAGGAGGCGGCGAAGTTCCGGGACGACATCGAGGACCTGAAGACGTACGAGCTGGCCAACCGGCACGCCAACTCGCGTGGTGGCGGGCTCGGCAACAGCATCGCGTACCTCTTCAAGAGCGGTCCGATGTACGAGGAGGAGCAGCTCCGAAAGCGCATCGACGAGAAGCTCGGCAACCGGCACATCAGCTACGGCAAGGTGGGCCTGGAGGCCAGCGCCGCCGGTGGTCTGAAGATCTCGGCGGGCGACGAGAAGAAGCTCGGCGCCTCGCTCGGCGGCAGCTTCAAGTTCTCGCCCGAGGTGACGTGGACCGACAACAACTACCGGAACATCAAGTCGTACACCTACAGCGCCGCCATCGAGTACACGGGCAAGGTCGGCTACGAGGCCGGGCCCATCAGCGGCGAGTCGAGCGCGACCAACACCCAGACCGGCACGATCACCGTCAGCCACGACAAGACGACCGGTGAGCTGCTGCGTATCGACATGACCCGCACCGTCGAGAAGGGCGCCACGAAGGACGGTGTCACGGTCGGCGGCGACAACGGCAAGAAGGACGGCGACAAGCGCGGCGGCAGCGGCAGCGCCAAGGGCACCGGGAACGAGACCGGGATCGAGGTCGTCACCAACTCGATCGTCCTCAAGCCGGGTGCCGAGGGTGCCGCCCAGCGTGAGATCGCCCAGAAGTGGCTCGACGGCTCGGGCGACAACGGGGCACCGTTCGCCTACATGTTTGACGACCACGCGCCGACGAAGCGGCCCGGCGCGGACGACCCGTTCGGCCGGCTCCTCTTCGACGAGGGCCTCTCCAGCAGGAACACGTACACGGGCCAGACGGAGGCCGCGGAGTACGGGTTCGAGCTGAACCTGGGTCTGAGCTTCGGCTTCTCGGTCTCCACCGAGAAGAAGGAGGAGAGCCTCGACGACGCGCAGTTCCTGGGTGCGCCACAGGGCGACAACCGCAGTTATGTCCCGTACAGCTACTGTGCGAACTGATCTCGGGGACAGGAGCACACTCGCCATGACCGGCACGAACGAGAAGACGACAAAGAGACTGAGGGCGTCCGCGGCGGCCGGGCGCAGGGCCTACGCGTCCGCGTCCGCCTCGGCGGCGCTCGCGACGCTCCTGCTCGCGGCGGGGTGCGGCTCGAAGGCCGGCGCCGGCGAGGTGCCGGAGGGGTGGGGCACGCTCAGGACCCCGGCCGTCACGGTGGCGCACCCGCCCGCCTTCGAGGTGCAGGGCGCCGGTGAGCGCAGCAAGTACAACGCCGCCGCGGCGACGCTCTCCGACGAGAGCGGCACCATCGGAATGATCACGGTGCAGCTCGACTTCACGGACGCCGACTCGGTGGAGGAGGCGGCGATCGGCGCGGAGGCGGGGGTCGCCCTCGGCTCCACGCTCGGGAAGCAGGAGGAGATCCGGGTCGCCGGTCCCGACGGCGACGAGGAGGCCCGGCGGGTCACCTTCGAATTCACCCAGAAGGACTCCGCCGAGGGCTCCGGGGCGGGGACCCCGGGCGGGGCGCTCGACCCGAAGGCGGGTACGCGGGTCGCCGGGGTGATCGTCGCGGGCCTCGACGCCGACGACAGGACGTACGCCGTACGGATCGACGCGGTCAAGGGAAAGCTCGGCAAGGGCGATCTCAAGAAGATCATCGACTCGATCACGGTCAAGTAGGCGGTCCACAATGAATGTTCCGGGCGGCGATTACCTTTTCCTCGGCGGCATGATTCTGCTTTTCGGCTGGTTGGCCACGCACTACGCGCGTCGCCTTTCGGGCGTGAATCGGGCACTGCGAAAAGGAATTCGGGCGGAGGGCACCTGCGTACGGATCGAGCAGGAGCCCTACAACCGTTCGGACGCGCGGCAGCATTTCTTCGCGTTCCGCACCGCCGACGGGCGCCGGATCGAGTTCGAGGATCTGGCGGGCCGCTCGGTGCGGGTCGGCGACCCGGTCACGGTGGCGTACGACCCGGCGGCCCCGGAACGCACCGCGACGGTGGCGGGCCGCGGCAACTGGTCGCCGGTGCTCCAGTACGGGGTGCTGGTGGCGGGCTGCGGGATGGCGGCTGCCGGTTTCGCGGCGGTTCTTCTTTTCACGGTGGTCTGAGCGGGCGGGATTCAGGTTCCCGCCTCCGGACCCAGGAACACGAGCACTGACGGAGGCGGTTGGCGATGACGAGGTACGGCTACCCGGGGGCGTCCGCCCCCCGGGACGAGGGACGCGGAGCGGCGGTGTTCGCGCTCGCACGCGCCTGGGCGGCCGGCATCGTGGTCCTGCTCCTGACGGAGTACTTGCAGACCACGCTGGTCAACGACCATCTGGCCACCTCGGAGAACCTGGAGACCTTCAACGGCAGACTGATGCTGATCCACCTCCCCAACGCGGTCTGCATAGCCCTGGCCACCTGGGCGGCGGGCCGGGTCCACCGCGAACCCTTCCGCGACTCCAGGCCGCAGCACGCGGTCGCGGTCTTCACGGTGGCCCTCGCCGCGCAGGCGCTGAACATGCTCCTGCAGTGGCAGGACCTGGAGGCCGAGGGCATCCTCATGTCGAACGCGGTGCTGGTGGTGGGTGTGGTGTCGGGCTACGCGGCGGAACGGCTCCAGGACGACTGACGTCGGAGGTATTGACAACTCGAATGGTCTGGACCATTTTAACGGCCAGCGGTGGCCACCGTTCCTGATTCGCTCCTCCATACCGACACCCCCAGCGGAGGCATCAAGTGGAACGTGTACCCGACGGCGGACGCAGACCCGGATCCGGCGGTCTGCCGCGTCATCCGCGTGGCCGGGCCCGGAACCTGCTGGGCGGGGTGGTGGCCGTGCTGGCCGCCGGGGCCCTGAGTGTGGGCGGGATGGCCGGTGTCGCCCAGGCCGCCGACATCAACGTCGCCAAGAACGCCGGCTTCGAGTCCGGCCTCGCCAACTGGTCGTGTTCCAACGGGAGCGGGGCCGTCGTGGGCTCTCCCGTACGGACCGGGGCCGCCGCGCTGCGCGGGACGCCCGCCGGGCAGGACAACGCCCGGTGCTCGCAGTCCGTGGCCGTGCAGCCCAACTCGACGTACACGCTGAGCGCCTGGGTGCAGGGCGGCTACGCCTACCTCGGGGCCAGCGGCACCGGGACCACCGACGTGTCGACCTGGACGCCCGGCGAGAGCGGCTGGAAGCAGCTCACCACGACCTTCAGGACCGGCGCGTCGACGCGCGCGGTCACCGTCTACACGCACGGCTGGTACGGGCAGAGCCCCTACCTCGTCGACGACGTGTCCGTCTTCGGGCCCGACGGCGGCGGGGGCAGCGACCCGGACCCCGACCCGCAGGCGCCGGCCACCCCCGCCGGGCTCGGCGTCGGAGCCGTGACCTCGTCCTCGGTGGCGCTGAGCTGGAACGCGGTCTCCGGCGCGACCGGGTACAACATCTACCGCGACGGCGCGAAGGTCCAGTCGGCGACCGGCACGTCCGCGACCGTGACCGGGCTCGCGGCGGCCACCTCGTACCAGTTCCAGGTCTCCGCGACCAACGCGGTCGGTGAGTCCGCGAAGTCGGCCGCCGTCAGCGGCCGGACCTCACCCGGCGGCGGCGACCCGGGCGGGCCCGCCGTGCCGAGGCACGCGCTGACCGGGTACTGGCAGAACTTCAACAACGGCGCGGCCGTCCAGAAGCTCCGGGACGTCCAGTCGCAGTACGACATCATCGCCGTCTCGTTCGCCGACTCGACGACCACGCCCGGCCAGATCGTCTTCAACCTCGACCCGGCCGTCGGCTACTCGGGAGTCGCCGAGTTCAAGTCCGACGTCGCCGCGAAGAAGGCCGCCGGCAAGTCCGTGATCATCTCGGTGGGCGGCGAGAAGGGCAACGTCACGATCAACAGTGACGCCTCCGCGACCGCGTTCGCCAACAGCGCCTACACCCTGATGCAGGAGTACGGCTTCAGCGGTGTCGACATCGACCTCGAACACGGCATCAACTCCACCTATCTGACGAAGGCGCTGCGCCAGCTGTCGGCCAAGGCGGGCTCCAAGCTCGTTCTCACCATGGCGCCGCAGACCATCGACATGCAGAACACCGGCACGGAGTACTTCAAGACCGCGCTCGCCGTGAAGGACATCCTGACCGTCGTCAACATGCAGTACTACAACAGCGGCTCGATGCTCGGCTGCGACGGCCAGGTCTACTCACAGGGCTCCGTCGACTTCCTCACCGCCCTCGCCTGCATCCAGCTCGAAGGCGGACTCGACGCCTCCCAGGTCGGGCTCGGTGTCCCGGCCTCGTCCCGTGGCGCCGGCAGCGGTTACGTCTCCCCGACCATCGTGAACAACGCGCTCAACTGCTTGACGCGCGGCACCAACTGCGGGAACTTCAAGCCGTCCAAGACCTACCCCTCTCTGCGCGGCGCGATGACCTGGTCCACCAACTGGGACGCGACGGCCGGCAACGCCTGGTCGAACGCGGTGGGCCCGCACGTCCACGCCCTGCCCTAGCAGGAGCTGCGGAGTCCCGGACAGACCAGCAGCGCCGCCGCTCCCCCGGCGGCGCTGCTGCGGGGCACCGGCACGACGCCCCGCCGGCCGGCCTCCGGGCCGGATACGGCCCATCCCGTCGAGACCCTTGACAAGGCCAATGGTCTGGACCAGTTTGTACGTCCAACGGTGGCCACCGTTCCGTACCGCCCCCCACATCTCCCCCCACGGAGGCCATGCAGTGCCCAGGAAAGCGCGACCCCGCACGCTCAAGACCCTTGCCGTGGCAGGCGTTCTCGCCGTCGCCGGGCTGGCCGTACCCGCGGCCAACGCCGCCGACGAGCCCGCGCCGACCGCTGTCGCCGCCCCCGCCGCCGTACCCGCGCACGCCGTGACCGGGTACTGGCAGAACTTCGACAACGGAGCGACCGTCCAGACGCTGGCCGAGGTCCAGGACGAGTACGACATCATCGCCGTCGCGTTCGCGGACGCCACCGGCACGCCGGGACAGGTCGACTTCACCCTCGACTCGGCGGGCCTCGGCGGCTACACCGACGAGCAGTTCAAGGCGGACGTCGCCGCCAAGCAGGCGGCGGGCAAGTCGGTCGTCATCTCCATCGGCGGCGAGAAGGGGACCGTCTCGGTCAACGACGAGGCCTCGGCGAACGCCTTCGCCGACTCGGTGTCCGCGCTGATGGACGAGTACGGCTTCGACGGTGTCGACATCGACCTGGAGAACGGCCTCAACTCCACGTACATGACCCAGGCGTTGAAGTCGATCGCCGGTCGGGCCGGCTCCGGCTTCGTCCTGACGATGGCGCCGCAGACGATCGACATGCAGTCGACGTCCAACGAGTACTTCAAGACGGCGCTGGCCGTGAAGGACATCCTGACCGTCGTCAACATGCAGTACTACAACAGCGGTTCGATGCTCGGCTGCGACGGCCAGGTCTACTCACAGGGCACGGTCGACTTCCTCACCGCCCTCGCCTGCGTCCAGCTCGAAGGCGGACTCGACCCCTCCCAGGTCGGGCTCGGCCTGCCGGCCTCGCCGAGCGCGGCGGGCGGCGGCTATGTCGACCCGGGCGTCGTCAACAACGCCCTGGACTGTCTGACCAAGGGCACCGGCTGCGGGAACTTCAAGCCGTCCACAACCTACCCGGGCCTGCGCGGCGCGATGACCTGGTCCACCAACTGGGACGCGACGGCCGGCAACGCCTGGTCCAAGGCGGTCGGCCCGCACGTCCACGGCCTCCCGTAACCCCACCCCGCACCCCCGAACCACCCCCCACAGACCGGTGGCGCCGTCGGACCCCGACGGCGCCACCGTGTGTTCTCACCCGCGGCTCACCAGGGCAGGTCCCGCACCTGCTGCACGCACAGGACGACGAACAGCAGCCCGCCCGCCGCCAGCATCACGTTGCTCACGATGCCGTTGCGCCACTCGGCGGGCGTACGCGAGGAGTTGAGCAGCCACAGCAGCGTCAGCGCCAGGAACGGCATGAAGAACGCGCCCAGCACGCCGTAGACGACGACCAGACCGAACGGCTGGTCCAGGAAGAGCAGTCCGATCGGCGGGAAGGTCAGCCAGAGCAGATACGCCCGGAAGGGCACCGACCGCTCGCGCGCACCCGACGCGACCTCCTCGACCGTCCCCTCGCCGACCGCCGTGCCGGTCCTCCGCTCGCGCTGGAAGCGCTCCACGAAGTCCGCGAACATCAGGCTCACGCCGTGCCACACCCCGACCAGCGCGCCGAACGACGTGGCGAAGAAGCCGATCAGGAAGAGCTTGGCCGTCACCGCGCCGAAGCGGTCCTCCAGGATCTTGCCGAGGTCGATGAGACCGCGGTCGCCGGTGGTGAGCGCGATGTGCGAGGAGTGCAGCAGCTCGGCGCCGATGATCAGCATGGCGACGACGAAGACGCCGGTGGTGACGTAGGCGACGCGGTTGTCGATCCGCATCACCTTCATCCAGTTGGTGTTGGTCCAGCCCTTGGCGTTGACCCAGTAGCCGTACGCGGCCATCGTGATCGTGCCGCCGACACCGCCGATCAGGCCGAGCGTGTACAGCAGCGAGCCGTCGGGGAGGACCGGGGCGAGCCCGGCGAAGGCCGCCCCGAGGTCGGGCGCGACGCGTATCGCGACGTACACCACGACCAGGAACTTCATGCCGATGACGACGGTCATGAACTTCTCGAAGACCAGATAGCGGTTGAACCAGACGAAGAACAGCCCGAGGAGACCGAAGACGATCGCCCAGGTCTTCAGGCCGGGACCGTCCGGGAAGAGCGCGACGATCGGCAGGGCGCTCGACGACATGGCGGTCGCGCCGTAGACGAAGCCCCAGACGACCACGTACACCGCGAAGTAGACGGTGGTCCACTGGCCGAGGCTGCGCCAGCCCTCGAAGAGGGTGCGGCCGGTGGCGAGATGCCAGCGGCCGGCCGCCTCGGCGAGCGAGATCTTGACGACGCAGCCGATGACGGCCGCCCAGAGCAGCGTGTAGCCGAACTTGCTGCCCGCGATGAGGGTCGCGACCAGGTCACCGGCGCCGACACCGGTCGCCGCGACGACGATGCCGGGACCGATGTACCTCCAACTCGACTTGCGCGGACCGGACTTGTCCGCGGCCGTACCCCTGTCGGTGATTTCTGCCATGCGTCGACCTCCACACTCGTCCCCGTAAGTGACTTGGGTCACCAAAGCGGGGGGTGGAAGATCGCGCAAGAGGGCGGTCGGTCTCGGTTCCCCTCCGGCCGCCCGGAACAGGTGGTTCCGTACCTAGATGACCAGGCTGAGCAGGGCGGCGACGACGAATCCGGCCACCGAGAGGACCGTCTCCAGCACCGTCCACGACTTGAGGGTGTCGCGCTCGGAGATGCCGAAGTACTTGGCCACCATCCAGAAGCCGCCGTCGTTGACGTGCGAGGCGAAGATCGAACCCGCCGAGATCGCCATGATGATCAGCGCGAGATGCGCCTGCGACATCGACTGGCCCTCCACCAGCGGTACGACGATGCCCGCCGTGGTGACGATCGCGACCGTCGCCGAGCCCTGGGCGACACGCAGCACGACCGAGATCAGCCACGCCAGCACGATGACCGGCAGACCGACGTCGTTGAAGGTGTCGGCGAGCGCGTCGGCGATGCCGCTGCCCTTCAGCACGGCTCCGAAGACCCCGCCCGCGCCGACCACCAGCAGGATGTTGCCGACCGGCTTGAGGGACGCGGTCGAGACGGTCTCCAGCGACCGACGCGACCAGCCGCGCCGGATGCCGAGCAGGTAGTACGCGAGGAACAGCGCGATCGTCAGCGCCACGAAGGGGTGGCCGAAGAACTCGACGACCGAGCGGAGCGTGCTCGGGTCGAGCGCGATGGAGGAGAACGTCGCCAGCAGGATCAGGAGCAGCGGGGTCCCGATGATCGCGAGCACGGTGGCCAGCGCGACCGGCTTCTCGGGCGGGGCGACGCCCGAGGCCCGCTGCTCGGCGGCGACGGCCTCCTTGGCCTCGGCCGCGGCCTCGACCATGTCCTGCGGTACGTCGACGAAGAGGCGCTTTCCGATCCACGCCGCGTAGACCCAGGCGGCGAGCACCGCCGGGACTCCGACGACGGCGCCCATCAGGATGACCCAGCCGAGGTCGACGTCGAAGAGACCGGCGGCGGCGACGGGGCCCGGGTGCGGGGGCAGGAACGCGTGGGTCATGGAGAGACCGGCGAGCAGGGGCATCGCGTACAGCACGATCGATTTGCCGGAGCGCCTGGCCGCCGCGTACACGATCGGCGCGAGGACGAAGATGCCGACGTCGAAGAAGACGGGGATACCGAAGACGACACCGGTGACGCCCATGGCGAGCGGGGCGCGCTTCTCGCCGAAGAGGTTGAGCAGCCGGGTGCTCAACACCTCGGCGCCGCCCGACACTTCGAGGATCGCGCCGAGCATCGTGCCGAGGCCGATGATGATCGCGACATGGCCGAGGATGCCGCCCATGCCCGACTCGATCATCGAGACGGCGGCCGATTTCTGGACCGTGCCGAAGAGTTCGGTCACGGAGAGTCCGGCGGCGAGGCCGACGGCTATGGAGACACCGAGGAGGGCGACGAACGGCTGGAGCCTGACCTTGATGATCAGGACGAGGAGAAGGACGATGCCGAGGACGGCGACGGTCAGCAGACCGGCCGTCCCGTCTATGAGAAGGAGCAGTCCACCGGTGTGCGGCGGAGCCTCGGGGGCGGGGGGTGCGTCGGCGGTGAGCAGCATGAGGGGGGACCTCTTGTTCCGTGCATCAGAGCAGGGGGGATCGCGGCAGGGCGCCCGTGGGGTTCCGGGGAACGGGCGCCCTGCCGTGCGGTGGGGCGGGGGGACGGCGGAAGTACGGGGGCTGGGTCAGCCCAGTACGGCCAGCGCGTCGATCTCGATGAGCAGTCCGGCGGGCAGACCGACGTACACGGTGGTACGGGCGGCCGGCGCGTCCTTGAGGTTCTGCTCCTCGAAGTAGGTGTTGTAGATCTCGTTCATCTCGGCGAAGTGCGCGACGTCCGTGAGGTAGACGCGCAGCATCATCACGTCGTCCCAGCTCGCGTCGCCCGCCTCCAGGACCGACTTGACGTTGGCGAGGGTCTGGAGGGTCTGCTCGCGCAGTGTCGGTCCGGCCACGGTCGGGGCCTCGCCCGGGACGGCCGGCAGGAAGCCGACCTGCCCGGCCACCTGGAGGATGTTGCCCTTGCGGACGCCGTGGGAGAACTTGGCCGGCGGCGCGGCGTGCGTGGCGGGGACGACTGCGGTCTTCGCGGTCTGGTCGCTCATGGGATCTCTTTCTGGAGAGCGGGGGGCGCGGGTACCGGATGGTGCGCGTTTCCGGAGTACTCGCGGCTGATCGCGTCGGCGGTACGGCGCAACAGCGGGAGCAGGGCGAGGAGTTCGTCGGAGGTCACGACCACGTTCGGCGCGGAGACCGACATGGCGGCGACGACCCGGCCGTCCGCACCGCGGACGGGGGCCCCGATGCAGTTGATGGACTCCTCGTGGCCACCGAGGTCGGTGGCCCACCCCTGTTCGCGTACGGTCGCCAGCTCCTTGAGGAAGGCGGCGGCGTTCGGTGTCGAACGGGGGGTGTACATGGGGAAGTCGAGCCGCTCGGCGAGTGCGCGGCGCTCGGCTTCGGACAGGTCGGCGATGAGCAGCTTGGCGACGGCGGCCACGGTGACGGCGACCGGTTTGCCGATCCGGGAGTACATCCTGACGGGGTAGCGGCTCTCGACCTTGTCGATGTAGAGGACCTCGCTGTCCTCTATGACGGCCAGATGGACGGTGTGGCCGCACTGTTCGCCCAGCGCCACCAGGTGCGGGTGGGCGATCTCGCGTACGTCCAGGCTCTCGACGGCCTCCTGCGCGAGGGCGAAGAGCCGGGCGCCCAGGCGGTAGCGCTGGTCCTGCTGGCGGTAGACGAGCCCGTGCTCGTGCAGGGTGCGCAGCAGCCGCAGGGCGGTGGACTTGTGCACGTCGAGCCGCTCGGCGACCTGTCCGAGATCGGCCGGGCCCTGGGCGAGGAGCGGCAGGATGCTCAGCGCGCGGTCGACGGTCCGGCTCATGAGGTGCCCACCGCTTCCCGGCCGGTGGCGCTGTCGGCACCCGGGGCGGTCCAGCCGGGGCCGAGGCGCAGGGTCCCCCATCCGGCGTCGTCCAGTGCGGCGAGGCGGTCGGCGTGCGCGCGGGCGGGCGGGACGCAGACGTCGCCCGCGTCGGTGAGTACGGCGGCGGCCATCAGATGGCCGTGGCGCAGCCGGGCCCCGGTCGGCAGCTCCCGCAGGGTCGCGGAGAGGAAGCCGGCGGCGAAGGCGTCGCCCGCGCCGACGGGTGCCACGACGTCGACGGCCAGCGCGGGTACGGAGGTGACGGTGTCGCTCTCCCCGTCCCGTACGAAGGCGGTCGCGCCGTCCGCGCCCGCCTTCACCACCAGCACCGCCGGTTCGGGCAGTGCCGCCCGTATCGCGGCCGGGCCGCGCAGGTCCCAGAGCTGCGCCGCCTCGTCGTCGCCGACGAAGACGAGGTCGGCGCCGCGCGCGAGGTCGAGCAGCGCGCGCGGACCCGAGCCGTCGCGCCAGAGCGCTGGCCGGTGGTTGACGTCGAAGGAGAGCAGCGGGCGGCCCGCCCGGGGCTCGGCCAGCTCGCGCATCAGGGCGAGGCAGTCGTCGGAGAGCGCGGCGGTGATGCCGGACAGATGCAGGACACGGCCGGACCAGAGGTCCCCGCGGTCCATGGTCGCCGGGGACATGGCGGACGCGGCCGACCCCGCCCGGTAGTAGGCGACCTCGTGGGCGGTGGTGGAACGGTCGGTGGCCGTACGGAAGTAGATGCCGGTCGGGCGGCCGTCGGCGTCGCGGCGTACGCCGGAGGTGTCGACGCCGTACGCGCCGATCGCCTCCACGAGATGGTCGCCGAAGCCGTCCCGGCCGACGCGGCTGATCCACTTCACCCGGTGTCCCGCGGCGGCGAGCGCGCAGGCGACGTTGGACTCGGCGCCGCCGATCGTGCGGGTGAAGGCGGGGACGTCCGCGAGGCGGCCGGGGCGCGAGGGCAGGAAGGTGACCATGGACTCGCCGAGGCAGACGACCTCGGTGGCCTCGGGCCCACCGGGCCTGATCGGGTCCGCTGCTACCGGTGCGGGCACTCGGGGCTCCTCGTTCATCTGTCGGCCGGGGCCGCCGGGGCTCATCATTGACCCGGCGACGGCTCGGATGTTAGACAGCGTCAAGCGTTATACGCAATGGGCGTTGCACATGTTGCAACGAGATCGGTGGAGGAGAGCCCTATGGCGGTCGGCGGACGACTCAGCGAGGAACACCTGAGGGACGAACGTGTCGACCACCGCTTCAAGGGACTGCCGCCCGACGCCGACGGCCTCACGGTCGCCGAGCTGGCGGCCGAGCACCGCAACCTCTTCACCGGCGGCTTCACCACCCCGGTGCTCGCCCTCTCCGCCGAGTCCCTCACCCATAACCTCGCGCTGCTGGAGACGTACTCCGAGCGCCACGGCCTCGCGTTCGCCCCGCACGGCAAGACGTCCATGTCCCCCCAGCTCTTCGCGCGCCAACTCGACTACGGCGCCTGGGGGATCACCGCCGCGCTCCCCCACCAGGTGCGTGTGTACCGGGCGTTCGGCATCCAGCGGATCTTCCTCGCCAACGAGGTCGTCGACGCGGTCGCGCTGCGCTGGCTCTCGGCGGAGCTGGACGGCGACCCGGGCTTCCGCTTCATCTGCTACGTCGACTCCGTGCGCGGCGTGGAGCTGATGGACGAGGCGCTGCGCGCGGCGGGCGGCTCACGCCCCGTGGACGTCGTCGTGGAGCTGGGCGCGGGCGAGGGCGCGCGGACCGGCGTCCGCAAGGAGGCGGAGTGCGCTCTGGTCGCCGACGCCGTGGCCGCCACCGGCACGCTGCGGCTGGTGGGCGTCGCCGGTTACGAGGGCGAGGTGCCGCACGCCGACAACGACACCGTGCGCGCCTGGCTGCGCCGGCTGACGGCGCTGGCCGCCGAGTTCGACGCGGCGGGCCGGTTCTCGGGGACCGTCGACGAGGTGGTGGTCAGCGCGGGCGGCAGCGCGTGGTTCGACGCGGTCGCCGATGTCTTCGCCGAGATCCCGACGCTCTCGCGGCCCGTACTGAAACTGCTGCGCTCCGGCGCGTACGTCTCGCACGACGACGGCCACTACAAGCGGCTGACCCCGTTCAACCGGATCCCGGCCGAGGGCGCGCTCCAGCCGGCCTTCCGGCTCTGGGCCCAGGTGATCTCCCGCCCGTCGCCCGAGCAGGCGTTCGTCAACGCGGGCAAGCGGGACGCGGCGTACGACCTCGACCTGCCGGAGGCGCAGGTGGTGCGCTCGGCGCGCACCGGCGAGATCCGTCCCGCGCGCGGCATCACGGTCACCGGTCTGTCCGACCAGCACGGCAAGCTGCACACCTCTCCCGACGCGGTGATCGAGGTCGGCGACTGGGTGGGCTTCGGCCTCTCCCACCCGTGCACGTCGTTCGACAAGTGGCAGCTGATCCCGCTGGCCGACGCGGACGGCACGGTCACCGACCTCATCCGTACGTTCTTCTAGGAGCCGCTCGCCATGGACCTCGTCATACGGGACGCGACCGTCGTCGACGGCACGGGCCAGGACTCCTACCGGGCGGACGTCGGGGTCACCGACGGCCGGATCGCCGAGATCCGGCGGGCCGCCCCCGGCGCCGCGCCCCGGCTCTCCGGCGCGCGGGTCCTGGACGCCGGGGGCCTCGCCCTCGCCCCCGGCTTCATCGACATGCACGCGCACAGCGACCTCGCGCTGCTGCGCGACCCCGACCACTCGGCCAAGGCCGCGCAGGGCGTCACCCTTGAGGTGATCGGTCAGGACGGGCTGTCGTACGCCCCCGTCGACGACGCCACGCTCACCGAGGTCCGCAGGGCGATCACCGGCTGGAACGGCGGCGCGCCCGGGGACACCTCGGTCGACTTCGACTGGCGCTCGGTCGGCGAGTACCTGGACCGGCTCGACCACGGCTTCGACGGCCACGGCATCGCGGTCAACGCGGCCTATCTCGTGCCGCAGGGCACGGTCCGGATGTACGCGGTCGGCCAGGACGACCGCCCCGCGACCCCGGCCGAGCTGGACCATATGCGGCGGCTGGTGGCCGAGTCCCTGGAGCAGGGCGCGGTCGGCATGTCGTCGGGGCTGACGTACACCCCGGGCATGTACGCGGACGACGCCGAACTCACCGAGCTGTGCCGGGTGGTGGCCCGCTACGACGGCTACTACTGCCCGCACCACCGCAGTTACGGGGCGGGCGCCCTGCGCGCGTACGAGGAGATGGTGGACCTCTCGCGCGGCGCCGGCTGCGCGCTCCATCTCGCCCACGCCACCATGAACTTCGGTGTGAACAAGGGCAGGGCCCCCGATCTGATCGCCCTGCTGGACAAGGCGCTGGACGAGGGGGCCGACATCTCCCTCGACACCTATCCCTACACCCCGGGCTGTACGACGCTCGTGGCGATGCTGCCCAGTTGGGCGAGCGCGGGCGGCCAGGACGCGATCCTGGAGCGGCTGCGGGACGCGTCGACGGCGGAGAGGATCCGCCACCACATGGAGGAGATCGGCGCGGACGGCTGCCACGGCGTGCCCATCGAGTGGGACACCATCGAGATCTCCGGGGTGTCCGACCCGGCCCTCACCGCGCATGTCGGCCGGACGATCGCCGAGACGGCGCGGCTGCGCGGCGAGAGCGGCTGGCTGACCGCCCGCAGGCTGCTCATCGACGACCGGCTCGGCTCGACGATCCTCCAGCACGTCGGGCACGAGGAGAACGTGCGGGAGATCATGCGCCACCGGGTGCACACGGGCGGCAGTGACGGCATCCTCCAGGGCGCGAAGCCGCACCCGCGCGCCTACGGCACGTTCCCGCGGTATCTCGGCCGGTACGTACGGGAGTTGGGCGTCCTGTCGCTGGAGGAGTGCGTGGCCCACCTGACCTCGCGCCCGGCCGCCCGACTGCGCCTGCGGGACCGCGGCCTGGTCCGCGAGGGTCACCGCGCGGACCTGGTGCTCTTCGACCCGGAGACGGTGGCGGCGGGCTCGACCTTCGCCGAGCCGCGCGTCCTTCCGGTGGGCATCCCGCACGTACTGATCGACGGCCGCTCCGTGATCGAGGACGGACGGCGTACGGACGTCCTGGCCGGGCGATCGGTACGGCGTACGGACGTCCTGGCCGGGCGATCGGTACGGCGTACGGCCTGAGGCGCGGGCCGGGCCGGCCACGCGGTGGCGAGTGAGGCGCGGGCCCCGTCCGGCTACGCGGTGGCGAGCCGGGTGATGAGCGCGGCGACGGCCAGGACGACGAAGACCGCCGGCGGCGCGATCACGTAGTCCTTCGCCTTGACGTGGTAGTAGACCGCGCCGAGGAAGTACAGGACGACGCCGATCGCCGCCGCCGCTCCGATGAACGGGATCCAGAGACCGACGACCAGCCCCACGGCGCCCGCCGCCTTGAGCGAGGCGAGCCGCGGGAGCCAGGAGTCCGGTACGCCGAGCTTCGTCATGTTGGCGGCGATCGTGGCGTTGCGGGTCGCCATGGCGACTGCCGAGGCGCTGAGCGCGACGGCGAGCAGGATGCCGACGACGGCATGGGCGATGAACACGGAGGGCCTCTCGGAGGACGTACGGGGTGGGCGTGCCGGACAACGGCCGCGGTGTCGTGTCCGGTGTCGGGCCCCACCCTGTGCGCGCCGGCCGCCGGGAGGAAGGCCGGGCCGAGGCTGGTAGTGCCAGGGCTACGATCCGCCGCGCGCGCGGGCGTACATTGCCCGGGTGAGCGACAGTGAGCTTGGGCGTTTCCTGCGGGCGCGACGCGAGAGTGTGACCCCCGCCGACGTGGGGCTGACCGCCGGCAGCCGGCGGCGTACGCCCGGCCTGCGCCGGTCCGAACTGGCGATGCTCGCCGGGATCAGCGTCGAGTACCTGGCCCGGCTGGAGCAGGGCCGGGACCGCCATCCCTCCCCGGAGATCCTGGCGGCGCTCGCGGACGCGCTGCGGCTGTCCGTCGAGGCGCGCGGCGAGCTGTTGCAGGTCGTTAAGGTGACGATGGGCACCCGCAAGCTCTGCCTCGGCACGGTCCGTCCGCCGGACCGCGAGGTGCGGCCCTCGCTGCGGGCCCTGCTCGACCTGCTGGAGCCCGCGCCGGCCGCGCTGCTGAACCGGCTGGGCGAGGTGGTGGCCCGCACCGCCGGTTACGAGCGGCTCTTCGGCCCCCTGGGTCTGCTGGACCCGCCCGCGCCGAGCCTGCCCCGGTTCGTGTTCACCGATCCCCGGGCCCGCGACGCGTACCCCGAGTGGGAGCGCGTCGCCGACGCTCTGATCGCCCGGATCAGGACCGACTCCCTGCCGGACGACCCGGATCTGATCGCGCTCGTCGAGGAGCTGACCCTGCTGGCGGGCGCCCCGTTCACCGAGCGGTGGAAGCAGCGGCTGCGCGCGCCCGGGCACGCCGGGGTGCGTCGGCTGACGCACCCCGGCGCGGGTGAGCTGCGGCTGGCGGACGAGACCCTGGAGCTGCCCGAGGGGGACGGCTTCCGCCTCGTCGTCCATCTGCCGGCGGACGAGCCCACGGCCGCAGCGCTGGACGCGCTCGCGGGCCGCAGGCCGGGCGCGCTGCGCGCCGTCGCCGGGTGAGCCCGTGAGCCCCTGTTCCCGGGTTCCTCAGCGGACCCGGTAGATCGAGGTCGTACCGCTGATCTCGTTGCCGACGACCAGCAGCGCGTCACCCGTCGGGCTGTCCTTCGCCTGGACGAAGAGCACACCCTCCGGACCCAGGTCGCCCGCCGTGCCGGCCTCCGGGTCGCCGCCGAAGTCACGGGAGTTGACGTATCCGGCGGCCTTCGGGCGGCGCGGGTCGCTCAGGTCGTACGCCGCGATGCCGCCGGGCCGCTCCAGACCGACGAAGGCGTACGTCGTGCCGCGCACCGATCCGGTGGTGATGCCCTCCGGCTCGGGGCCCTTGCTGTCGCTGCGGCTGTCGGGGTCGTTCTCGGCGTTGTCGGTGTTGAAGTCCTCCGGGAACGCCTTCGCCGTCAGCTGCTCCAGGTCGTCGCCGGAGTCCCAGACGAGCCGGCCGCGCTCGTCGCGTACGGAGATCGAACGGCCGCCCAGCGAGTTCAGCTCGGTGACCCGGCCCTGGCTGTCCGTGGGCGAGGTGCTGGTGATGTTGAGACGGCCGAGCGCGTCGTCCTCCTGGAGCGCGGCGGCGTCCGGGAACGCCTTCGGGTTCAGCTCGACGTCCTTGACCCGCACCTCCTCGGCGAAGCAGTCCCACTCGCGGGCGTCGCCCTCGTTCGCGCTGACGGTGTACTCGCCGCCGCGCGCGGTGAAGGCGTGGATCCCGTCGGGCTTGTAGAGGCCCTTGACCGGCCAGGTGCGGATGTTGACGCCGTCCTTGTCGGAGGCGTCCAGGCCGTTGCCCCGCTCCGAGTGGTCCTTCTCGCCGAGCGGGACGATCCTCTCGACCTCGGCGCGGCGCAGATCGACGAGCGCCAGCGCGTTGTTCTCCTGGAGGGTGACCCAGGCGGTCCGGCCGTCCTTGGACACGGCCACGTACTCGGGCTCGATGTCCTGGCTGACGGAGGCGTTCGGGCCGTAGATCAGGACGCCGTCGCGGGTCAGCTCCTTCTTCCTGCGGTCCCACTTCTCGAAACCGGCCGTGCGCGCGGTGGCGCGGCGCAGCTCGCCGTCGCGGCCCCGGCCCCGGTCCAGGTCGATGACGCTGACGGAGCCGACGGGGTCGGTCCCGGCGGGCTCGGTGCCGCCCGGCGCGCAGTACGAGTCGGGCTCGCCCTCGTTCGCGACGACGACGCGGTCACCCTTCGGGGTGAACGTCACCATGTCGGGCAGGGCGCCCACCCGTACCTCGTCCAGCTTGCGGCCGTCGGAGGCGCGGAAGAAGGAGACCGTGCCGCGGTCGGTCTTGGTCCCGGCCTCCTGGGCGACGGCGACCAGACCGTCGTGGACGCTGACGCTGTTGGCGCCCGGGGTGACGAGCTGCCCCGTCCTACGGGGCTTCGCGGGGTTCCGGATGTCGAGGACGTCGACGGTGCCGGCCTGCGCGTTGATGGTGAAGACCCTGCGGGTCCGGGAGTCGTACGCGGTGATCTCCGCGCCGCCCTCGTCGAACTTGCCGCTCTCGTAGCGGCCGAGGAGTGTGAGGTCGAGCGTGCCGCCCTGGTGGCCGGGCTTCCCGTGGCCGTGGCCGCCCCGGTTCTCGACGGTGGCCTGCGCGGAGGGCAGCAGGGCGGTGGTGGCGGCCATGACCGTGACGGTGGCCAGGGCGAGGAGTGTGCTGCGCTTCTTCATGAGCGCTCAGCGTTGTGCGGGGCTCCGCTGCCCGGGTGAACTGTCCGCGCCTCTTCGGTGAACACTGCCTCAACAAAACGTGGGGCCCGGGGCCCCTCCCGGACCCGTCCGTCTCACAGTGCGGACCGACGTGGTCAAAAACACCAGGCGCCCCGCGTTACCCGGTCGTAAGCTCGCCGTCATGCAGGTCATCCAGTCAACCAAGCTCGCCAATGTCTGTTACGAGATCCGGGGTCCCGTCCTCGACGAGGCGATGCGGCTGGAGGCAGCAGGCCACCGCATCCTCAAGCTCAACACCGGGAACCCGGCGGCCTTCGGCTTCGAGTGCCCGCCCGAGATCCTGGAGGACGTCCTCCGCAATCTCGGCGACGCGCACGGATACGGCGATGCCAAGGGGCTGCTCTCCGCGCGGCGCGCGGTGATGCAGCACTACCAGACGAAGAACATCGAGCTCGACGTCGAGGACATCTATCTCGGCAACGGCGTGTCCGAGCTGATCCAGATGTCGATGCAGGCACTGCTCGACGACGGGGACGAGGTCCTCGTACCGGCACCGGACTACCCGCTGTGGACCGCCTCCGTCTCCCTGGCCGGCGGCACGGCCGTGCACTACCGCTGCGACGAGCAGGCGGAGTGGATGCCGGACCTGGCCGACGTCGAGCGCAGGATCACCGACCGCACCAAGGCGATCGTGATCATCAACCCGAACAACCCGACCGGCGCCGTCTACAGCGACGAGATGCTGCTCGGACTCACCGAGATCGCGCGCCGGCACAGCCTGATCGTCTGCTCGGACGAGATCTACGACCGGATCCTGTACGACGGCGCGACCCACACCCCGACCGCCGCCCTCGCGCCGGACCTGCTGACCCTCACCTTCAACGGCCTGTCGAAGAACTACCGCGTCGCGGGCTTCCGCTCCGGCTGGCTGGCGGTCTGCGGCCCGAAGACGCACGCGACCTCGTACATCGAGGGCCTGACGATCCTGGCCAACATGCGGCTGTGCGCCAACATGCCCTCGCAGCACGCGGTGGCGACGGCGCTGGGCGGGCGCCAGTCGATCGACGACCTCGTCCTGCCGGGCGGACGCATCCTGGAGCAGCGGAACACCGCGTACGAACTGCTGACACGGATCCCGGGCGTCACCTGCGTCAAGCCGAAGGGCGCGCTCTATCTCTTCCCCCGGCTCGATCCGAAGGTCTTCAAGATCAAGGACGACCGGCAGATGGTGCTCGACCTGCTGCAACGCGAGAAGATCATGGTCGTGCACGGGACCGGTTTCAACTGGCCCGAGCCCGACCACTTCCGGATCGTCACACTCCCGGCGGCCCCGGAGCTGGCGGACGCGGTGACCCGGATCGGGAACTTCCTGGAGGGCTACTCACAGCCGTAGAGACCCGGTTCGACTCGGCTCAACTTTAGACTGATTCCAATGTAGGATGGCTTCCTGACGACGCCAGGAGACCATCCCCATGTATGAGCCGATCCGTACCAAGTCGGTCCACTCGATGGCCGACACCGACTTCCCCCACCGCAGCCGCGAGGAGGAGCTGGACATCCAGCTCGCCGGCCACCTCGCGGCACTGCTGGCCGTCACCGACGACCTCGGGCTGGACCACGCGGCGGGCCTGATCGCCCACCAGGTCACACGGCTGCGCGGCACACCCCCGACCCGCGTCCCGCACCCCACCACCCCCACACCCGAACTGCACCGCCGCGCTCTGGCCCTGGCGGGCCGCGCCCTGGTGGTCGCGGCGTCCCGCGCGGACACGGCGGCGGCGATCCTCGCGGCCCAGCGGATGGACGCCCACACGGCGGCCCTGCGCTCCCCGGAGGAACACCCGCTGGCCACGGCGCTCTGAGGGCCCAGCCAGGTCATCGGTGAGACCGTCCGGCATGGGTTGCACCTTCCGTAGCGGCATGTGGTCCCGTGGACCTACGTCACGGTCCCTGGAGGAAAGGTCTCCGCCCATGCACTCGTCCTTCGTGCCACCCCGCCAGGTCAAGATCGGTGACGCGGCGGCCTTCGTCGGCAGCACGCCCCGGGCGATTCGCCACTACCACGAGATCGGCCTGCTCCCGGAGCCTGAGCGGGGCGGCGACGGACGCCGCCGTTACGGGTACGAGGACATGATCCGCCTGCTGTGGATCCGCAGGATGGCCGACGCCGGGATCGCCCTGGACGACATCCGTGCCGCCTTCACCACCGGTGCGGACAGCGGAGACGGTATCGACGGCATCCTGGAGCGGCTGGAGGAGACCCTCGCCGAGCAGGAGGCGGAATCGCGGCGGCAGCGGACCGCCGTGCGGCGGATGCGCGCCGAGGGCAGCCGGACCGGTCTGCTCTCCGACTTCGTCACCGAACGCCTCAAGGGCCTGCCCGAGGGCTCCCTGCGCCAGGCGGACCTGGACACTCTGCTGGTCACCGAGCGGATCTTCGGACCGCTCGGCGCGGCCGTCCAGGCCACCCGCTTCGTCGCCCTGGCCACGCATCCCACTCTGCGGGAGGACTCCGACCGCGTCGACGAAGCCGAGGCGGCACTCGACGACAGCGTCGCCGTCGATGATCCACGGGTGGCTCGGGTCGCCGCCGAGCGGCACGCCTTCGAGAACGCCCTGCGGACCGTCATCGAGGAGTCCGGCCTGGACAAGGACGACGACGCCCTCTTCGACGCCTGGGACACCCTGCACCCCGAGACCGCCGCTGACGGCTCCAAGGCGCGGGAGGCCGGCTCCATGAGCGCGTTCGAGGCCATCGGCAAGATGCCGTACGACCTCTCCCCGGCCCGCCTGCGCTGTATGGAGCTGGCCGAGGAACTCTCCAACGTTCCTTAACGGGACGGGTACTTCACGCTCCGTACACCTGACTCGACGCGGAATGTGGGTTTCCGGGAGCACTCTGCGGGTGTGAAACGCATCATAGGCATCGTCCTCGCGGTGCTGCTGATCGGCGGAGTGGCAGCGATCGTCGTGGCGGACCCGGGAAGCGGGGACTCCGGCCCGGCAACGAAGACCGTGCGCGGAGTGATCGGTTCGGAGAAGGCGGAGTTCTTCGCCGACCCCGACGTCGTGGAGGCCCTGGCCGCCCAGGGATTCAAGGTCACCTACGAGACGTCCGGCTCCTGGGCGATGGAGGATCTGTCGCTCGACGGATTCGACTTCTCCTTCCCCTCCTCGAAGGCCCCGGCCGACGAGCTGCGGAAGAAGTCGAAGGTCACCAGCGCGCCGATCCGGCCCTTCTACTCGCCGCTCGTCGTCGTGGCCCACCGTTCGGCCGCCAAGGTCCTCGCGGACAACGGCCTGGCCACCCTCGACGGAGAATCCGGCGGAACGCTGCGGATGGGCCCGTATCTGGCCGCCGCCCGCGCCGACAGGACCTGGCAGCAGCTCAAGGGGTCCGCCGCGCACGCCGAGTTGACCGGGACCGTCTTCATCACCAGCACCGACCCCAACCAGTCCAACTCCGGCGCGCTGTACCTCGCGGCGGCCTCCTACGTCGCCGACGGCGGCCGGGTCGCCACCGACGACGCGGCCGTGAACCGTACGGCTCCGCTCCTCAAGAAGCTGACCGCCGTCCAGGGCGCCCAGCAGACCAGCACCGACGCCCCGTTCCGCGACTTCATCAGCGGCGTCGGCAACCCGCTGGTGCTGGTGTACGAGTCGCAGGTGGCCGCTCTGCTGCTGCAGAAGCAGGACGTCGGCGATCTGGTCGTGCTCTACCCGGACACCACGGTCTCCAGCGACCACACCGTCGTACCGCTCAACGAGGACGGCCGGAAGCTGGGCGAGGCGCTCGCCACCGACAAGCGGCTGCGCGAGCTGGCGGTCCGGCACGGCTTCCGCCCGCAGGGCGCCGCGGCCGAGTTCACCGGGGCGACGGCGGCCCACACCGACTATCTCAACCAGACACTGACCGGGGTCCGACAGGCGCCGGTGCCGACCTCCCAGGTCCTGCACCGGATGGCCGAGAAGGCCCGTTCATGACGGGGGACGAGCAGACATGAGCACCGACACACCTCTCCCGGGCGCGGGCGCCGACGCCGCTCCCGCCCTGATCCTGACCCCGCCGGAGCCGGTGCCCCCGGTCCCTTCGGAGCAGGCTGCGGGACTTGTCCCGGTCGACGACTCCGTACGGGAGGAGATGGCCCGGCGGGCCGCCGAGTACGTGGAGTCGCTGGCCGGACTGGACACGCGCTCGCCCGAGTTCGGCGCCCGGATCCATGAGATCGACGCGCTGGGTGCGAGCGACATCCGCGGCGCCGCCCAGCAGTCCAACCGCATGCTGGACCGCACCGTCCGCTCGCTGGCGAGCGACGGGGAGAACGCGCAGGGCCGTGTCTCGTCGTCGCTGGTCGAACTGCGGCGCACGGTCGAGGACCTGGACCCCCGGGACACCGGCCCGGGCCGCGGCGCGCGCAAGCTGCTCTCCCGGCTGCCCGGCGGCAACAGGCTCCGCGACCATGTCGCCAAGTACGCCTCGTCCCAGCACACGCTCAACCGGATCGTCGGCTCGCTCCGCGGCGGCCAGGACGAACTGCGCCGGGACAACTCCGCGTTGCACACCGAGCGGCTGCGCCTCTGGGAGACCATGGGCAAGCTCCAGGAGTACGTGGTCCTCACCGAGGCCCTCGACGCGGCGATCGAACAGCGCGTGGCCGAGACGCAGTCGACCGACCCCGAGGCCGCCGACGCGCTCCGCGCCGACGTGCTGTTCCCGGTGCGGCAGAAGCACCAGGACCTGCTCACCCAGATCGCGGTCTGCGCCCAGGGGTATCTGGCGATGGACGTCGTCCGCAAGAACAACGAGGAGCTGATCAAGGGCGTCGACCGGGCGGCCACCACGACCGTGTCCGCGCTGCGGATCGCGATCATGCTCGCCTCCGCGCTGGAGAACCAGCGCAAGGTGACCGAGCAGGTCAACGTGTTGCGTTCGACGACGGAGGACCTGATCCGCGGGAACGCCGAGATGCTCGCCACGCAGAGCGGCGAGATCCAGCGCATCGCCGCCGACCCGGCGGTGGGCGCCGAGACGCTCCGGGCGGCGTTCCAGCAGATCTACCGGACGCTGGAGACCATCGACACGTACAAGATCCAGGCGACCGAGTCGATGGCCGCCACCGTGGAGTCCCTGACGGCCGAGCTCCGGACGGCGAGCGGGTACGTGGAGCGCGCCCGGTCGAGCGCGTCGGACGGCCCGGGTGTGCTCGACGGCAGCCGCAGATGAGGGGCCGCACGCGCGCGGCCGGCTGGGCCGCTGTCGTCACCCTGCTGATCTCCTGCACCGCCTGTACCGGCGGGAGCGACGACGGGGACGCCTCCCCCGGACCGGACGAGCGGGGGCCCGCGCGCACGCTCCGGGTCCTGGCCTCCAGCGAACTGTCCGACATGAAGCCGGTCCTGGACGCCGCCCGTGAGGCGACCGGGATCACGGTCAGCCCGACGTACGTCGGGACGCTCGACGGGGCCGAACTCGTCAGCTCCGGGAAGGCGGACGGGAAATACGACGCGGTGTGGCTGTCGTCCAACGACTATCTGCGTCTCGACCCGTCCGTCGTCCCGAGGATCTCCTCGGAGACACCGGTGATGACCTCGCCGGTCGCGCTCGGCGTCAAGGCGGAGACGGTGTCGCGCCTCGGCTGGAACCCGTCCACCGTCACCTGGTCACAGGTGCACCGGGCGGTCGCCGACGGGAAGCTGACGTACGGGATGACCGACCCCGAGCGCTCCAACTCTGGCTTCGCCGCGCTGGTTTCGGTCACCTCCGGCCTCTCGGGCGCCCAGGCGGCGCTCACCGAGGGCCAGATCCGGGAGGCGACGCCGAGGCTCAGGGAGTTCTTCGCCGGCCAGGAGCTGACCTCCGGCTCGTCGGGCTGGCTCGCCTCCGCGTACGAGCGGCGCGGCACGGTCGACGCGATGGTGAACTACGAGTCGGTGCTGCTGTCCCTGAACCGCGACGAGGGTGGCGACGCCGGCTCCCGGCTGACGGTGATCCGTCCCAAGGACGGCGTGGTCACGGCCGACTACCCGTTCACCCTTCTCACCTCCGCCGACGAGGGGGCGCGCGAGGCGGGCCGTGAGCTGACGGAGTATCTGCGCGGTCCGGAGGCCCAACAGGCCATCACCACCCGGACGTTGCGCCGTCCGGTGGTGACGTCGGTGAAGCCCGCCCCGGGCATCGGCCGGGAGGGCCGCCGCGAACTGCCCTTCCCCGGCTCGCGTTCGGTGGCCGACGGCCTCCTCGACGCGTACGAGAACGAACTCCGCCGCCCCTCGCGCACCGTGTACGTCCTGGACACCTCGGGCTCCATGGACGGCGACCGACTGGCCCGGCTGAAGTCGGCGCTCGGCGAACTGACCGGCGACTTCCGGGAGCGGGAGGAGGTCACGCTGATGCCCTTCGGCTCGGCCGTGAAGCAGATCCGTACCCGTACCATCGACCCCGGGGACCCCTCGGCCGCCGTCGCCGCGCTCGACGCGGACATCGCGGCGCTCTCCGCCCAGGGCGACACCGCGATCTACAGCAGCCTCAAGGAGGCGTACGGGGTGATCGGGGCCCCTCGGAACAGCGGCCCGTCGTTCACCTCGATCGTCCTGATGACGGACGGCGAGAACACGGCGGGAGACGCGGCGTCCGGCTTCGACTCCTTCTACCGGGCACTGCCGGCGGGCCAGCGCCGGACGCCGGTCTTCCCCATCCTGTTCGGCGACTCCGACCGCCGGGAGCTGACGGACATCGCGACGCTGACGGGCGGCCGGCTGTTCGACGCGAACAAGGGCTCGCTGGACGGGGCCTTCGAGGAGATCCGTGGCTACCAGTAGGATCCTGCGCTACGTCGAATCCCGGAAGAACCTGACCGGCTCCGTCTTCGGCCTGGTGGGCCTCGGTCTGACCGTCGCCGGCCTGGCGGGCAGCCTCTGGCCGGTGGTGGTCGGCGGGCTGTACGCCGCGGGCGCGCTCATCGCCCCGCCGGAGCGCCCGGACACCCCGGAGTTCGCCCGGCCCTCGGAACAACTGGAGGAGCTGCGCCAGGACTTCGCCAAGCTCAGGGACTATCTGACCGAGGTGTCGCTGCCCGCGCCGGCGGCCGGCCGGCTGACCGATCTGAACGAGCTGATCACCTCGCTCCTCGACCCGGGCTGGGTCGCCGACGCCCTGATCACCGACCCGGAGGCGGTGCACAGCCTGTCCCGCGCGATCCGCCAGGACATCCCGGAATCGGTCGACGCGTACGTCCGTACCCGCTGGTGGAGCCGGCTGCAACCGTCCGCCGAGCCGCCGGAGCACCATCTGGAACGCCAGTTGACGGTCCTGCACGACGAGGCGCACGCGCTGGCGGCCGGCATCCACGAGGCGGAGGCCCGCCGTCAGGAGTCCCACACCCACTACCTGGAGGAACGCCGCCAGGCTCCCTGAGCCGGCGGTCGCGGACACCGCCTGACAGTGAGGGGCCGTCAGCCCAGGATGCGCCGTGCAACCATCGACCGGGGGGACTCCATGCTTGCGCGGCAGTACGGCTATCCGATCTCGGCGGGGGCGGCGCGGGATACGCCCGGTGTGCTGGGGCGGGTGGACGAACTCTGCGCGCCACGCCCCAAGGACTGGATCGGTTTCGGCTGCGTTGTGCTTCTCGCCTCGGGATTCACGGTGACCGCGTTCCTCGTGTCCCTCATTGCCGCGAAGGCCGTGGCGGGCCTGGGCGCGCTGCTGTTCTGGTTGGCCGCGGGGTCCGCCCTCCACGGAGCCCTCACCGGGCAGCCGTTCCGCAAACCCGCGCGTGAGGCTCTGGCCCGTCCCTGGCAGCTCTGGCCCTGCCGACTGGTCGATCGTCAAGAGGCCTTCTCCGGGGGGAGGCAGTACCTGGAGCTCCTGGCACCGGACAGATCGGTCGCGGCGAGCTTCCACACGAAGGTGCCCGAGGAGGTCGTCTATGCGATGACCGATGGCGTCGGCGTGCTCCTGATCGCGGGCGACCTGCGCTACTTCTGCGTCGCGGCCATGCCCGACGGCCGGTCGCTCTTCCTTCTGGGCAAGCGGAAGCACCAGGCCCAGCCACAGCCCGCACCGCCCCGTGCCTCCTCGGACCCGCTGCTGGACGGGGTCATCGGCCAGGCGCGATCGGCGATCATCGGTGATCTGCTGGGCTGAGCGCTCAGCGGACCGGTTCGCCGATGCCCAGCATGTTTCCCTCGCTGTCGCGGAACCACGCGCCGCGTTCGCCCCTGGCGCCCTTGCTCGGGTAGTTGCCCTCGACCTCGGCGACGCCGTCCCTGGTGACGAGTCCGGGGACGTCGACGTCCTCGAACGACACGCCCCGGCGCCTGAGTTCGGCCATGACCGTGTCGATGTCGTCGACCTCCAGCGCCATCTGCGTGAACGTGCCTGGCGAGGCGCCCGTCGACCGGAAGAGGACGAATTCCGTGCCCGCGCAGCGGTAGAGGAGGCCGCCGGGGCGTTCGTCGACCGGGTCCAGGCCCAGCTTCTCGGCGTAGAAACGGCGGGCCCGGTCCAGGTCCTGGGCCGGGAGCCGGGTTGCCACGCGGGCATGGGCGAGGAGGTTCGTACCGTCGGTGCTCATGGGTCCACTGTGCCGTGGACGGCCGGCGCGAGGGCCCGCGAACCGGTGGGCGGCCCGAAGATTCAGCGGGTCGGCCCACCCGGCACGCGGAGGAGTTCATGGCCCGGCAGTGACAGCCGCATCCGGCACTGGTCCTCCGCCTCGACGGCCACCGGGATGCCCCAGTGCGCGCTGAGCATCTGGCCCACCGCGACGAGGCGTTGGCGCTCCACCGGGGAGTGGGCCGGGAAGCCGGTCCAGTTCTGGTCGGCGATCGCGTTGCCGAGTTCGGTGAACAGCGTCGCCCGTGCACGGCGTTCCTCGTCGGGGGTCAGCGGGGTGGGGCCCGGCTCCGGATCCATCGGTCGGACGTTGTACAGGTCGCGGATCACGGTGGTCCCCCGTCGGTGTGGCGCGCCGGTCACCCCGAGGGTATCGCCGAGACCCCCGGAGCCGTGAGGGATGGGCTCCGGGGGCCGCTTTCGGAGGGTGGTCCGGCCGCGCCCGCGCGGGCGCGGGCGCGGGGTCGGGCCGGGCGCGGGGTCAGGCCAGGCGGTTCACCAGGGCGTGGTACTCGTCCCACAGCTCCGGCGGCGTGTGCGTACCGAAGGTGTTCAGATGGTCCGGGATCAGGGACGCCTCCTCCCGCCAGACCTCCTTGTCCACGGTCAGGAGGAAGTCCATGTCCTCCTCCGAGAGCGCCAGGCCCTTGGTGTCCAGGGCGCCCTTCGCCGGGAGGACGCCGATCGGGGAGTCGACGCCCTCGCCCTTGCCCTCCAGGCGCTCCACGATCCACTTCAGTACGCGGCCGTTCTCGCCGAAGCCGGGCCAGACGAACTGGCCCGTGTCGTTCTTGCGGAACCAGTTGACGTAGTAGATCTTCGGGAGCTTCGCCTCGTCGCCCTTGGCGGCGGCCGTGGCGCCGATCCTGACCCAGTGGGCCATGTAGTCGCCCATGTTGTAGCCGCAGAACGGCAGCATCGCGAACGGGTCGCGGCGCAGCTCACCCACCTTGCCCTCGGCTGCCGCGGTCTTCTCGGAGGCGACGTTCGCGCCGAGGAAGACACCGTGCTGCCAGTTGAACGACTCCGTCACCAGCGGTACGGCGGAGGCGCGCCGGCCGCCGAAGAGGATCGCCGAGATCGGGACGCCCCTGGGGTCCTCCCACTCGGGCGCGATGATCGGGCACTGGCCCGCGGGGACGGTGAAGCGGGCGTTGGGGTGGGCGGCCGGGGTCTCGGACGCGGGCGTCCAGTCGTTGCCCTTCCAGTCCGTGAGGTGCGCGGGCGGCTCCTCGGTCATGCCCTCCCACCACACGTCGCCGTCGTCGGTGAGCGCCACGTTGGTGAAGACGGAGTTGCCCCACATCGTCTTCATCGCGTTGGCGTTGGTGTGCTCACCGGTGCCCGGCGCCACCCCGAAGAAGCCCGCCTCCGGGTTGATCGCGTACAGCCTGCCGTCCTCGCCGAACCGCATCCACGCGATGTCGTCGCCGATCGTCTCGACCGTCCAGCCGGAGATGGTGGGCTCCAGCATGGCGAGGTTGGTCTTGCCGCAGGCCGAAGGGAAGGCGGCGGCGACGTACTTGCTCTCCCCGCGCGGCGGCGTGAGCTTGAGGATCAGCATGTGTTCGGCGAGCCAGCCCTCGTCGCGCGCCATCACGGAGGCGATGCGCAGCGCGTAACACTTCTTGCCCAGCAGCGCGTTGCCGCCGTATCCCGAGCCGTACGACCAGATCTCCCGGTCCTCGGGGAAGTGCGAGATGTACTTGGTGGTGTTGCACGGCCACGGCACGTCGGCCTCGCCGGGGGCGAGCGGCGCGCCGAGGGTGTGGACGGCCTTCACGAAGAAGCCGTCGTCGCCGAGTTCGTCGAGGACCGGCTGTCCCATCCGCGTCATGGTGCGCATGGAGACCGCGACATAGGCGGAGTCGGTGATCTCGACGCCGATCGCGGAGAGCGGTGAGCCGACCGGTCCCATGCAGAACGGGACGACGTACATGGTCCGTCCGCGCATCGAGCCGCGGAAGACGCCCTGCTCGCCGGTGAAGGCCTCGCGCATCTCGGCGGGAGCCTTCCACTTGTTCGTGGGGCCCGCGTCCTCCTCGCGCTCGGAGCAGATGAAGGTGCGGTCCTCGACGCGCGCCACGTCGGTGGGGTCGGAGGCCGCGTAGTACGAGTTGGGGCGCTTGATCGGGTCGAGCTTCGTGAACGTGCCCTTCGCCACGAGCTCTTCGCAGAGGCGCTCGTACTCGGCTTCCGAGCCGTCGCACCAGACCACCCGGTCCGGCCGGGTCAGGGCCGCGATCTCGTCGACCCAGGAGAGCAGCTCCGGGTGACGGGTCGAACCGGTCCGGCCGACGGGACCCGCCTGACCGGAGGGACCGGTCGGTTCCTCGGGACTGAGGGGGTCTTCGCTGGAGAGCTCTGCGTCGCGCGCCACGGTTACTCCTTGATGAGGGTTTGTAGGTGTATGCCCCGTGGGGGCTGCGACCCGGACGCTTCGTTACCGCTCATCCGGTGCCGACCGCACTCATTTGATCATCCGACTCCCGCGCCCATCTGTCCAGAGGGCCGCACACGTGAGCATCGCCACTCCGTGCTCCTCCTCGTACGAGAGGGTGGGTAAGCAGCCATCCCCAGCTGTTACCTACGGTCCCGTAGGTAGCATGACCGCATGACTTCTCCCGCCTCCGACTCGCTCGCGAACCCCCCGCAACCCGAAGGGGGACCGACCGAGATCCAGCTGCCGACACCGGTCAAGCCGATGATGCGCGGCTGGCTGCACATGGGGATGTTCCCGGCCGTCCTGATCGCGGGGATCGCGCTGATCGCGACGGCCGACTCGACCAAGGCACGCTTCGCCTGCGCGATCTTCGCGGTGACGGCGTGCCTCCTCTTCGGCGTCAGCGGCGTCTACCACCGCGGCAATTGGGGCCCGCGCGGCGAGGCGATACTCAGACGGCTCGATCACGCCAATATTTTTCTGATCATCGCGGGCACCTACACGCCGCTGACCATGCTGCTGCTGCCCGACTCGACCGGCCGCACCCTGCTCTGGGCGGTCTGGGTGGCAGCGGCGGCGGGCATCGCGTTCCGGGTCTTCTGGGTGGGCGCCCCGCGCTGGCTCTACACCCCCTGCTACATCGCCATGGGCTGGGCCGCCGTCTTCTTCCTGCCCGACTTCCTGCGTACGGGCGGGATCGTCGTCCTCGTCCTGATCGTCACCGGCGGGCTCCTCTACAGCGCGGGCGGCGTGATCTACGGGCTCAAGCGCCCCAACCCGTCCCCGCGCTGGTTCGGCTTCCACGAGGTCTTCCACTCGCTCACGCTCGCCGCGTTCGTCGTGCACTACGTCGGAATCTCACTGGTGGCCTCCCAGCACTCCTGACCCGGGGGCCGGCACCCGGCGCGTACGGCACCCCGGCCACGTGCCCGCCGGGACCACAACTTCACATTGACACTCACCCCCTTTTGAGAGTTACTGTCATTTGACATTAACACTCAGAGGGGGCAGTCATGGCACGCCGCTGGTGGGCGCTGGGAGCACTGGTCGCGAGCATGCTCGTGCTCGCGTTCGATCTGACGATCCTCAACGTGGCGCTGCCGACGATGGCCGGGCAGCTCGACGCCACCACCGGGGAGCAGCAGTGGATGGCGGACGCCTACATCGTCGCGTGCGCCGCGCTGATGCTCCCCGCCGGACTGCTCGGCGACCGCTTCGGCCGACGCCGGACGCTGGTCGCCGGCCTCACGGTCTTCCTGGCCGGCTCGGTGCTCGGCGCGCTCGCCGACACCGTCCAACTGGTCGTCGGCGCCCGTACGTTGATGGGGATCGGCGCCGCCCTCGTCATGCCGCTGGCGCTCGCCGTACTGCCCTCGATCTTCGACACGGACGAGCGCCCCAGGGCCGTCGCCACGCTCACCACCGCGGCGGCGGCCGGACTGCCGCTCGGCCCGATCGTCGGCGGCTGGATGCTCGACCACTTCTGGTGGGGGTCGATCTTCGCTCTCAACATCCCGATGGCCGTGATCGGCATCGCCGCCTGCGTCTTCCTCGTGCCCGAGTCGAAGGACCCGGCCGCGCCCGAGGTCGGCGCGCTCTCGACCGCGCTGAGCGCCGTCGGACTGGCCGGGCTGATCTTCGGGATCATCGAGGTCCCGGTACGCGGCTGGGGCGACCCCCTCGTCATCGCCGCCTTCGCCGCGGCGGCGGTCCTGCTCACCGCGCTCGTCCTGCGCGAGCGCACCGCCGCCCGGCCGATGCTCGACATGGGGCTGCTGGGTGACCGCCGGTTCCTGCCGAACGCGCTCACCGCGACGCTGGCGATGTTCATGCTGGCTGGCCTGATGTTCATTCTGCCGCCGTACCTCCAGGCGGTGCTGGGCAACGACGCCCTCGGCACCGGACTGCGCATGCTGCCGCTGATGGGCGGTCTGATGGTGGCGGCGAAGTCCAGCACCCCGGCCGTACGGCGCTTCGGTCCGCGCCCGGTGATCGGCGCGGGGCTGGTCGTCCTCGCGTTCGCGACGATCCTCGGCAGCCGTACCTCCGTGGACAGCGACTACACCTTCACCGCCGTGTGGCTGACCGTCGCGGGGCTCGGGTTCGGCTTCACCGTCGTACCGGCGATGGACACCGCGCTGGCGGTGCTCCCCGTCGACCGCGCGGGCAGCGGATCCGGGCTGCTGCTGACGGTACGTCAGGTGGGCAGCGCCATCGGTATCGCGCTGCTGGGCAGCCTGCTGGCGGCCGTGTACACCGACCGGCTGGACACCTCCGGCCTGCCGGCCGCCGCGGGCGACGCGGCCGGTGACTCGGTCGTGGCGGCGCATCTGATCGCGGACCGTCTGGGCGACGAAGGACTGACGGCGGCGGCGAACTCCGCGTTCGTGCAGGGGATGTCCACGGCGCTGCTGGTCAGCGGGATCGCCGCGCTGGTGGCCGCGCTGCTCGTCGCGGGGCTGCTGCCGACGGGGAAGGCGCCGGGCGCGGAGGCGGGTGCCGGTACGGAGGCGGGTGCGGATGCCAGGGAGGAGGCGGGCGCGGACGCCAGGGACGGCGTGGACGAAGGTACGAGGGACGGCGCGGGCCCGGACGTGGTGGGCGCGCCGACCGATGCCCGACAATGATCGGCATGGCCGCCTCCGCACCGCTCCCCTCCGACGACGACGCGCCCCCGCCCCAGCCCCGGTTGGGCCTGCGCGAACGCAAGAAGCTCAAGACCCGCGTCGCGATCCGGGAGGCGACGTACCGGCTCATCGAGGAACAGGGGTACGACGCGACGACGGTCGAACAGATCGCGGCGGCGGCCGAGGTCTCCCCCTCCACCGTCTTCCGCTACTTCCCGACGAAGGAGGACATCGTCCTCACCGACGAGTTCGACCCCGTCATGGAGGAGGCGATCCGCGCGCGCCCGGCCGACGAGCCCGTGCTGGAGTCGCTGCGGGCCGTGCTGCGGCGGGCGGTCGAGACGGCCTTCGTCGACCAGCCCGAGGAGTTCGCCCAGCGCAGCAAGCTGATGCTGGAGATCCCCGCCGTACGGGCCAGGATGACGGAGACGATGGCGGAGACCTCGCTCATGCTGACTCGCGCGGTCGCCGACCGTACGGGGCGTGAGCGGGGCGACCTGGAGGTGCTGGTCTTCACGGCGTCCGTGATGGCGGCGCTGCGCGAGGTGACGATCTACTGGGCCGAGCACGGCCAGAAGGACGATCTGGCCGTGCTCATCGACCGCGCGCTGGACACGCTCAAGGGCGGGCTGTCGCTCTAGAGGGTCCTCCCGGCTCCCCGCACGCCCGCCCGTTCCCGGCCGTGTGCGGACGGGCCGTGGCTACACCCGTACCGTCAACTGCCCCTTCAGTACGTCGACCTCGGTCGTCGGGGCCGCGCAGACGAACCCCCGGCAGACATACGCCGCCGCCCGTCCGTCCACCAGCGGCCGACCCGCCAGCAGCGGGAACTCCGCCTCGCCGTCGGCCTGTTGGTCCCCGTCCGGCTCGCCGACGGCGACGACGGCTCCCGGCGCCGTCCCGAGCAGCGCCGTACGGTGCAGCGCGGCCGTCGCCGCGTCGCCGCGCGGCCCCACCACGGCGATCTCGTGGGGGCCGTCGAGCAGCGCCTCGGCGACGGCGAGACCCCACCCGATGAAGCGGGGCGCCCGGGGTCCGAGCGCCTTCACGACTCCGAGGGCCCCCTCGGCGGCGGTGCGGTGGGCCTCGGAGCCGGTGTGCGCGGCGTACGACAGCAGGGCGCCCGCGGCCGAGGTCCAGCCGGACGGCGTGGCGTTGTCCGTCGGGTCCTGGGGCCTGCGGATCAGCGGCTCGGCGTCATGAGCCGTGTCGTACAGCGCGCCGCCCTCACCGACGAACTGGTCGAGGACGGTGTCCAGCAGGAACCCCGCGAAGTCCAGCCACACCCCCTCGCCCGTCACTCCCGCCAGCGCCAGGAAGCCCTCGGCGACATCGCCGTAGTCCTCCAGCACACCGGCGTTGGCGCCGACGCGGCCGTCCTTGGAGGTACGGAACAGGCGCCGCGTCTCGTCCATGTGCACCCGGACGAGCAGATCGGCGGCCTCGGTCGCGCGTTCCACGAGATCCGGCCGCTCGAAGTAGGCACCGGTCTCGGCGAGCGCGGCGATGGCGAGCCCGTTCCAGGCGGCCACGACCTTGTCGTCCCGCTCGGGCCGTGGCCGGGTGTCCCGCGCGCCGAGGAGCCGTTCCCGCACGGACGCTACGCGCGCGGCGTCCACCACGCCCTCGCCCTGCGGGAGTTGGAGGACCGAGGCGCCCTCCTCGAAGGTGCCCGCGTCGGTCACCCCGAAGTACCGCGCGGCGAACTCCGCGTCGGCCTCGCCGAGTACGTCCCCGAGCTGCGCGGGGGTCCATACGTAATACGCGCCCTCGGTGTGATTCCCGGCGGCGTCGTCGCTGTCCGCGTCGAGCGCGGAGGCGAACCCGCCCTCGGCGGTGCGCAGTTCACGCACCATGAAGTCGGCGGTCTCCAACGCCACGCGCCGCGCCAGATCGGACCCGGTGGTACGCCACAGCCGGGCGTAGGTACGGCACAGGAGCGCGTTGTCGTAGAGCATCTTCTCGAAGTGCGGGACCACCCACTCGCGGTCCACCGAGTAGCGGGCGAACCCGCCGCCGAGCTGGTCGTAGATCCCGCCGCGCGCCATGGCCTCGCAGGTGTCGACGGCCATCTGGAGCGCGCCCTCGGCCCCCGTACGGGCATGGTGGCGGAGCAGGAACTCCACGACCATGCTCGCGGGGAACTTGGGCGCGCCGCCGAATCCGCCGTGCTTCTCGTCGTAGTCCCGGGTCAGCGCGAGCAGTGCCTGGGCCGACTCCTCCTCGCCGGGGGTGCCCTGACCGCCGTGCGCGAGGGAGCGCCCCGCGAGTTCCCCGACGATCCGCCCGGCGACCTCGCCGACCTCCGCGCGCCGCTCGGTCCAGGCGGAGTTGACGCCTTCGAGGACCTGGCGGAAGGACGGCATGCCGTGCCTGGGGACGGGCGGGAAGTAGGTGCCGAAGTAGAAGGGCCGGCCCTCCGCGTCGAGAAAGACGGACATCGGCCACCCGCCCTGCCCGGTCGCCGCCTGCACGGCCTCCATGTACACGGCGTCCACGTCGGGCCGCTCCTCGCGGTCCACCTTGATGTTCACGAAGTGCTCGTTCATGTACGCCGCGGTCGCCTCGTTCTCGAAGCTCTCGTGGGCGAGCACATGACACCAGTGACACGCGCTGTACCCCACGCTCAGAAAAACGGGCACATCCCGCCGTCGCGCCTCCTCGAAGGCATCGGGCTCCCAGGGCCACCAGTCGACGGGGTTGTCCGCGTGCTGGAGAAGGTACGGAGACGTGGCATGCGCGAGTCGGTTGGGCATGCCCCAATCCTGACCTACCCGAAGAACCCCCGCCCACCCGCCACGGGGCCGGATTCCAGAGGGAGCAGCCGCCCCGGCGGGCGATGGCGCCCTGGACGACTCGACAGGGGCTTTCCGGGGCCACCAGCCGTGTCGCAGGGCGTTCCCTCGCCCCCGTGTGCGAGGGAACGCCCTGCGGTCCGGCCGTCAGCGGGCGGAGGGGGTCAGCAGCCGCCGCAGTTGTGGTAGGTCACGTCCCAGTGGTTGACCTCGTTGTAGTAGATGTTGCCCGAGGCCGACTGCCACTTGCTGCCGCCGATGGAGGTGAACGTGCCGGTGATGTAGTTGGTCAGGCAGCTCGACATGGCGAAGTCGAGCTTGTAGCCGTTCCAGTGGCTGTAGGTGCCCGACGCGTGGCCGGTCTCCGTGCCGCCGGTGACGGTCATGGCGCAGCCGGTGGCGCCCTTGAGGGTGATCGCGCCCTGGATGGTCGCGGAGTTGACCTGGTCGAGGGACGTACAGGTCGGGTTGTTGCGGTTGGTGCAGCCGCCGCTGGAACGGATGCCGATGCCCGCGTTGCTGAGCTGGGCGGCGGCCGTGGCGTGGCTGAGCTTCGCGAGCGCGCCGGCCGGGGCCTTGGTGTCCGCGGGCGCGGCCTGGGCGGCGGCGGGGAACGAGAAGAACGCCAGGGCGAGGGCGGAGGCGCCTATCGCGGTGCTTCTGAGGACCTTGTTCACTGTGTGTTTCCTCTTCGGTGGGGGACGGGGAGGTCAACTACGCGCGTAGCGTCCCGGCTGCACCTGTCCACGCGAAAATCCCAACTCAGCCTGATACAGCGTCAGTTGAGCCCCGCGTCGGCGGTACTGCCGGTCATGCAGACAAGATTGCACATCTACGCGCGACACGTAAGACGCTGCCCGCCGGCTCTACGCGAAATTGTGCGGACCACCGCGTGGACGGCGGACCAACCGGCCCCCGGCCAAGCCGCCCCGGAGCAACCGCCCCCGGATCACCGGTCCTTCACCCGCCCATGAGGTCGGCGAAGTCGGCGTTCGGCCGGACGCGGGAGATCCGGGCGACCTCCGAGAGACGCTCCAGTCTCAGTTCGTGCACATTGCGGACCCGGAGCGCGTCGAACTCCGTGGGGTTGATCGGACGCCGGCGTGTCTGCACCAGCCCCGCCTCCGCGAGCTCCTTCAGCCCTTTCCCCCGTGTGTCCTCGCTGAGGGCGAACCTCCGCTCGGCGTCGCCGGGGCTGAACCACAGCGCCTTGTCGGCCTCACCGGCCCCTCGTTCGCAGAGCAGGGCGAGCAGCATGGCCACGGCGGCTCCGGAGAGAACCGACAGGTGGCCCTTGGTCCAGAACGTGAGCGGAAGCTGTACATAGCGGTGCTCCGTCGCGCGTCCGGTGCGGGCACGTTCGCGATTGGCCGCGAACCCCGGCGCCGCGTACGGCTCCCCGTTCCCCGAATCGTGCAGCACCGTCACCACATTGGCGTGCCCGGGACGCGCGGCGACGGTGACGTACCCGTTCCTCTCCAGCCATGCCAGTGCCTCGGCGACACGACGGGCCCCCTTGCCCGCCGGATCCTCAAGTCCCAGCAGCACGGCCCAGACCCGCGACGGATACGGCAGCGGCACCCCCGTGTCATCGGTCTGCATCCAGAGCATCGACAGGAACAGCTTCAGCCGCACCTGGCCCCCGCGCCCGCCGCGGATCATGTGCGCCAGGGGCGGGATGGCGTCGTCGACGGCCTGGCGCTGTACGAAGCGGTACCGGATCTGCGCCTTGCTCCGGGCCCGCTTCGCCGCCGCCTCCGCCGCCCTCAGCGCGGTCAGCTCGGGCTGCCGGGCCTCACCACTTCTCGCTTGCACCGGGCCTCCCTCAGTATGCCTCGTAGCCACAAGTAGTCATTAGTAGAAGGCTAGTTTAGTACAGCCGGGTACAAGCGGGGGGTCTCCACCGGATACAAGCGTCTCTGTATCCCCCCCAAGAAACGGTTTCAGCACGGCACAAGGGCAGGGGTGACCCCGCCCGTACGGTGCCCGCCCAACCACGCGCTACCGATGAACATTTGACAGGGGTTCACCGCGCCCCGCATGCTTGAGCCACGGGCTTGGGAGAGCGCGTCAACCACCGCGGTGGAGCGGAGGGTTGACGACCGGCCAGGCGCCAAGCCCTCGCGGGCCGTAGTGAACCAGCAGGACGTCGTCCGGAAAGTCATCCGGCTTCACGAGCGCTGGGGAGGGTTGGGACCGGACGGGGTTGTGCTCCCCGTGCCCGCCTTCTCGCGAGGTCTGGAGGGAGGGTGTCCCCACAGGGGGCATCCTCCCTTCTCTTTGCCCGCCCCCGGTCCCTCGCCCCGGTCCACCCCCGGGCCCCCGGATCTGCCCGCAGGAGATCTCCGCACGGCAGAATCCCTCGCTTCCGCCGGAGCCCGGTCCGCAGGGTGGAGAGGACCGGCCGAGGCGGGTGAGCGCCCGCCGTCGGGGGCCGGGTCATGGAGGTAGTGATGCTCTCGACCGTTTCACGGGCGGAGACCGGCACCCGGGCGGAGACCGGCGCGGTGCCGTTCGACGACCAGATCGCGGGACGGCTCCAGCACGGCAGGATCGTGGTGCTCGGTGAGCAGGTGGACGACGGGATCGCCAATCGGATCTGCGCCCAACTGCTGCTCCTGTCGCAGGAGGACCCCAGGCGCGACATCGTCCTGTTCGTGAACAGCCCGGGTGGCTCGGTCCACGCCGGGATGGCCATCTACGACACCATGCGGTTCATCCCGAACGACGTCGCCACGCTGGCGATGGGCTTCGCGGCGAGCATGGGCCAGTTCCTGCTCTGCGCGGGGACACCCGGCAAGCGCTACAGCCTGCCGAACGCGCGGATCATGATGCACCAGCCCTCCGGCGGGCTCGGCGGGACGGCGGCCGACATCGCCGTACAGGCCGAGAATCTCGCGTACACCAAGCTGACCATGCAGAAGCTGATCGCCGAGCACTGCGGTCAGAGCCTGGAGACGATCGCGGCCGATCAGCGCCGCGACCGGTGGTTCACGGCCGAGCAGGCGCGGGAGTACGGCTTCGTGGACCGCGTCGTACGGAGCGTGGCCGAGCTGGGCGGGGACGCCGCGAGCGGCTTCGGCTTCGGCCCCGCCGGCGGTACGGCCGGCACCGGCCGGGAGGTGGCGGCATGAGCGGGCAGTACACCGTCCCCGTCGTCGTCGAGCGGACACCGAACGGTGAGCGCTCCTACGACGTCTTCAGCCGGCTGCTCTCCGAGCGGATCGTCTTCCTCGGCACGTCCATCGACGACGGCGTGGCCAATGTGATCATGGCGCAGATGCTCCATCTCGACCACGAGAGCAGCGACATGGACATCCACCTCTACATCAACTCCCCCGGCGGCTCGGCCACCGGGCTGACCGCGATCTACGACACGATGCAGTTCGTACGGGCGGACGTGGCGACCGTCTGTCTCGGTCAGGCGGGCTCCGGCGCCGCCGTACTCCTCGCGGCGGGCGCGCCCGGCAAGCGCACGGCGCTCCAGCACTCGCGGGTGCTGCTGCACCAGCCGTCCACCCAGGGGCAGGGCGAGGCGGCGGACCTGGAGATCCAGGCGGCCGAAGTACTGCGCACGAGGGCGGAGATCGAGTCCATCCTGTCGCACCACACGGGTCAGAGCGTGGAGCGGCTGCGGGAGGACACGGACCGCGACAAGTACTTCAGCGCCGCGCAGGCGAAGGAGTACGGCCTGGTGGACGGTGTGATCACGACCCGTGAACTGGCCGAACGCGGACGCCCGGCGGAGCGCTGACCGGCCGCCGGCGGGGGGCGCCGGAACCGGTGCGGGGCCCGGAGCGGGGGGGCCGGGCCGCGTGCCGCCGGGAGGGCTCGTACCGCCGAGGGCGGGGCTCAGGCGGCGAGCAGCACGCCCATCGCCTGTCCGTCCCGGCGGGCTCCGGTGCTCCGGCGCGGCCCGCCCCAGTGCGCCGTGGCCCTCGTCGTCACGGAGACCGTCACCGTGCTCACGGAGGTGAGGTCGGTGTGCAGCGCGCCCACCAGATCCACGAGGTGCAGGCCGAGCGCGCGGCAGACGGCCGCCAGTACCTCGGAGGACGGCTCCTTGCGCCCGCGCTCGATCTCCGACAGATACGGCAGCGAGACCCGCGCCCGGTCGGCGACGTCCCGCAGCGTCCGGCCCTGCCGCAGGCGGGCGCGGCGCAGCGCGGCCCCCACGAGGTCCCGCATCAGCGGCTCGTCGTGGCCCTCGTCCTGCCCGGGACCGCCGCCCGGGCGAGGGCCGGGGCCGTCGCCGGGACCGGGAACGGCACGCAGCACGCCCTCACCCATGGTTACCTCCGTCAGCTGTGGACAGGTCGCGGCACCCGCCGTTCCGACCCTAAGCCGGAGCCCTTCCCCGGGACCACGCGGCGGACCACCGTCCCGGCTCTTTCCGCCGCGGGCGTAAAGAGGCTCCGCGCGGGCAGGACGTACGGGCACGCATGCGCACCACTTGCGCGCGTAGGCGTCCGGCGCGGTGCGACGGCACCGGCCGCCGCGGGCGCGGCCCGCCGCCTCGCGCCCGCGTGCCCCGCGCAGGACACTGCCCGGGGCACGCCGAAGTACCGGGATGCTCTCGGAGGGGGAGACATATGCGGGACAGCCATCGGGCCGAGGCCGAGAGGTTGTTGGTTCGCGCCGTCGAGGAGGAGGTGCGGCGCTCCGGCGGTCGGATCGACGGCAAGGTCCTTCTGGCGCGCGGACGGAGCGCGCTGGACTCGATCGCGGAGGCCGCGGCCGACGAGTACGCGCTGTACGAGGCCGCGTTGGACGAGGCGTCGGCCGCGCGGAGGCCGATGTCGGAGCGGTTCGGCAGGGGCGCGCTCGCGACTCCCGCCCTCGTGGCGCTCGTCGCCGCCGCCGCGGCGGTGGTCGCGGACGTCGCGCTCGGCACGGGCGCGGGTACAGCGGCGGGCACGGGCGTGATCGTGGCGCTGGCCGGCACGGCGACCGCCGTCGCGAAGGTGGCCTCCGGCGGGCGTCAGGCGGGACGGGGCGGGCGCCCGGGGCGGGCGGGGGCCGCCGGACGGACGGGCGACGTCGAGCAGTTGAGGCTCCAGTGGCTGACGGCGCTGGAGGTACGGGGCATCCGCCCGTATCTGGACCAGCAGCGGGTCCTGACCCAGGCGACCCGGCGGACGACGAAGAAGCCCACCGTCGCACCGCAGTTGCGGGGCTCGGACCGTAGCGCCGCCGCCCGCCGGCGCAGCGTCCTCGAGCAGTCCTTCGGTCATCTCCCCGCGCCGGACGGCCCGTTCGCCGGCCGGAGGGAGGAGATCGGGCAGATCGCGCGATGGGTGCACGCGGCCCGCGCGTCGACGGAGACCCGGCCGACGGTCGTCGTGCTGTACGGCGCGCCGGGCTCGGGCCGCACGACCCTTGCGGTGCGGGCGGCGCACCAGCTCAAGGACCAGTTCCGTGGGGCGTGCGTGGTGGACCTGCGGGGCGGTGGCGGGGGCCAGACGCCGCTGTCGACGAGGGACGCGCTGCTGCATCTGCTGAACCGGCTCGGGGCGCCGCGTGAGCAACTGCTCTTCCGTGAGCGGTCGTCGCCGGAGCAGCAGGTACGGCGGCTGAGCGAGCTGTACCACCAGCATCTGACCGGGCTGCCGGTGACGATAGTGCTCGACGACGCCTCCGACGCGGAGCAGATCCGCACCCTGCTGCCCCAACGCTCCGACAGCCTCCTGCTGGTGACGTGCCGTCAGCCGGTCGAGCTGCCGGCGGACACCCCGGCGTGGGTGCACCAGCTCCCGGTGGAGGCGCTGGACGGCGCGGGCTGCGAGGAGCTGCTGCGGGCCGTCGGCGAGGAGCCCGAGGGCGGCCCGTACGACGCGCAGAGCGTCGACCGCGTCGGCGAGCTGTGCGGCGGCCTGCCGCTGGCACTGCGTATCGCCGGCTCGTCGCTCGGTTCGCGTACGTCGCGGCAACTGGCCGCGGACCTGGAGGCGTACGGCCCGGTCGACCCGGCCGAGCGCGCGATGTGGCTGCGGTACACCGACCAGAGCGACCAGGCGCGCCGGCTGCTGCGGCGTCTGGCGCTGGCCGGGCGCGCCTCGCTCGGCGCCGCGGCCGCCGCCGCGCTGCTCGCCACGGACGAGGAGGAGGCCGGGCGGCTGCTGGCCGTGCTCTCCCGCGCGGGCCTGATCGACCATGTGCGCGCCAGCCGCTACCGGCTGCACGACGTCGTACGGGCCTTCGCGCTGGCCCGGCTGCTGGACGAGGAGCAGGCGGCCGACCGCAGTGCCGCGCAGGAGCGCCTGATCCAGAACTACTCGGAGCTCGCCGACTCGGTGATCCGGCTGGTGGACGGCAAGACGTCCACGCGCGCGGACCAGTTCGGCGGGCACGGTTTCTCCTCGCTGGACGCCGCGCTGCGCTGGCTGGACGACGAGTCGAGCTTCATCACGGCGGCGCTGCGGCACGCGGAGGGTGTCGACCAGGCGGCGGTACTGAGCCTGCTGGGCGCGCTCTGCGACTACTGCCTGCTGCGCGGGGACCTCTACCGGCTCGGCGAGATCAGTGAGCTGGCGCAGGCGGTCGACCAGGGGCTGCTGATCCGTTCCGTGCAGTGGCGTACGGGCATCGCGGCCCGGCAGCTCGGTGAGCTGGACAAGGCCCAGACCACCCTGACGTCGGTGGTCGACCTCTACCGCGAGGCGCACCACGACGCGGGCGCCGCCCGCGCGCTCTGCTCGCTGGGCATCACCCTGCACCACCAGGGCAATCTCATCGGGGCCGCCGAGAAGCTGCGCGAGGCACTCGAACTCCAGGCCCCGGCCGAACTGGGCACCGACCGCGCCTGGACCCTGCACGCGCTGGCGGCCGTCGAGCGCGACCGGGCGAATCTCAACGAGGCGATCACGCTGCTCGCCACGGCGCTCGTCCTGCACCGCGAGGGCGAGTCGCTGCACGGGGAGGCGTGGACGCACTTCCAGCTCGGGCAGGTCTGTCTGCGGATGGGGGATGTCCCGCGCGCCGAGCGGGAGTTGGGCCAGGCGATGGACCTGTACGGCCGTACCCGTGACGGCCGCGGGGAGGCCTGGGCGCTGACGCAGCTGGCCCGGGCCCGGCTGGTGGACGGCGAGGGGGAGTCGGCGGCGGACCAGTTCCGCCAGGCGCTCTCGCGGCACCGCGACAACGAGGACGCGCGCGGCGAGGCGTGGACGCTGTACTACCTGGGCCAGGCGCTGGAGGAGTGCGGCGAGACCGCGCAGGCGGTACGGGAGCTGGAGCGGGCGCGCTCGATGTTCTCCCGGATGCGGGACGTGTACGGGCTGGCCTGTGCCCGGCACCACTCGGGGCGGGTCACCCGCGACCAGCGGGCCGCCCAGACCGGCAATCTCCGTAACTCCGGCTTCGCCCGGCAGCTGCTGGTCGACGCCCGGGCGGACTTCCGGCGGATCGGTGTCGCGCACGGCGAGGCGTGGACCTGTCTGGAGCTGGCGATCATCGACGCGGGCAACAGCAAGGCGGCGCAGGCGCTCGCGCTGTGCGACGAGGCGGCGGAGCTGTTCGCCTCGTACGGCGACGACCGCGGCGCCGACTGGGCCCGCTTCCTGCGCTGCACGCTGCTGCCGTACGGCTCGGCGGGCGGTGTCGACGTCGGCTCGGTCGTGGCGGAACAGGAACTCACCGAACTGGTGGCGGCCCGGCACCCCTCGCGGGACGGCAAGCTGGACGACTGCGTGGAGACCTTCACGGTGATGCTGGAACGCGGCGTCGCCCTGGAGGACGGCTGGCAGGCCTGGCGCCTGGGCATGGTCCCGAGCCGTCACGCCCGCGAGGTGATGGGGGTCCCGGTGGAACCGGCCCAGGCCTGACGGCGGCCCCGCCCGGTGCGCGCGCCCTCACCGGCGCGCGACCGGGGCCCCTCCGGCGGGGGCCGCTCAGCTCGGCGCGCCCCCGCCCTAGCCCGGCCCTCGTGCGGGAACCCGGGCCCCCGCCGGCCGTGCGGCGGTCCCGGGTACGGGGGGTCGGGTCAGGTCGTCTGGTGGGTGGACGGCGGCGCCGGGGTCTTCTCCGGGGCCGGCTTCTCCTCGAAGTCGACCTTGCCCATGTGGCGGTTCATCGACTTCATCAAGAGCCACACCCCGCCCGCCATCACGGCGAAGACGATGAAGCCGAGGACGCCGGGCGTCACCTTGTTCTCGTCCAGCTCCTTGGCGAGCGGGACCAGCTGCGTCACTGCGTGGGTCGCATACATATCAGGCATTGTCGCGGATGCCCGCGAAGAGGTCGCTCTCGGGGAGGGAGGTGTCGACGAGCGACTTCACGAGCTCGTACTCCTCGGTCGGCCAGACGTCCCGCTGGATGTCCATCGGGACACGGAACCAGCCGCCGTCCGGATCGATCTGGGTCGCGTGCGCGATGAGCGCCTTGTCACGGATCTCGTAGAAGTCCGCGCACGGCACATGCGTGGTCAGCGTGCGCTCCTCGCGCCCGAACTCCTTCCAGCGCTCCAGCCACTCCGCGTACGGGGACTCCAGCCCCCGCGCCAGCAGGGCCTCGTGCAGCGCGACCGTACGGGGACGGTTGAAGCCCTGGTTGAAGTAGAGCTTCCGCGGCTGCCACACCGGACCGAACTCGGCCTCGGGGTACTTCTCCGCGTCCGCCGCGGACTCGAAGGCCACCATCGAGATCTTGTGGGTCATGATGTGGTCGGGGTGCGGGTAACCGCCGTTCTCGTCGTACGTCGTGATGACGTGGGGCCGCTGCTCACGGATCATCCGCACGAGCCGGCCCGCCGCCTCGTCGACGTCCTCGAGGGCGAAGCAGCCGTCAGGAAGCGGCGGCAGCGGGTCGCCCTCGGGCAGCCCCGAGTCCACGTAACCGAGCCACTGCTGCCGGACGCCGAGGATCTCGCGGGCCTCGTCCATCTCCTTCTTGCGGACCTCGTGGATGTGCTCCTCGATATAGGCGTCACCCTGGAGCTTGGGGTTGAGGATGGAGCCGCGCTCGCCTCCGGTGCAGGTCACGACCAGCACGTCCACCCCCTCGGATACGTACTTGGCCATGGTGGCCGCGCCCTTGCTCGACTCGTCGTCGGGGTGGGCGTGCACGGCCATCAAACGCAGCTGGTCAGTCAAGACTCGGTCCTCAGTGATGTGTGCCAACGGGCTGCTTCTATAGTGACGGAATCCAGGGACGGAAAATTCCGGAGAGGAACGTCCATGACCGCGGAACGCCCACCGGTTCTTCCCGAGGGCCGCTACGGCCGCTCGTCGGACGAGCGCGCGGACCGGGGGCTCAAGGTCGTCGGCTCGGTGCTCGGCGTCGGCCTTCTCGCGCTCGTCGGCTGGTTCGGGTACGACTATGTGGCAGGCCAGAGTGTCTCCGGCGAGCTCATCAAATTCAAGCGGGTATCGGCCACCGCGGTCGAGGTGCATCTCGAGGTCCGCAAGGACAGGGACGCGGCCGGCACCTGCACCCTCCGCTCACGCGCGGAGGACGGCGGCGAGGTCGGCCGCAAGGACGTCCGTTTCGACGGTCCCGAGACGCGGATAGACCGCGTCGTCACCGTCCGTACGACCGCGAGCGCGACCAGCGCGGAGCTCGTCGGCTGTACGTCCGACGACAGCTGACAAGCGTGGTCCACCTCTCACGTCGCCGGATTCTGCTCTGACTCTCCCCGGCGCCCCTCCGTTTCACGTCGCTGACCTGCGTTGATGTGATTCTGATGCCTTTCGTCCTGCCCTGACGCCGCGGAATTGTTAGGCTCGTGGTTTCGCCCACCCGAGAAGGCACAATCCTTCTGGGTAGGGCGTTGCTTTGTATTCCCAGTACCTACGAGGAGCACCTGTGACCCAGACCAGCGAGAACGTCACCTGGCTCACCCAGGCGGCGTACAACCAGCTCAAGGCCGAGCTGGATCACCTGTCTGGTCCCGCGCGCGTCGAGATCGCCCAGAAGATCGAGGCCGCCCGCGAGGAGGGGGACCTGAAGGAGAACGGCGGGTACCACGCGGCCAAGGAGGAGCAGGGCAAGCAGGAGCTGCGGGTACGCCAGCTGACCCAGCTCCTGCAGAACGCCAAGGTGGGCGAGGCTCCGGCCGACAACGGGATCGTCGAGCCCGGCATGGTCGTCACGATCGCCTTCGACGGCGACGAGGACGACACGCTGACGTTCCTCATGGCCTCGCGCGAGTACGCGAGCTCCGACATCGAGACGTACTCACCGCAGTCGCCGCTCGGCACGGGTGTGAACGGCAAGAAGGTCGGCGACGACGCGGAGTACGAGCTGCCGAACGGCAAGAAGGCCTCGGTGAAGATCCTGGCCGCGAAGCCGTACCAGGGCTAGAAGCAGGGATCCACCGGTCCCTCCCCCGGGGCCGGTGGATCAGGACAGTGCCGCCGGGTGGGCTCTACGCGGTCGCCGAGCGGTAGCGCCGTACCGCCAGGGTGCGGAACACCACGATGATCAGGACGGACCAGATCACCGACGCCCAGATCGGGTGCTCCATCGGCCAGGCGCCGGTCACCGAGGCCGGACGGCCGGCGATCGTGTTGCCGAAGAGCTCACGCGCCGCCTGCACGGTCGCGCTGAACGGATTCCACTCCGCGACGTGCTGAAGGAACGCGGGCATGCCGTTGACCGGCACGAACGCGTTGGAGATGAACGTCAGCGGGAAAAGCCAGATCAGCCCGCCGGACGTGGCGGCCTCCGGTGTGCGGACGATGAGCCCGATCAGCGCGCCGATCCAGGAGAAGGCGTAGCCGAGGAAGAGCAGCAGCGCGAAGCCGCCGAGCACGCTGCCGATGTTCTCGTGCGTGCGCCAGCCGATGATCAGGGCGACCGCCGCGAGGACGACGAGCGTCAGGGCGGTCTGTACGAGGTCGGCGAGCGTACGTCCGGTCAGGACCGCGCCGCGTGCCATGGGCAGTGAGCGGAACCGGTCGATGAGCCCCTTGTGCATGTCGTCGGCGATGCCGGCTCCCGCGCCGGCCGTGGCGAAGGTCACGGTCTGCGCGAAGATGCCCGCCATCAGGAACTCGCGGTAGGCCTGGGAGCTGCCGGGGGCGGCGCCAGGGATGTTGATGGAACCGCCGAAGACGTAGGTGAAGAGCACCACGAACATGATGGGCTGGATCAGCCCGAAGACGATCATCTCCGGGATGCGCATCATCCGGATCAGATTGCGCTTGGCCACGACCAGCGAGTCGTGGGCGGACTGGAAGACGCGGCCGCGCGGGGGAGGCGCGAGGCCCTTGGGGGAGGCGTCGGTCACGGCGCTCATTGGGCGCTCTCCTTCGGGTCCGTGACGGTGTCGTCCGTGCGGGGGCCGGACGGCGTGGCCCCGGCCGCGTCGGCGGGGTCCTCCGGAGCCGGGTCCTTGTCCTGGGCCTTGTCCCGATCCTTGCCCGGGGCCTTGTCCCGGTCCTTGCCCGGGTCCTTGGCCGACGGGGGGCCGCTGCCGGTGCCGCCCTCGCCGTTCTCCTGGCCCTCCTCCGCCGCGTGGCCGGTGAGCGAGATGAAGACGTCGTCGAGCGTGGGGCGGCGCAGCCCGATGTCGTCGATCTCCACGCCCCGGGCGTCGAGTTCCCTGATGATCTCGGCGAGGAGTCTGGCCCCGCCAGTGACCGGGACGGTGAGCCGGCGGGTGTGCCCGTCGACCATCACCTCGCCCTTGCCGAAGCGGGCCAGCACATCGCGGGTCGGGCTGATCTGGTCGTGCTCGTGGACGACGACCTCGACGCGCTCGCCGCCGGTGCGGGCCTTGAGCTCGTCGGCGGTGCCGCGGGCGATGACCCGGCCCTGGTCGATGACGCAGATGTCGTGGGCCAGATGGTCGGCCTCCTCCAGGTACTGGGTGGTCAGCAGCAGGGTCGTGCCGCCCGCGACCAGTTCCTGGATGATGCCCCACAACTGCTGACGGTTGCGGGGGTCGAGGCCGGTCGTCGGCTCGTCCATGAACATCACGGGCGGGGAGACGACGAGGGCCGCCGCGAGGTCGAGGCGTCTGCGCATACCGCCGGAGTAGGTCTTGGTGGTGCGGTCGGCCGCGTCGGCGAGGTTGAAGCGGTCGAGGAGTTCGGCGGCCCTGGCCTTGGCCGCGCGGGCGCTCTGCTGGTAGAGCCTGCCGACCATCTGGAGGTTCTCGCGGCCCGTCAGATACTCGTCGACCGCGGCGAACTGCCCGGAGAGTCCGATGTTCCTGCGGACCTCGTTGGGGTTCTTGACCACGTCGATGCCCGCGACGACGGCCTTTCCGCTGTCGGGCCGGAGCAGGGTCGTCAGCACACGGACCGCGGTGGTCTTCCCCGCGCCGTTGGGTCCGAGCAGCCCGAGGACCGTGCCCTCGGGGACATCGAGGTCGACGCCGTCCAGCGCTCTTACCTCGCCGAACGTCTTGACCAGACCCTCGGCATAGATGGCGCCTGGCATAGGGGCACTCCCAGCGTTACGTCAGATGCGGTCAAATCGTGCGATCCGTACTCATGGAGAGCTTAAGCCGACGGACGCGCCGACAGACGACCGGGAGACGACGCGCAGGTGACGGCCTCAGCCCTGGCCGAGGATCGTGTACCCGGCCTCCCGCAGCGCCGTGGCCACGTCCGCGCAGTGCTCGGGACCCTTGGTCTCCAGATGCAGCTCCACGTCCGCCTCCGTCAGCCCGAGCCGCGGATCGGTCCGTACGTGGCTCACGTCCAGGACGTTGGCGTCGGCCACCGACAGCATCCCCAGCAGCGTCGCGAGCGCCCCCGGCCGGTCGGTGACCCGTAGCCGCAGCCGCAGGTAGCGCCCGGACGCCGCCATCCCGTGGCGCAGGATCCGCTGCATCAGCAGGGGGTCCACGTTGCCTCCCGACAGCACGGCGACCACCGGCCCGTCGAACGCCCCCGGCGCGCTGAGCAGCGCCGCGACGGTGCTCGCGCCGGCCGGTTCCACGACCATCTTCGCCCGCTCCAGACAGAGCAGGAGCGCGGCGGACAACTCGTCCTCCGAGACCGTGCGCACCTCGTCGACCAGATCCCTGACCAGCGGGAACGTGATCTCACCCGGCCGGCCGACCTTGATGCCGTCCGCCATCGTCTGCTGCTCGTCGATCGACATCGGCCGCCCGGCCCGCAGCGAGGGCGGAAACGCCGCGGCGCCCTCGGCCTGTACGCCGATCACCTTCACGTCCGGCCGTACCGCTTTGACCGCGAGGGCGATGCCGGCCACCAGGCCGCCGCCGCCCAGCCCGACGAGGATGGTCCGTACCTCGGGGCACTGCTCCAGGATCTCCAGGCCCACCGTGCCCTGTCCGGCGATGATGTCCGGGTGGTCGAAGGGGTGGATGAAGACCGCGCCGCTCTCCCGCGCGTACTCCTGCGCCGCCGCCAGGGTCTCGTCGACGACCTGGCCGTGCAGCCGCACCTCGGCGCCGTACTCCCGGGTCGCGGCGACCTTGGGCAGCGGCGCCGCGACGGGCATGAAGACGGTGGAGCGCACGCCGAGCAGGGTGGAGGCGAGCGCGACGCCCTGCGCGTGGTTGCCCGCGCTGGCCGCGACCACACCGGCCGCGCGCTCCTCGGGGCTGAGCCCGGCGATCCGTACGTACGCGCCGCGCAGCTTGAACGACCCGGTGCGCTGGAGGTTCTCGCACTTGAGGTGGACCGGGGAGCCGACGAGACGCGTCAGATGCCTGCTGCCCTCCATCGCGGTCTTCCGCGCGACCCCGGCGAGCATCTTCTGTGCCCCGCGGATGTCGTCGAGGATCAGGCTGGGCGCGGAGCCGCGCGCAGAGGCGGAGGTGAACGATCCGGAGGGACGCGACGTACCGAAGGTCATGACGGCCAGTCTCGCAGCTCATCACCCGGCCGGACGCCCGAAACCAAGGGTCGTCCACGGGTTTACCCACGGCTGGTACGGCCAGGGGCGGGGCCGCGTACTCTGTCCCCCACCAACCGACCACCGCACGAGAGAGCCCCAGCCATGCCCCCTACTCAGGACATGACTTCCGCTGTGTCGGCCTCCCCGGGCTCCGGCTCCGAATCCTCCGGTTCCGACCCTTCCGGCTCCGCACCTTTAGAGACCGCACCGGCACCTTCAGTCGGTACCGAATCCGTCGGCGCGTCCGACGACGCCGCACTTCTCGACGCACTCCAGCACCAGGTGGCCGTCTTCGCCCGACGGGCGGAACAGACCCGCCTGGGCGGCGTCGGCCAGGTGCGCAACTCCATGGACCGCGCCGCCTATCTGCTGCTCAACCGGCTCGACCTGGAAGGCCCGATGGGCGTCAAGGCGCTGGCGGCGGGGATGGGGATCGACTCCTCCACCGTCACCCGCCAGGTCGCGCCGCTCGTCGACACCGGCCTGGTCAAGCGCACCTCGCACCCGGAGGACGGCCGCGCCGTCGTCCTGGAGCTCTCGGCCCGCGGGCTGAGCCGCCTCGACGAGGTCCGGTCCTCGCGCCGTGAACTGATGTCGCAGGTCACGGACGGCTGGACGGAGGACGAGCGGGACTCGTTCTGCACGCTCCTCACCCGCTTCAACACCGCCCTGTCGGCACGCCAGGCCGGCCCCGCGTCGGCCGAACCGGTGTCGCACCGGGCCCCGGTGGACGAACCCGACGGCACGGAGCCACCGCCGGCCTCTTGATTTCGGCCCGGGTCTGTCCTCATATGAGGTGTGCGACAGCGAGGGCAGCCGGGTTCGGATCGCCGTCGCGCCCAGGAGTTCGAGGCGTTCGTCGCGGGCGCGGCAGGGCGACTGCTGCATGCCGCCATGTTGCTGACGGGTGAGCCCGCCGACTCCAGACCCCGCGCCGAGCACCTGCTGACGACCGCTCTGGCCCGTACGTACGCGGACTGGGAGCGGCTGCGCGGGGAGGATCCGTACGACGCCGCGCGCCAGGAGATCGCGGTGCGGTACGCGCGGGGCGCCTGGCGGCAGCCCCGCACGGGGGAGGGTCTGCTCGGCCGGCTCACTCCCCAGGAGCGGCTCATCCTGGTGCTGCGGCTGTACGAGGGGGTGGCCGAGGAGCAGACGGCGGCGCTGATCGGGCTGCCGGTCGAGCGGGTGCGGGCGATCTGCGCGCGGGCCGTCGGCGCGATGCGGCAGCCCGCGCCGCCCCGCCGTCCGGCTCCGCACTGGCCGCTGTCGCTGCTCTCCCGGCAGGCCACGCGATGAGCGGCCACAGCCGTAAGGAGGACGAGGTCCGCCGGATGCTCGATCTGCCGCATCCGCCGGTCCCCGTCGATCTCACGGCCCGTGCGACCGCCCTCGGCAACCGCCTTCTGGCCCGCAGGCGCACCGTGCGACTGCTCCTCTGGCTGCTCGTCACGGTGGCCGTGGTCGCGTTCACGGTGTGGGCGTCGGTCGTGGAGCCGTGGTCGGTCCCGCCGTCCGAGACGACCCCGCCGCTGGAGGGCTGGTGACGGCGGCGTCCGCCGTCACCCCGACTCCCGTCAGGCGAGGGCCTGCTGAAGGTCCGTCAGCAGATCGTCGGCGGACTCGATACCGACCGACAGCCTGACCAGATCGTCCGGCACCTCCAGCGGGGAGCCCGCCACCGACGCGTGCGTCATCCGCCCCGGGTGCTCGATCAGCGACTCGACACCGCCGAGCGACTCCCCCAGCGTGAAGACCTTCGTCCGGCCGCAGACCTCGATCGCCGCCTCCTCGCCGGCCGCGACCTGGAAGGACACCATGCCGCCGAAGGACCTCATCTGCTTGGCCGCGACCTCGTGGCCGGGGTGGTCCGGCAGGCCCGGGTAGTACACCTTCGAGACCTTCGGGTGCCGCAGGAGCATCTCCGCGACCCGCGTCGCGTTCTCGCTGTGGCGGTCCATCCGGACGGCGAGCGTCTTCACACCGCGCAGCACGAGCCATGCGTCGAACGGGCCGGAGACCGCGCCCATCGCGTTCTGGTGGTAGGCGAGTTCGTCGCCGAGCGCGGAGTCGGCGGTGATCAGCGCGCCGCCGACCACGTCCGAGTGACCGCCCATGTACTTGGTGGTCGAGTGCATGACGACATCGGCGCCGAGGGCGAGCGGCTGCTGGAGGTAGGGGCTCGCGAAGGTGTTGTCCACGACGAGCCGGGCCCCGGCGGTGCGGGCGACGTCGGCGAGCGCCACGATGTCGCTGATGCCGAGGAGCGGGTTGGACGGGGTCTCGACCCAGATCGCCTTCGTACGGGGGCGCAGCGCGGCCCGTACCGCGACCGGGTCGGACGTGTCGGCCACCGACCACTCCACGCCCCAGCGGGAGACGACCTTCGCGAAGAGCCGGAAGGTGCCGCCGTACGCGTCGTCGGGGATCACCACGTGGTCGCCCGGCGACAGCAGCGTACGCAGGAGGCAGTCCTCGGCGGCCAGGCCGGAGGCGAAGGCGAGTCCGCGCCGGCCGCCCTCCAGGGCCGCGAGGTTCTCCTCCAGCGCGGAGCGTGTGGGGTTGGCGCTGCGGCTGTACTCGTAGCCGCCGCGCAGTCCGCCGACTCCGTCCTGCTTGTAGGTGGACACCTGATAGATGGGGGGTACGACCGCGCCGGTGAGGGAATCAGGCGTGTTCCCCGCGTGAATGGCGATGGTCTCGAAGCTGTGCTCGTCGCTCATGGGCCCTGAGCGTAGCGGCCCGGGGGGCGAGGCAGAGCGCCGTCCGCGTCCGGGACAATGGGGTGCATGGAGATTCTCTGGTTCCTGATCGCGGCGGGCATGGTGGCGGCCGTCGTGGCTCCCGTCGTGCGGCGCCGGGGCGGTGGCATCCGCCAGGTCGCGCCCGGTTCGCCCGATGCCGCCGACCCGGACGACTACGAGTTCGTCCGGCAGGAGGAGCTGGACGTCCGGCTTCCGGGGCCGGACCAGGACCTTCTGGACGTACTGGACGTCGTGCAGCGCACCCAGGACTGGCGCGCGGCGGCGCAGCTGCTCGCCGGGACGGCCAAGGAGGGCGAGGTGCGCTGGCAGCGGGTGCAGGCCTTCGCGGGCGCCGCGTCGCTGGAGCTCCAGCAGAAGCCGGGTGTCGGCGGCGCGTGGCTGCGGGCGTGGCGCGCGGATTCGCCGAAGGACGCGGGCGGCGCGCAGGTGCACGCGGAGTTCCTGGTGCAGCAGGCGTGGCGCTCGTCGGCGGCGGGCACGGACGACTTCCGGATCATCCTTGAGGAGGCCCTCTCGGTCTGCGGCGACGCTGCGCTGCTCTCGCCCGGCGATCCCGTGCCGTACATCGTCGAGCTGGCCGTGGCCCGGGGGCTCGGCTATCCGCACGAGCGGTTCGACCAGCTCTGGGCGAAGGTCATCGACCGCGCGCCGGACCACATGGGCGCGCATCTCGCGGCGCTGCACTACTGGTGCGAGAAGTGGCACGGCTCACGCGAGGAGGCGGACCGGTTCGCGACGGCCTCGGCCGCGCGCGCCCCGGAGGGCTCGCTGCTGGCGGCGCTGCCGCTGTTCGCGGTGTACGAGCACATGGGTGACCTCACGCTGGTGCGTGACTTCTTCTCCAGCGCGGTGGTCTCGAAGGCGATGGAGGGCGCGCTCTTCGCGGTCCACGCGGCGCGCCCCGACGACCCGATGCTCGCGCACGTGCGGCATCTGCTGATCCTCTTCCTGGTGGGCGGCGCGCGGTGGTCCGAGGCGATGCACCAGCTGGTACGGGTGGACGGCTATGTCGGCGCGCTGCCGTGGACGCTCGACGAGGACCCGGCGGCGCGGTACGCGGTGTACCGGGCGCTGGCGGTGGCGGGGTACGAGGCGAACGGCGGGAATCCGGCGACGCTGCCGCGGTAGGGGCGGACGGACGGGTAACTCCCCGGGCACGCCCGGCCCCCGGCCCGGACGTCGAGGCACCATTGCCCCGCTGACCTGCGGTGGTGCATACTCCGCAGATCCCCCACACCGTCTCTTCACCTGTTCTCCGCACCTCTGGGGGCCATCAGATGGCACGCGCTCTGCCCTTCGTACTCTTCGCGTTCGGCATCTGGTTCTGGCTGAAGGCCCGCCGGAGCGTGTCCTCACTCGTCGGTACGGAGGCGGAGCTGGGGCTGCTCCCCAGGGACCGGCAGAACACGGAGCTGGCCGGCGAGGACAGCGCCCTTCAGCATGCGCTGGCCGAGGCGCGGTCGGGCCGCTGGGAGCCGGCGGCGGTGCTGCTGGCCGCCACGGGCAGGGACCGGGACTGGGAGCGGCGCTCCCTCTACGCGCGGGTGCTGGGCGAGGCGGCGGCCCGGGACGACTCCTGGCTGCGGGCCTGGCGCGCGTCGCGCTCCGAGGAATCCCCCGACGTGGACGCGGAGCTGGTCCAGGCGTCGGCGACGGTCTCGCGCGCCTGGCTGCTGCGGGGCTCGCCGTACGCCAGGCACACCACGCCCGAGCAGGCGGACCGCTTCAACGAACTGCTGCCGGGTGCCCGCGCCGACACCGCCCGCGCGGCGGCGCTGGGCCCGGAGGACCCCTCGCCGTACATCATCGAGATCCGTACGGCCCTGGGCGTCGGCTACGGGCCGGAGCAGCTGCGTGAGCTGTGGGCGGAGATCACGGCCCGTACCCCGCATCCGACGTCGGCGCCGCTGTACGGGGCGCACGAGGCGGCCATCCAGTACTGGAGCGGGGCGTGGCACGGCTCGGCGGAGCTGGCCGGGGAGTTCGCCGCCCAGGCGACGGCGGACGCGCCGCCGGGCACGCTGATGACGGCGTTCCCGCTGATCGCCTGGTTCGACCACCACGACGCGGCGGCGACGCCCCGCGACTACACGGCCCCTCGGCTGACGGCCCTGGTCGACGCGGCTCTCGCGGACGCGGCGGCGGCGCCCGACGACCATCCCCGGCTCCCGGAGATGCGCCACCTGCTGGCGTACTTCCTGACGCGCCAGTCGCGGCACGAGGAGGCCCTGGAGGCCTTCCGGCTGGTCGACGGTTATGTGAACGCCCTTCCGTGGCGCACCCGTCGGGACCCGGCCGCGTTCTTCACGGCGACCCGCGCGACGGCACTGCGCGGCACGGAGGCACGCGCCCGTATCCGTAAGGGCGTCTGAGCGTCGACCGCTCGTTCGTCCCCGTCGGGCGGGGCCTGGCATCGTGGGGGCATGGACGAGACTCCTCTGCCCGGTGGGTTCATCAATCAGGTCGTACGCGTCGGTGACACCGTCCGGCGCTCCCCCACGTCGTCGGCCCGACGCGCCGCGTACACGCGTGAGTTGCTCGGCTGGTTCGAGGAGCGGGGCTGGGGCGGCGCACCGCGCTTCCGGGGGCTGGACGAGCAGGGCCGCGAGGTGTTCGGGCACATCGAGGGGGAGGTGGACCTGCCCCTGTCGGACGCCCGGCTGGCACGGGTCTCCGAGCTCGTGCGGGAGTTCCACGACCTGACGGCCGGATCGTCGTTCGCCGCCGGCCGCGAGGTCGTGTGTCACAACGACCTGTCGCCCAGGAACACCGTCTACGCGGCGCAGAACGGCTCCGAGCCGCTGCCCGTGGCGCTTCTGGACTGGGACCTGGCCGCCCCCGGCGACCGTGTCCACGACGTCGCCCATCTCTGCTGGCGGTATCTGGACCTCGGCCCCCGGGTGCCGGACGTGGGCGACGCCGCCCGCCGGATCACGCTGGTCTGCGACGCGTACGGGCTGGACGACCGGGACGGCATCGTCCGGACGATCCTGTGGTGGCAGGACCGCTCCTGGCGCGGCATCGAGGAGGCGGCGGAGCGCGGCGATCCCGCGATGACCGCGCTGCGCGAGCGGGGCGTGGTCGACGAGATACGGGCGGCGTACACCTGGGTGTCGGCGCACGCCTTCGAACTGGCCGCGAAGCTCTAGGAGGTGTCCGGCGGAAATCGAAGGGCGCCCTGCCACGCCCTTCGGTACGCTGGCCGGCATGGGTGTGTACTCGTACTACTTCTTCCGCTGATTCCGGGCACGGACGCCCCGTAGGTCCTCAGGACCGCCGGCGTCCGCATCTCTCCGCCCGTCCGGCCTCCGGTCACCCGCGCGCCGACGCGCGCCGCCGAGGCATGTCACTTTCAGGGAAGAAGCATGCGCGAACGCGCCCAGTTGTCGATGAAGGACGTCTCCAAGTCGTACGGCGACAGGACCGTCCTCGATCAGGTGTCACTCTCCGTACGGCCCGGCGAGAAGGCCGGGGTCATCGGGGAGAACGGCTCCGGTAAGTCCACCCTGCTCCGGCTGCTCGCCGGGGCCGAGTCACCGGACGGCGGGGAGGTCACCGTCCACTTCCCCGGCGGGACCGGGTATCTCGCCCAGACCCTCGGGCTCGATCCGGAGAGCACGGTCCAGGGCGCGGTGGACGCCGCGCTCGCCGATCTGCGGGAGCTCGAACGGCGTATCGGCGCGGCCGAGGCCGCGCTCGCCGGCGCCACGGAGGACGAACTGACCGCGTACGGCGATCTGTTGACCGCTTACGAGGAGCGCGGCGGCTACGAGGCGGACGCCCGCGTCGACGCCGCCCTGCACGGACTCGGGCTCGCCCATGTCGGCCGGGAGCGCCCGCTCGGGTCGCTCTCCGGCGGTGAGCGGTCCCGGGTGGCGCTCGCGTGCGTCCTCGCTGCGGCGCCCGAGCTGCTGCTGCTCGACGAGCCGACCAACCATCTCGATCTCCGTGCCACCACCTATCTGGAGGAGCGGCTGCGGGCGCACCAAGGCACGGTGGTCGCCGTCACCCACGACCGCGCGTTCCTGGAGCGGATCGCGACGACGATCCTGGAGGTCGACCGGGACACCCGCGCGGTGACCCGGTACGGCGACGGCTGGAGCGGCTACCGCACCGCCAAGGCCGCCGCCCGCCGCCGCTGGGAGCAGGACCACCAGGAGTGGCTGGACGATCTGGCCCGTACGAAGGAGCTGGTCACCGCCGCCGGGCAGCGCCTCGCCTCGACGGGGAAGGACCCCCGGCAGGGCTTCGGCAAGCACCGCCGCTCGCACGAGGCGAAGCTGTCGGGCCAAGTGCGGGCCGCGCGGGTACGGCTGGAGCGGCTGGAACGGGAGCCGGTGCCCGCCCCGCCGGAGCCGCTGGCCTTCGCCGCCTCCCCGGCCACCACCGGGGCCGACGGGGTGCTGGCCGAGCTGACCGGCATCGTGGTGGGGGACCGGCTGCGGGTGGACTCGCTCCAGGTGAAGGCGGGAACCCGGCTGCTGGTCGACGGGCCCAACGGCGCGGGCAAGACGACGCTCTTGCGGGTGCTGGCCGGGGATCTCGCACCGGACGAGGGCACCGTGCACGTGACGGCCGGAGTCGGTTATCTGGCCCAGGAGTTGGCCGCGGGCCCGACGGCGTCGCGGCTCTCGCTGCTGGGCGCGTTCGCGGTGGGCCGGCGGGGGCTGCCCGAGGAGCACACCGAGGAACTGCTGGCCCTCGGGCTGTTCCGCGAGGAGGACCTGTCCGTGCCCGTGGCCGGCCTCTCGGTGGGGCAGCGGCGCCGCCTCGAACTGGCCCGGCTGCTGACCCGCCCCGCCGATCTGCTGATCCTGGACGAGCCGACGAACCATGTGGCGCTGAGCCTGGTGGAGGAGCTGGAGCGGGCGCTCCTCGATTACGAGGGCGCCGTGGTCGTGGTCTCGCACGACCGCCGCTTCCGGGGCGAATTCGAAGGCGCGCGGCTGGAGTTGGCGGCGGGACGGGTGGTGCCCGGCAGCTGACGGGGGAGCTCCGGGTCCGGTCCGGCGGCTCTTCGCCGGAGCGGACCCGGACTCAGAGCTTGGCCTGGAAGATCGCGGCCGGCCGCTCGCGCCGGTAGCCGAGCGCCGCGTTCACCGCCAGCATCGGCGCGTTGTCGTCGGCGACGGTGGTGCTGATCTCCCGTACCCGGGGATGGCGTTCGGCGAGCCTGCCCAGCAGATGGCGTTTGACGGCGCGGCCGAGCCCGCGCCCCCGGTGCTCCGGGACGACCACCGTGTCGTACTGGAGCGCGCGGGTGTGCGAGGGGTCGCGCAGGACGAGTTCGGTGTACGCGGCGACCCGGTCCACGCCCTCGCCCGCGCCGTCCGCCTCCGCGAGCACCACGGAGGTCAGGATGATGCCGCCCCGGTCGTCCACGAGCCGGGCCGCGCCCCGTACCCGTTCGGCGTCCCATCGCGGTGTCCGCTCCTCCACGCCGCCGGGCGCGTCCCGCATCACGTCGTGCGCCCGCGCGAACTCCTCGGCGAGCGCGTCGGGGACGACACCGTTCCAGTCCTCGAACCGGTAGCCGTCGGGCAGCCGCGCCTGCGGCAGTCGGGTGTTCGCCTCGCGCACCCGCTGGACGTACCAGGCGAGCGGCAGCGCCTTGCCGAAGCCGAGCCCGTCGACGAACGCCTCGCCGGCGCCGCCCAGTTCGAGCATGGTGGAGACCGACGTGCGCCCGTCGGCGGTCAGTTCGGCCCGTATCGCGCTCCACAGCCGTGCGCCCACACCGCGCCGGCGGGCCTCGGGGCGGACGACCAGGGCGTCGAGGAGGGCCGTGTGCCGGTTGCCCTCCTCGGTGAACAGGAGCAGCGCGGCCACTCCGTCGTAGGACCCGTCGGGTGCCGCCCACACCAGACGGAGCATCCGCGCGTGGGGTGGCTGCACCCGCAGCTTCCCGGCGGTCTCGGTGCGGCCGGGCTCCGGTACGGACGCGGGCACGTCCTGGAGATGGGCAGCCGCGATCACGTCATGCCAGGCGTCTGTCTCCGCCTCCGACGGCGGGGTCCCCAGAGTCATCAGCATGATCCGAACCTACGCGCACTACCCGGCCCGTGCCCCCGAGTTGTACGGCCTTCCCGGACAGTGAGACTCGTTTTCGGCGCCGTTGGTTGCACCGGAGACGCGTCCGGTCCCCGGACGAGCGACGGCGGCGGCACCCCGGAGGGGGTGCCGCCGCCGTGGCGATACGTGGCGAGGGTCAGGCGGCGGCGCCGGCCTTCCAGTCCGCCCAGCTCAGGTTCCAGCCGTTGAGGCCGTTGTCGGGCTGGATGGTCTTGTCCGGGGAGTTCTTGACGACGACCACGTCACCGACGATGGAGTTGTCGTAGAACCAGGCGGCGGGCTGGTTGGGGTCGTTGGCGCCCTTGGCGTCGTTCAGACCGACGCAGCCGTGGCTGGTGTTGGACGAGCCGAAGATCGAGTCGTCGCCCCAGTAGTTGCCGTGGATGAAGGTGCCCGACGTGGACAGCCGCATGGCGTGCGGCACGTCCTTGATGTCGTACTCACCCTTGCCGTCGTCGTCGGTGAAGCCGACCGTCGCGCCGTTCATCCGGGTCTCCTTGAACTTCTCGGAGATCACCATCTGACCGTTGTACGTCGGGTTGTCGGGCGAGCCGGCCGAGATCGGGATCGTCTTGATCGTCTTGCCGTCCTGCTGGATGGTCATGGTCTTGGCCTTGGTGTCGACCGTGGAGACCTGGTTACGACCGATCTTGAAGGTGACCGTCTTCTGCTGGACGCCGAAGACACCGTCCGCGCCCTCGACGCCGTCGAGCGCCAGCTTCAGCGTGACGGTCGAGCCGCCCTGCCAGTACTGCTCGGGGCGGAAGTCGAGGCGCTGGGAGTTGAACCAGTGGCCGACGACCTCCTGGCCGCTGCTCGACGTGACGGTGATCCCGTCCTGCACGGCGGCCTTGTTGGTGATCCCCTTGTCGAAGTTGAGCGAGACCGGCATCCCGACGCCGACGGTCGAGCCGTCCTCGGGCGTGAAGTTGCCGATGAAGCTGTTGTCCGGCGAGACGGTGGTGAAGGACGAGTTCTCGTGGGCCTCACGGCCGTCGGAGTCCTTCGCCGTGGCGGTGATCTTGTAGGTGGTGGACCGCTCCAGCTGGCCGTCCGGCTTCCAGCTCTTCGCGTCGGCCGCCAGCGTGCCCTTCACCGCGGTGCCGTCGCCGGTGGTCATCTCGACCTTCGTGAGCGTGCCCTTGGTGACCGTGACCTTCGCGGCGTTGTTGATGCTCGCGTCGTCGGCACCGTTCTTGGGCGAAATGGCTATCTGGGCCTCGGACGTGTCCTTCGCCGCAGCCTCGTCCACCTGTGCCTGCGAATCCTTCGAACCGCCGGCTCCGGAGTCGTCGTCACCGTCGCCACCGCTGCAGGCCGAGAGCATCAGCACCCCGCCGAGCAGTGCGGACGCGGCCGCGAGGCCCTTGCGCCGCTTGCCGTTCGTCATCACACGCTTCTCCATCGTCGCCGATTCCCTGCCCTATGACCTTTAAGAACACCCATACCGGTACGTCCGGTTCCACCGCCGACGAAGATGTGTCCAACGCCACTCGCGTTCCGGGATATACACAGACGGCGCACGTGTAAGCCCCGGTCCGCGCGGTGCGACGGCCCGGGGCTAGGGGTGTCACCCAGCCCGGGCTACAGCCCGCCCGGGCGCCCGGTCCCCCCACCGTCCACGCCTTCGTCACCCTCATTATCGCCGTCCGTCAGGTCCTCCTCGTCCACGTCCCATTCCACGGCCTCGGGGTCGTAGTCGATCCGCTCGCTGCTCCACGAGGCCTGGGCGAGCTCCACCCCGGGCACGTCGCCGACCAGCTCCGGCGGCTCGACCAGGTACGCGAGCGCCTCCGCCTCGTCTTCCCGCACCGTGGAGCGGGCATGCGTACGTTCTTCCTCGGGCATCGAGTCGTCCGTCGCGATCAGGGTCAGGGCGGCGGCGGTCAGCTCTTCGGGATCAGTGATCTCCAGCACCAGTTCCACGTGCAGCCGGACATAACGGGAGGTCTCAGGAGTGCTCATAACCGGAGAGTAGGCCTCCGGACCCGGGCGACTTTCCCGCGACCCGCTGCTTTCACTAGCATCGGCGCACCCGGCCAATTCGGCGTTTTCCCAAGGGAGATCGATTACGTGCACGTGCCTGTCGTACGCCGACCGCTGCTGACGGCCATAGCCGCCGGAATCCTGCTCTGCGCCCTGTTCTTCGTCCCCTCGGCGAATGCCACGAACGAGCGCGGTGTCCAGCAGCGGTCAGCCTCCACCACCCACGAGAACTCGGGCCTCGCCCTCGCCGACACGGGAAGCGGCGTGGACACCACGCCGTACGTGATCGGCGGAACGGCGTTCCTGGGCATCGGCGCGGCGCTGGTCGCGCACTCGGTACGCAGAGAGGCGCGCGGCGCGCTCTGACGCGCCCGGCAGTAGAGCGGAGGGGGCCACCCGGCTGTCGGGCGGCCCCTTCCGTACGTACGTGAGCGGTCAGGCCAGCGGGCCGGTGACCGGCTCCACCGCCGCGACCAGCCGGCCCTCCCGCAGGAAGGTGTCGGCCGCCGCGAGATCCGGCGACAGGAAGCGGTCGGGCCCGGGCCCCTCGATCCCCGCGGCACGCACCGCCTCGATGGCGGCCATCGACGCGGGCGCGGGCAGCAGGCCCGTACGCAGCTCGATCGCGCGGGTCGCGGCGTACATCTCGACGGCGATGATCCGCGCCAGATGGTCGACGGCCGTGCGGAGCTTGCGCGCCGCCGACCAGCCCATCGAGACGTGGTCCTCCTGCATCGCCGACGAGGGGATGGAGTCGACGGACGCCGGGACGGCCAGCCGCTTCATCTCGCTGACCAGCGCGGCCTGCGTGTACTGGGCGATCATCAGACCCGAGTCGACACCGGGGTCGTCCGCGAGGAAGGCGGGCAGCCCGTGCGAACGGTTCTTGTCGAGCAGCCGGTCCGTGCGGCGCTCGGCGATGGAGCCGAGGTCGGCGGCGACGATCGCGAGGAAGTCCAGGACGTAGGCGACGGGGGCGCCGTGGAAGTTGCCGTTGGACTCCACCCTCCCGTCCGGGAGGACCACCGGGTTGTCGACGGCGGAGGCCAGTTCACGGTCGGCCACGATCCGGGCGTACGCGAGGGTGTCCCGGCCCGCGCCGGCCACCTGGGGGGCGCAGCGCACCGAGTACGCGTCCTGCACCCGGGGGGCGGCGTCCTGCTGGAAGTGCCCGGTCAGCCCGGACCCGGCGAGCACCCGCAGCATGTTGTCGGCGCTGACGCCCTGGCCGGGGTGCGGGCGGATGTCGTGCAGCTCGGGGGCGAGGACCTTGTCCGTACCGAGCAGGGCCTCCAGGGTCAGCGCGGCGGTGATGTCGGCGGAGGTGTAGAGGCGCTGGAGGTCGGCGAGGGCCATGACCAGCATCCCGAGCATGCCGTCGGTGCCGTTGAGGAGCGCGAGCCCCTCCTTCTCCCGCAGCTCCACGGGCACGATGCCGTGTTCGGCGAGCAGTTCGGCGGCGGGCCGCACGACCCCGTCCGGGCCCTCGGCGTCGCCCTCGCCCATCAGCGTCAGCGCGCAGTGGGAGAGCGGCGCGAGGTCGCCGGAGCAGCCGAGGGAGCCGTACTCGTGGACGACGGGTGTGATCCCCGCGTTCAGCACGTCCGCCATGGTCTGCGCGACCTCGGGGCGTACGCCGGTACGACCGGACGCGACGGTCTTGAGCCGCAGGAACATCAGCGCGCGCACGACCTCGCGCTCGACCCGGGGACCCATGCCGGCGGCGTGCGACCGCACGATGTTGCGCTGCAACCGCGCGCGCAGCTCCGGCCCGATGTGCCGGCTGGCGAGGGCCCCGAAGCCGGTGGAGACGCCGTACACGGGCTCGGGCTTGGCGGCGAGGGAGTCGACGACCTCGCGGGCGGCGGCGAGCGCGGAGAGGGCGTCGGCGGAGAGCTCGACGGGGGCGTTGCCGCGGGCGACGTCGACGACGTCTTCGGCGGTGGTGCCGGAGGTCCCCACGACGACTGTGCGCATATTCATATTCAGGAGCGTACGTACTGAAACTCAACGTGTCACTATGTCGCCTCGGGGTGGTTGCGGGGCGGTGGGTTGCGGTTGTCTGCCGACGGGCGGGGTTCGGGGTCTCCGGAGGGGTGTGTCCGGACGGCGTGATTTACGGCGCGTGCGGGGCTCGTTGGTCCCGCTGTGGCGTTCTTGTTCACGCGCCACAAATCAGCCTGAGTGTCCGAACACACCCCTCCTGCGACCCCGCCCCCCTCAGGCTGTCGCGTGGCGCTGTTCAAGCTCCTCCGGTCTGCGGGCTGGAGGGGGACGCGCAGGGGTCGTGTCCGGACACTCAGGCTGATTTGTGCCGCGTGGACAACCCGGTCCCGTCGGGTCCAACGAGCGGTGCACGCGGCGTAAATCACGCCGTCCGGGCATGACCCCGGAGCGGCACCCGGCAACCACCGGAACCACCCCCAGCCCGGCCGGCGCTTGAGGCCGACCCCAGCCAGGCACAGGCCCGCACGCGAACGGCACAGCCCGCCGCAGGCGACCCCGCGGGCCCAATCGGACCCCTCACCCCGGAGGAACCTTCGGCATGCCCCGGAACCGTCTCCGCTCCCCACCCCCCGGCGGCCTCGGCGGTGGCTCGTCCGCCAGCCGGACCACCCCGCCGTCCCGCCCCGCCACCACCGGCTCCGGCGACCGCGCCGCCTTCGCCCGGTACTGCGCCGCGTCCGCCAGCCGGAACAACCGCCGTGCCGATCTCAGCGGCCCGATCGGATCCCCCGTCGACGCGATCCCGCACGCCACCCCCTCCCCCAGCTCCAACTCCGCGGCCCGGCGGCAGAGTTCACCCGCCACCTCGACCACCTCGTCCGCCGGCGGCCCCACCGTCAGCAGACAGAACTCGTCGCCCCCCAGCCGCGCCGCCAACGCCCCCGGCAGCCGCGCCCCGCAGACGGAGAGCAGCGAGCCGAACCGTTCCAGCAGCCGGTCACCGACCGCGTGCCCGTGGGTGTCGTTGACCCGCTTCAGCCCGTTGAGGTCGCAGACCACGAGGCTGACGACCGATCCGTCGTCGCGGTGCCGCGCGACCGCCTCGTCGAGCCGCATGTCCACCGCGCGACGGTTCGCGAGCCCCGTCAGCGGATCGGTGAAGGCCAGCCGCCGGACCTCTTCGAGCCGCTCCGTCTGCGCGATCCCCGACGCCACGACGGAGGCGATGACGGTCGCGAAGTCCGCGTCCTCGCGCCGGAAGACCGGCACCCCGAGCGGTCTCGCCACGTACAGCTCGCCCCACGCCCGCCCGTGCAGCACGATCGGCGCGACGACGCAGCAGCCCCGGCCGCGTCTGCGCAGGGCCGCGACCCGCTGGTGGCAGTAGCCCGGCCCGCCGGCGTCGGTGGCGGTCGCGGCCGGGCCGTCGACCGTCTCGACCCACGCGTTGGGCTCGCCGCCCCCCGCCCACCGCTCGTGCAGGAACTCGGCGATCTCGGGGAAGCGGTGCACCGGGTACGCCTCGTCCTCGGGGAACTCCTCCTCGCCCTCGGCCAGGTCCCCCGCGTTCACGAGGACCTTGAGCTGCCCGAGGTCCCGCTCCCACACGGACAGCGCGGCGAAGCTGCCGGCCAGCGCCTCGCGCGCGCCGAGCGCGGCTGCCCGCCAGGATTCGTGGGGGGTGTGCGCCGAAGCCATGGCCTGCGCGAGCTCCACCACGGCCCGTAGCCGTGCGTCCTCTCCCATCACCCCACCTTAGGGTGTTTTGGGGTGATTTGATCACTTGGAGCGAGCTGTCGTCACTCTCCGTTCATCACGTGCGCAAGGTCCGCCATCCCGGGCCCTACTCCCCGGGCCACTCCGGCTTCCGCTTCTCGTTGAACGCGGCCACACCCTCCCTGCGGTCGCCGGAGAAGGCCACCGACCGCCACGCCGCGTCCTCGACCTCCAGACCGGCCCGCAGGTCGAGTCCGTGGCCGAGCCGCAGCGCGCGCTTCGCCGCCCGCAGGCCGACCGGCGAATTCGCGGCGATCCGGGAGGCCAGCGCCAGCGCCTCGTCGCGGTCGGCCGCCTCCCCCACGAGCTGGTCGACCAGGCCCAGGGCGTGCGCCTCCGGGGCCTCCAACCGCCGTGCGGTGAAGATCAGTTCGGCCGCGCGGGCGGCTCCGACGCGGCGCGGCAGCAGTTGCGTACCGCCGCCGCCGGGGATCACGCCCACCGACACCTCGGGCAGCCCGACGACCGCCGTCGTGTCGGCGACGATGAGGTCGCAGGAGAGCGCCAGCTCGAACCCGCCGCCGAGCGCGAAGCCGTGCACGGCGGCGATGGTCGGCATCGGGAGTTCCAGGACGCCGGTGTACGCGGCGCGGGCGGTCGGCCGCTGCCGGACCAGCTCGGCGTCGCTCAGCGCGTTCCGCTCCTTGAGGTCCGCGCCCACACAGAAGGCGCGCGCGTGCGTGGAGGTGAGGACGGTGACGCGTACGTCCCGGTCCTCGCCGAGCGCCGCGCAGGCCGCCCCGATGGAGCGCGCCATCTCCGTCGAGACCGCGTTCATCGCCTTGGGCCGGTCGAGGACCAGCTCGGCCACCTGACCGTGCCGGCGTACCTCGACGTACTCCCCGAACCGACGCCCGTTCTCCGCGCCCACCGCACCCACCCGCTTCCCGGTCAACGATCGTTGACCGGGATCATAGGCGGCGCCCCGCAGCGACGGGTCAGGCCTCCGGTCTGGGCCGCCGCGTCAGGAGCCAGGGCTCCACGACGCCCAGGCCCCGCACCGGCCGCTGCCACATCGGCTGTATCGCGAAGCGGTACGAGGGCGGCTCCTCACCGGCCTTCTCGGCCTCCGCCGCCTGCTCCGCCGCCTCGGCCTCGGACGCGGGGGTGTCGCCCGTCCGGATCAGCTCCTCGGCGAGCGCCCCGTCGACCAGGACCGCGTCCTTGGGAGCTATCGACGTGAGCCGGCTCGCGAGATTCACGGTGTTGCCGAAGACATCGCCCATCCGGGTGGTGACGGTGCCGAACGCGATGCCCACGCGCAGCGCCGGCATCGACTCGTCGTGCGTCATGGTCTCGATCAGCCGCAGCGCGATCTCCGTGGCCGTGCCCGCGTCGTCGGCGGCGTACAGGACCTCGTCGCCGAGCGTCTTGATGAGCCGGCCGCCGTGGGCGGCCACCAGGTCGGCGCAGGTCGTCTCGAACGCCTCGACCAGCTCGCCCAGCTCCTCCTCCTCGAGACGGCGGGTCAGCCGGGTGAACCCGACGAGGTCGGCGAAGCCGACGGCGAGACGGCGGTCGACCATCTCCTCGTCGTCGGCGGCCTGGACCACTCGTCCGGTGGCGGCGGCGAGCTGACGCCGCCACACGTACACCAGGAACTCCTCCAGCTCCGGGAGCAACAGCTCGACCAGGGGATACGTGACCTCGGTCCGTGTCATTCCGGGCTCGGGCGGTTCGGTCAGCCCGGCCAGGAAGGAATCGATCTGCCACTCCGCCAGCCGGGCGGTGGTCTGCCCGGTCGACCGGGCGACCTGGATCGCCATCGGCTCGCTCAGCAGCCCGGCCTCGACCAGACCGGCGAGGCGGCGCAGCGCGAGGACGTCGGCCTCGGTCAGGGCCCGTGCCTGGCCGATGTCCGCGAAGCCCATGGCCCGCCAGAAGCGGGACGCGAGGTCCATCGAGACACCGGCGGTGCGGGCGGCCTGAAAGGGGGTGTAGCGGCGCTCGGCCCCGATGATGAGCTGTTCGAGCCGGATGGCGAGGGGGTCGTCCGTGGGCTCGGCCGTATGGTCGACGGCGTGGTGCGGGGTGGGGTGACCGGAGGACTCCGACGGCGGCTTCTCGTCCCCACCGCCGGAGGTCGTGTCGTCGACCGTCACCAGCCGCCTCCTGCCCGTTCCCTGCGCACTGCCCTGCCGATCATCTGTCGTGGGTCGCCTCAACGATACGGCAGGTCGGGGCTGTCGGGGTCGCCGTTGCGGGTAGTCGCGGAAGGCGGGCCGGCCCGTCCCGGAGCGTGTCCGTCCGCCACCGCGTCCCGGCTTCCGTGCCGCTTCTACACCGCGCGTAGATGCACCACGTCCCCGGCGCCCACCGCTTCCCTCCCGCCGCCTTCCGTCGCGATCACCAGGCGCCCGTCCCCGTCGATCGCGACGGCGTCCCCGACGACCTGCCGCTCGCCGGGCAGCTCCGCCCGCACCGCGCGCCCGAGCGTCGCGCAGCCCGCCACGTACGCCTCCTGGAGCCCCGATGCGGCCGGGTCCCCCGCCGCCTCCCGCCACTCGCCGTACCACCGCTCCAGGCCCCGCAGCACCGCCCTCAGCAGCGGGTCGCGGTCGACGGACACCGCGTTCGCGAGCGCGAGCGAGCCGGCGCCGGGGACGGGCAGCTCCGACTCGGTGAGGGTGACGTTCAGACCGATGCCGACGACGACTCCGTCCCCCGCGCGCTCCGCGAGGATCCCGCCCGCCTTGCGCTCCTCCTTGGCGTTCTCGTCGCCCTCCTTGCCGCCGACCGTGACCAGCAGGTCGTTGGGCCACTTCAGGGCCGTGTCCACGCCGGCCGTTCGCGCGACGGCCGTCGCGACGGCGACGCCGGTGAGCAGCGGCAGCCACCCCCAGCGCTCCATGGGCACGTCCGGTCCCGGCCGCAGCAGTACGGAGACGAAGAGGCCGGACCGCGCGGGCGCAGACCAGCCGCGGTCCAGCCGCCCGCGCCCCCGGGTCTGCTCCTCGGCGACGAGCACCGCGCCCTCCGGGAGGCCCTCCGCGCGGGCGGCGAGGTCGGAGTTGGTGGATCCGGTCGTGCTGACGACCTCCAGCGAGGTCCACAGGCCCCCGGGCCCGATCAGCCCCCGGCGCAGGGCGGTGGTGTTCAGGGGCGGGCGTTCGAGGTCGGTCCAGCGGCTGCCCGCGGCGTTGTGCTCGGTCATGCGCGTCAGCCTAGGCGCGGCGGTGGAGAGGGTGTGGCCAACGACGCACTGCCGAACGTCGGGCCCGCCGATACGCTACGGATCAGTAGCCGCACGCGATCGGTGGTCGCACGCCGAGCGGCGGCAGACAGATCCGCAGACCCGCAGGGAGCCGCATCCCCATGTCCGAGCCGGAAACCGCCCGCGGAACAGATGACAGCCACACCACCGCAGGAAGGATCGCGGACCTCCAGCGCCGTATCGAGGAGGCCACGAACGCGGGCTCCGCGCGGGCGGTGGAGAAGCAGCACGCCAAGGGCAAGCTGACGGCCCGCGAGCGGATCGACCTCCTGATGGACGAGGGGTCGTTCGTCGAGCTGGACGAGTTCGCCCGGCACCGCTCCACCAACTTCGGCATCGAGAAGAACCGTCCGTACGGAGACGGTGTCGTGACCGGCTACGGCACGGTCGACGGCCGCCCGGTCTGTGTCTACTCGCAGGACTTCACGATCTTCGGCGGTTCACTCGGCGAGGTCTACGGCGAGAAGATCGTCAAGGTCATGGACTTCGCGCTGAAGACCGGCTGCCCGATCATCGGCATCAACGACGGCGGCGGCGCCCGTATCCAGGAGGGCGTGGTCGCCCTCGGCCTCTTCGCCGAGATCTTCCGCCGCAACGTGCACGCGTCGGGTGTCGTCCCGCAGATCAGCCTCATCGTGGGTCCGTGCGCGGGCGGCGCCGTCTACTCCCCCGCGATCACGGACTTCACCGTGATGGTCGACCGGACGTCGCACATGTTCATCACGGGACCGGACGTGATCAAGACGGTCACCGGCGAGGACGTCGGCTTCGAGGAGCTGGGCGGCGCGCGTACGCACAACACGACGTCCGGCGTCGCGCACCACATGGCGGGTGACGAGAAGGACGCCGTCGAGTACGTGAAGTCGCTCCTGTCGTACCTGCCGTCGAACAACCTCTCCGAGCCGCCGGCCTTCCCGGAGGTGGCCGATGTGGCGCCCACCGCCGAGGACCTGGAGCTGGACACCCTCATCCCGGACTCGGCGAACCAGCCGTACGACATGCACGGCGTGATCGAGCACGTGCTGGACGACTCCGAATTCCTGGAGACCCAGGCGATGTTCGCGCCGAACATCATCACGGGCTTCGGGCGGGTCGAGGGGTATCCGGTCGGCATCGTCGCCAACCAGCCCATGCAGTTCGCCGGCTGTCTGGACATCAACGCCTCGGAGAAGGCGGCGCGGTTCGTGCGCACCTGCGACGCGTACAACATCCCGGTCATCACCTTCGTGGACGTGCCGGGCTTTCTGCCGGGTGTGGACCAGGAGTACGGCGGCATCATCCGGCGCGGCGCCAAGCTGATCTACGCGTACGCGGAGGCGACCGTCCCGCTGATCACGGTGATCACCCGGAAGGCGTTCGGCGGCGCGTACGACGTCATGGGCTCCAAGCATCTGGGCGCCGACCTCAATCTGGCCTGGCCGACGGCGCAGATCGCGGTGATGGGGGCGCAGGGCGCGGTCAACATCCTGCACCGGCGTACGATCGCCGCCGCCGAGGACCAGGAGGCGACGCGCGCCGCGCTGATCGCGGAGTACGAGGACACGCTGCTGAACCCGTACGTCGCGGCCGAACGCGGCTATGTCGACGCGATCATCCTGCCGCACCAGACCCGGGCCCATCTGGTGAAGGGCCTGCGCCAGCTGCGTACGAAGCGGGAGAGTCTGCCCCCGAAGAAGCACGGCAACATCCCTCTGTAGGAGGCCGCAATGATCAAGGTCGTACGGGGCAACCCGACCCCGGAGGAGCTGGCCGCCGCACTCGCGGTGGTCCGGGCACGCGCGGGAGCCGCGGCCGGGTCGGGCGGGACGGGCGGCCCGCCGCCCGCGCCGGGCTGGTCGGACCCGGCCCGTATCGCCCGCCACGAGAACCGCCGCCCGGGGCCCCGGGCGTGGGCACGCACGTACTGGCCGGGCTAGGGCCCGATCCGAACGACAGACGCGAGGTCCTGTCCGGCGCGCGGGGACGCTTGAGTACGGGTACTCAGGCGTTCTCGCCGCCGCGCCCGCAGGATCGAAGGCATGCTCTGGTCGGACCCTGAGAACGAACCTCCCCAGGAAATGCGGGACATGCAGGCGATGATGCGCCGCGCCGGCATCGTCCTCGCGCTGGCGATGGTCCTCGCGATGATCGTCTCCGGCATCCGCTGACACCACCGCCACCGCCCGCTCCCGGCCGCGTACGGGAACGGGCCGGGAACCCCGCACCGCCGCCGGGTGGCTACCCTGCTCGTCATGACCGATCAGCGCCGCCGCCTCGTCCTCGCCTCCGCCTCACCCGCCCGCCTCGGGCTGCTCAGGCAGGCCGGGCTCGCGCCCGAAGTGATCGTCAGCGGGGTCGACGAGGACGCGCTGTCGGCCCCCACGCCCGCCGATCTGGCGCGCGTGCTGGCCGAGGCCAAGGCCGCCGCCGTCGCCGAACGGCCCGAGGCCGCGGGCGCCCTGGTCGTCGGCTGCGACTCGGTGCTGGAGCTGGACGGCGAGGCCCACGGCAAGCCCGCCGACGCCGAGGAGGCAACGGCACGGTGGAAGTCGATGCGCGGCCGTGCGGGCGTCCTGCGGACGGGGCACTGTGTGATCGACACCGTGACCGGCCGAAGCGTCTCGGAGACCGCCTCGACCACGGTCCGCTTCGGGGAGCCGACGGACGCGGAGATCGCGGCGTACGTCGCGTCGGGTGAACCTCTGTACGTGGCGGGGGCGTTCACGCTGGACGGCCGCTCGGCGCCGTTCGTCGACTCGATCGAGGGCAACCACGGGAACGTGATCGGGCTCTCGCTGCCGCTGCTGCGCACACTGCTGGCCGAGCACGGCGTCACGATCACCGATCTCTGGGCATGAGCGGCCCGGTCCTCACGAGCACGGCCCCGCACGCGTGTTCAGGCGGCCGACGGGCCTGCCTCGGCCGGGGCGCCCTCGGGGGCCGGTTCCGTCCGCTCGCCGTACGCGACGAGTGTCAGCACGAGCAGCCCCAGCACCACCATCATCGACAGGAACGCCGTCCAGCCCACCAGACCCACCGCCAGCGCGCCGAGCAGCCCGTGCAGGACCGCGCAGCTGATCAGGACCGGCTTCGCGACCCGGCCGAACCCCCGGTCCGTGATCGCCGCGCGCACCAGCAGCACCGCGCACACGACCAGATAGAAGCCGGTCGCGACGCCCGCCGACCAGGCGCCGGTGGACATGGCGTCCGGGTCGAGTCCGGCGAGTGACATCTGCTGGTTGTCGACGACGGTGGCCATCAGACCGTTGACGAAGACGAAGCCGACCGCCTCCACCAGCAGCACGATCGCGGCCACCCAGGCCACCGGTCTGCGCACCACGGCACCCACCTCTTCCCCTGTTACCCCAAGTACGTTCGGCATCGGGAAGGCTACTCACCGGTAAACCACGGGACAAGGGCCCGGGCAGAGGCAAAGAATCCAAGAGGCGTTAGTGGGAACTCAACAAAGAATCATGAGACGCGCCGGGGCGCTCTGACAGAGACCTTGGCCACCTGAGGCGATTACTGTGCGGCTAAGAGTCCCGGCGTACCCTTGCGTCACAAGGGATTTCGCGACTTGAGCGGGCCTCGGATCACACTGCGTGTGGGCAAGCTCACCACTGGGGACGGGTCGAGGAGTCGTGTCGGCAGTCCCTAAACTCAGCTTGTTTCCAGGAGGGAGCCATCGTGCGCAAGGTGCTCATCGCCAACCGTGGCGAAATCGCTGTCCGTGTTGCTCGTGCGTGCCGGGATGCCGGTATCGGCTCGGTGGCTGTGTACGCGGATCCGGACCGGGACGCGTCGCATGTGCGCGCGGCCGACGAGGCGTTCGCGCTGGGTGGGGACACCCCGGCGGCGAGCTATCTCGACATGGGGAAGGTTCTTCAGGCGGCGAAGGACTCGGGCGCGGACGCGGTGCACCCGGGTTACGGATTCCTGTCGGAGAACGCGGAGTTCGCGCAGGCCGTGCTGGACGCCGGTCTGACGTGGATCGGGCCGCCGCCGCAGGCGATCCGGGATCTCGGCGACAAGGTCGCCGCCCGGCACATCGCGCAGCGCGCGGGTGCCCCGCTGGTCGCCGGCACCCCCGACCCGGTCTCGGGCGCGGACGAGGTCGTGGCGTTCGCCGAGGAGCACGGTCTGCCGATCGCGATCAAGGCGGCGTTCGGCGGTGGCGGGCGCGGGCTGAAGGTGGCCCGCACGCTGGAGGAGGTACCCGAGCTGTACGACTCGGCGGTGCGTGAGGCGGTCGCGGCGTTCGGACGCGGCGAGTGCTTCGTCGAGCGGTATCTCGACAAGCCGCGCCATGTCGAGACGCAGTGCCTCGCGGACACGCACGGCAATGTGGTCGTGGTCTCCACCCGTGACTGCTCGTTGCAGCGCCGGCACCAGAAGCTCGTGGAGGAGGCGCCCGCCCCGTTCCTGACGAAGGAGCAGAACGAGGAGCTGTACGCGGCGTCGAAGGCGATCCTGAAGGAGGCCGGCTACGTCGGCGCCGGCACGGTCGAGTTCCTCGTCGGGACGGACGGGACGATCTCCTTCCTGGAGGTCAACACCCGGCTCCAGGTGGAGCACCCGGTCACCGAGGAGGTCACCGGGATCGACCTGGTGCGCGAGATGTTCCGGATCGCCGACGGCGAGGAACTGGGCTACGACGACCCGCCGGTGCGCGGACACTCCATCGAGTTCCGTATCAACGGCGAGGACCCGGGCCGGGGTTTCCTGCCCGCGCCCGGCACCGTCAGCCTCTTCCGCCCGCCGACCGGACCGGGTGTGCGCCTGGACGCCGGGGTCGAGACGGGCTCGGTCATCGGCCCGGCGTGGGACTCCCTGCTCGCCAAGCTGATCATCACCGGCGCCACCCGGGAGCAGGCCCTCCAGCGCGCGGCGCGTGCGCTGGGCGAGTTCCAGGTCGAGGGCATGGCCACCGCCATTCCCTTCCACCGCGCGGTGGTGGCCGATCCGGCGTTCACCGCCGACCCGTTCACGATCCACACGCGGTGGATCGAGACCGAGTTCGTCAACACCATCCCCGCCTTCACCACCCCCGCCGACGCGGACACCGACGACGAGCCCGGCCGTGAGACGGTCGTCGTGGAGGTCGGCGGAAAGCGCCTGGAGGTCTCGCTGCCCTCCAGCCTCGGTATGAGCCTGGCCCGCACGGGTCTGGCCGCCGGTGCCCGTCCCAAGCGCCGCGCCACGAAGAAGGCCGGCTCGGCGGCGTCCGGCGACACGCTCGCCTCGCCGATGCAGGGCACGATCGTGAAGGTGGCGGTCGAGGAGGGCCAGCAGGTCGAGGAGGGCGACCTCGTCGTCGTACTCGAAGCCATGAAGATGGAGCAGCCCCTCAACGCCCACCGGTCGGGCACGATCAAGGGCCTCACCGCCGAGATCGGCGCCTCGCTCACCTCGGGCGCGACGATCTGCGAGATCAAGGACTGACCTCCGCTCGTCCCCACGGCCCCGCCGGGCACCACCGGCGGGGCCGTCGGCGTAGGTGGTACGCGGCCGGGGGCCCCGCGGCGGACTGTGAAGGTCCCGGTGCTCGTTTCCGGTCGGCACCGGCCCGATCCAGGGGAGCCGTCCCCCGCACGGTGGCATCCTTGGGACCACACAGAACACAAGCCACAGGAAGGACGGCGATGGCGAGCAGCAGCGGCGCGCCGCCCCGGCCCATGCGCGCGGACGCGCGGCGGAACTACGAGCGGGTGCTCGGCGAGGCACGTTCCGCGTTCGCCGAGCACGGCACCGATGCCTCGCTGGAGGATGTCGCCCGTCGCGCGGGAGTCGGCATCGGCACGCTGTACCGGCACTTCCCGACCCGCCAGGCCCTGATGAACGCGGTCTTCCAGGAAGCGCTCGCCGACCTGCTCGACCGCTCGCGTCAACTCGCGGGCTCCGACCGGCCCTGCTACGCGCTGGTGGCCTGGCTGCGCGCGCTCATCACCCACGCGGGTGAGTACCGGGGCCTCTCGCGCGCGCTCATGTCGGCCTCGCACGACAGGAGCTCGGCCCTGACGCAGTGCAGCGCGGGGCTCCGTACGGCGGGCGAGCAGCTGCTCGTACGGGCGCAGTCGAGCGGGGACGTACGGACGGACACGTCCATCGACGACCTGATGCAGCTGACGAACGCCATCGCGCTCGCCGCCGAACAGGCGCCGGACGACCCGGAGTTGGCCGACCGGCTGCTGATGCTGACCCTGTCGGGGCTGAGGGGTCCCCGCGAGGGCGGCACCACGGGGCGGCCCGTGGAACAGACCGCCTGAGCGAACCGTCCGGACAGACCGCCTGAGCGGACCGTCCGAGCGGACCGTCACCCCGGACCGTCGCCCCTGGGCGGCGGCCCGCCGCCCCCTCAGCGCCGGCGCAGATCCGCGACCCGCGCACGCTCCCCCGGCTGCTCGGCGAGCGCCCCGGCCGACGCCGCGCTGCGCAGTGCCTGCGGCCCCGGCCCACCGCCTCCGTGCGTACGGCGCTGGCCCGGCAGCGGGGTGTCCCGCCGGGGCTGACGCCCCGGCGGAACCGCTTCGCCGTTCCCGGGACCGCCCGATCCCGATCCGGCGGCGCCCGCCACCGTGATCTGTACGCCCTGGTCGGCGAGCGCCTGGAGTTCGGTCGCCGCCCGGTCGTCGTGCGGGGGCGGGTCGTCGGTGACCAGCCGGGTGATCACATCGGTCGGCACCGTCTGGAACATCGTGTCGGTGCCCAGCTTGGTGTGGTCGGCGAGCACCACGACCTCGGCCGCCGCCTGCACCAGCGCGCGGTCGACACTGGCCGAGAGCATGTTGGAGGTGGAGAGCCCGCGCTCCGCGGTGAGCCCGCTCCCGGACAGGAACGCGCGGGAGACCCGCAGCCCCTGGAGCGACTGCTCGGCGCCGCTGCCGACCAGCGCGTAGTTGGAACCGCGCAGCGTGCCACCGGTCATGACGACTTCGACCCGGTTGGCATGGGCCAACGCCTGGGCGACCAGCAGGGAGTTGGTGACGACGGTCAGACCGGGGATCCGCGCGAGCCGGCGGGCCAGCTCCTGCGTGGTCGTACCGGCGCCGACCACCACGGCCTCGCCCTCTTCGACGAGACTCGCGGCGAGATCGGCGATGGCCGTCTTCTCCGCCGTGGCGAGATGGGATTTCTGCGGAAAGCCGGATTCTCGCGTGAATCCGCCCGGCAGTACCGCACCGCCGTGCCGGCGGTCGAGGAGTCCTTCGGCCTCCAGTGCCCGCACGTCCCGCCGTACGGTCACTTCGGAGGTCTGGACGACGCGGGCGAGCTCACGGAGCGACACGGCTCCGTTGGCACGCACCATTTCGAGGATTAACTGGCGACGTTCTGCAGCGAACACGAAACTGACAGTAACCCCAACGTCCGTCTGGTTTCAGCGGTTCACGCCGAAATGGGGAAGGTGGAGTTGCGGCGCGGCGCCAAGTGGTATGGGGACGCGGTCCCGGGGCCCGCGCACGCCCATGACCTGGCTCAACCCTCGTCCTCGTGCTTCCGGCTGTGCAGCTGACGTGCGACTTCCGCGATCGAGCCCGACAGAGAGGGGTACACAGTGAATGCGTTTGCGATCTGTTCGACGGTCATATTGTTGTCGACCGCGATCGAGATGGGATGAATCAGCTCGCTGGCGCGCGGCGCCACGACCACTCCGCCGACGACGATCCCGGTGCCCGGCCGGCAGAGGATCTTGACGAAACCGTCCCGGATGCCCTGCATCTTGGCGCGCGGGTTGCGCAGCAGCGGCAGTTTGACAACCCGTGCGTCGATCTTCCCGCTGTCCACGTCCGCCTGGCTGTAGCCGACGGTCGCGATCTCCGGGTCGGTGAAGACGTTGGACGAGACGGTCTTGAGGTCGAGCGGGGCGACGGCGTCGCCGAGGAAGTGGTACATCGCGATACGGCCCTGCATGGCGGCGACCGAGGCGAGCGCGAAGATCCCGGTGACGTCGCCCGCCGCGTAGACCCCGGGGGCGGACGTACGTGACACCCGGTCGGTCCAGATGTGGCCCGAGTCCTTGACGCGGACCCCGGCCTCCTCCAGGCCCATGCCCTCGGCGTTCGGGATCGCGCCGACCGCCATCAGACAGTGCGTGCCGGTGATGACCCGGCCGTCGGCGAGCGTCACCTCGACACGTTCGCCGACGCGCTTGGCGGACGAGGCGCGGGAGCGTGACATCACGTTCATCCCGCGGCGCCGGAAGACGTCCTCCAGTACGGCGGCGGCGTCCGGGTCCTCGCCGGGCAGCACGCGGTCGCGGGAGGAGACGAGCGTGACGCGCGAGCCGAGCGCCTGGTAGGCACCGGCGAACTCGGCGCCCGTGACACCGGATCCGACCACGATCAGCTCTTCGGGCAGCTCCGTCAGGTCGTACACCTGCGTCCAGTTGAGGATGCGCTTGCCGTCGGGGAGCGCGTCGGGGATCTCGCGCGGGTGCGCGCCGGTCGCGATCAGCACGGCGTCGGCGGTCAGCGACTCCTCCTCGCCGTCGGCCGAGGTCACGATCACCTGGCGGGAGCCGTCGGTGGCCTGCCGGCCGTCGAGCCGGCCCCGGCCGCGCAGCACCCGCGCGCCGGCCCGGGTGACGGACGCGGTGATGTCGTGCGACTGGGCGAGCGCGAGGCGCTTCACCCGCCGGTTGACCTTGCCGAGGTCCACGCCGACGACGCGGGCCGCCTGTTCGAGGGGCGGGGTGTCGTCGGCGACGATGATGCCGAGCTCTTCGTAGGAGGAGTCGAAGGTGGTCATCACCTCGGCCGTGGCGATGAGGGTCTTGGACGGTACGCAGTCGGTGAGCACCGAGGCTCCGCCGAGGCCGTCGCGGTCCACGACGGTCACCTCCGCGCCGAGCTGCGCGGCCACCAGGGCCGCCTCGTATCCGCCGGGTCCGCCGCCGATGATCACGATCCGGGTCACGAAAAAATCCGCCTCGCGTTGTCGACCCGACCCGTCTGCCGTCCCGGCCGGGAGTCCGGGGGGTCCCCGGAGGATGCAGTACGTACGCCATTGTCCCGCACTCTTCAAGTTGCTTCGGACCGGGTCCCTCCCCGTACGCCGCGAACGAGCCGCGAACGGGTCGCGTCCACGGGATTCGCCGGGCACGCGCGTACCTCCCGTACCCTCGTCCCCATGTCGCTCTACGCCGCGTACGCCGGCAACCTCGACGCGCGGCTGATGTCCCGCCGCGCCCCGCACTCCCCGTTGCGGGGCACCGGCTGGCTCAACGGCTGGCGGCTCACCTTCGGTGGGGAGCAGATGGGCTGGGAGGGCGCGCTGGTCACCCTCGTGGAGGCGCCCCGCTCGCAGGTCTTCGTGGCGCTCTACGACATCGCGCCCATGGACGAGGACTCGATGGACCGCTGGGAGGGTGTCGGTCTCGACATATACCGGCGGATGCGGGTGCGCGTGGACACCCTGGACGGCAAGGAGCCGGCCTGGCTGTACGTCCTGAACGGGTACGAGGGCGGGCTGCCGTCCGCGCGCTATCTCGGCGAGCTGGCCGAGGCCGCGGAGTCGGCCGGGGCGCCGCACGACTATGTGATGGAACTGCGGAAACGGGCGTGCTGAACCGCCACTCCGCGCGCACGGACCGGGCCAGCGCGCCGGCGGCACTCGTCTGACCTGCGGGTTCACGGGAGCTGACCCGCGCGTTCGTCGGAAACGACAACACAACGATCCGAAGACCGTACGCTCGATCATCTACGCGCGTAGGGCCGGACCGGTTACGCTCTTCGGCGTGAACGCATCAGTTATCCCGGCCTCGGCCGACGGATCCGCCGACCCCCACGCCGCCGCCTCCGCCGCCGCGGTGCGCCTGCGCGAACTCACCGGCGCCGAGACCCATGACGTGGCCCTGGTGATGGGCTCCGGCTGGGCACCCGCCGTCGCCGCGCTGGGAGCACCCGAGGTCGAGTTCCCCGTGACCGAGCTGCCGGGCTTCCCCCCGCCGGCCGTCGCGGGCCACGGCGGGTCCCTCCGCTCCTACGCGATCGCCGACAAGCGCGCGCTGGTCTTCCTGGGCCGTACGCACTACTACGAGGGCCGCGGCGTCGCGGCCGTCGCGCACGGGGTCCGTACGGCGGTGGCGGCCGGCTGCAAGACCGTCGTCCTGACCAACGGGTGCGGCGGGCTGCGCGAGGGCATGCGCCCCGGACAGCCCGTGCTGATCAGTGATCACATCAATCTGACGGCGGCGTCCCCGATCGTCGGCGCCAACTTCGTCGACCTGACCGACCTCTACTCGCCGCGGCTGCGCGCCCTGTGCAAGGAGGTGGACCCCGGCCTCGAAGAGGGTGTGTACGTCCAGTTCCCCGGCCCGCACTACGAGACGCCCGCCGAGATCAACATGGTCCGGGTGATGGGCGGCGACCTCGTCGGCATGTCCACCGTGCTGGAGGCGATCGCCGCGCGGGAGGCGGGCGCGGAGGTGCTGGGCATCTCGCTGGTGACGAATCTGGCGGCGGGCCTGTCGGGTGAACCGCTGAACCACGAGGAAGTCCTCCAGGCGGGCCGTGACTCGGCCACCCAGATGGGTGCCCTGCTGGCGCGGGTGCTTGAACGCATCTGAGGCGGGGCATCCGAGCCGGGCGACGGGTCCGGCTCCGGGGCCCGCTCCGGGGCCGGGGCCGCGGGTCCGGCCGACACGGTCCGACCCGGGTGTCGCGCGCGGCCGTCGCGCCGGCCCCCGGGCGTAGGGAAGGGAAACGCACAGTGCAGCAGGACATCGTCGCGCGCGCCGAGGCGTGGCTGGCCGAGGACCCGGACAGCGACACCCGGGAGGAGCTGCGGAAGCTCGTCGACTCCGGTGACACCGACGCGCTGGCCGAACGGTTCGGCGGCACGCTCCAGTTCGGTACGGCGGGGCTCCGCGGCGAGCTGGGCGCGGGGCCGATGCGGATGAACCGCTCGGTGGTCATCCGCGCCGCGGCCGGGCTGGCGGCGTACCTCCACGCCGAGGGCCTGGGCGGCGGCCTCGTCGTCATCGGCTACGACGCCCGGCACAAGTCGGCCGACTTCGCGCGCGACACCGCCGCCGTGATGACCGGCGCGGGGCTGCGCGCCGCCGTGCTGCCGCGTCCGCTGCCGACCCCGCTGCTGGCCTTCGCCATACGGCATCTCGGCGCCGTGGCCGGGGTGGAGGTCACCGCGAGCCACAACCCGCCGCGCGACAACGGCTACAAGGTCTATCTCGGCGACGGGTCCCAGATCGTGCCTCCCATGGACGGCGACATCGCGGCCCGGATCGACGCCGTCGGACCGCTGAGCTCCGTGCCACGCCCGGAGGACGGCTGGCAGGTGCTCGGCGACGAGGTGCTGACGGCGTATCTGGAACGCACGGACGCGGTGCTGAGCCCCGGTTCGCCCCGTACCGCGCGCGTGGTCCACACGGCGCTGCACGGGGTCGGTACGGAGACGCTGAACGCCGCGTTCGCCCGGGCCGGCTTCCCCGCGCCCGTCCCGGTGGCCGAACAGGCCGATCCCGACCCGGACTTCCCCACGGTCGCCTTCCCGAACCCGGAGGAGCCGGGCGCGATGGACCTGGCCTTCGCCACGGCCGGGCGCGCGGCGCCCGACATCGTCATCGCCAACGACCCGGACGCCGACCGCTGCGCGGTGGCCGTCCCGGACGCGGACGCCGCGAGCGGCTGGCGGATGCTGCGCGGCGACGAGGTGGGCGCCCTGCTGGCCGCGCACCTGGTGGACAAGGGCGCGACGGGCGTCTTCGCCGAGTCGATCGTGTCGTCGTCGCTGCTCGGCCGGATCGCGGAGGCGGCGGGTGTCGGTCACGAGGAGACGCTCACCGGCTTCAAGTGGATCGCGCGGGTGGAGGGCCTTCGGTACGGCTACGAGGAGGCCCTCGGCTACTGCGCCGACCCCGACGGCGTACGCGACAAGGACGGCATCACGGCGGCGCTGCTCGTCGCGGAGCTGGCGTCCGAGCTGAAGGAGCGCGGCCGGACGCTCTCGGACCTGCTGGACGACCTGGCGCTGGCGCACGGTCTGCACGCCACGGACCAGCTCTCGGCGCGGGTGAAGGACCTGTCCCTGATCACGGCGGCGATGGACCGTCTGCGCGACCGCCCCCCGACGGACCTGGCGGGCCTGACGGTCACCTCGACGGAGGACCTCTCGACGGGCACCTCGGGCCTCCCCCCGACGGACGGCCTGCGCTACCACCTGGACGGCGCGTACCGTGCCCGGGTGATCGTCCGCCCGAGCGGCACGGAGCCGAAACTCAAGTGCTACCTGGAGGCGGTGATCCCGGTCACCACCCGGGAGGCCCTCCCGTCGGCACGGGCAACGGGGGCGGAACTGCTCGCGTCCCTGAAGCGGGACGTGGCACGGGCGGCGGGAATCTGAGGGACTCGTACCAGTACGAGTTGTACGGGTGGGCAACCGTGACCGGCCGGCGGCGGCCCGCGTTGGACGGCCAACTACATTCGTGCATCTCTGCGTTGGGGTGTGAGGCGTATGGGAACCGGCCGCCAGCGGAAGCCGCGGACGCAAGAAGACAACCGGCCCGGCATCTGGGTGGGTTACGGAAAACTGCTCAAGCTGCATCGCGACAGAGCGGGCCTGACCCAGCAGGAACTCGCCCACACGCTGGGCTACTCCGTCGAGTTGGTCGCCTCGATCGAGCAGGGCCGGCGTCCGGCCCAGACGGCGTTCACCGAGGCGGCGGAAGCGACCCTGAACGCGGGCGGCACGCTGGCCGTCCTCCAGGACGATGTGGACCTGGCCAAACTGCCCGCGTTCTTCCAGGACTTCGCGCTGATCGAGACCGAGGCGATCAGCAGGTACGACTTCGAACCGCTCCTGGTGCCCGGACTGCTCCAGACCGAGGACTACGCACGCGCCCTCTTCACCGCGCACTGCCCGCCTCTCGGTGACGAGATCATCGAGCAGCATGTCGAAGCACGGCTCGGCCGCCAGAAACTGCTCACCCGGACACCGCTGGTGGAGGCGTCCTTCATCATCGGCGAAGCCGCCCTGACCACCATGGTGGGTGGTCGTGACGTGATGCGCGCCCAGCTTCAACACCTGCTGCGACAGAGCGCGTTGCGGAACGTCGAGATCCAATTCATGCCTGCGGACATTGGCTTCCATCCCGGGCACAACGGGTCCATGGTTGTTCTGGAGACGTTGGAGCATCGCCACGTCGGCTACATCGAGTCCCAGGATGTGGGCCGGGTGATCACCGACGCGGCAAAGGTCAGCACCTTCGGACTGCGCTATGGCAAGCTGCGCACGCAGGCTCTGAACGCGGAGGAGTCTGCACGTCTGATCGAGCGCGTGGCAGGAGAGGTATGAACACCGACAAGGGCACGGCCAAGCCCGTCGAGCCGACATGGCTCAAGAGCAGCTACAGCGGCTCGGGCGGCGGCAATTGCGTCGAGATCGCCATCGCCTCCTCCACGGTCGGCATCCGTGACTCGAAGGACACGGCGGGACCCGTGCTGCACGTCCGCGACAGCGCGTGGAGCGCGTTCGTCACCTTCGCCACCACCCGGCCGGGCCGGGCCACCTGAATCAGGCGGCCCGCACATCGGGTCCTTTTCCGTTGCCGAACGTCGGACGCGGTGACGAGGTCGTCACCTTCCGCGAGGACGAGACGGCGCGGGCTCACGGCCCGCGCCGCGTTCCCACCGGCCTCCCGCAGCGCACGGCGGATACGCGGGAATCAGTGCGTGGGCGGGTCGGCCGGACCGACCCGCACAGGCCCGCGCAACCCCCCCGCCCCCGTCAGCCCGTCGCGAGCAGGACCACCAGGACCACCAGGCCCGCCAGGGTCGGGCCGATCACCTCGTACGCCCAGCGGGCCTGCGCCTCGCCCTGGGCCTCCGGTCGCGACGCGCAGCGTTCGGCCTGTTCGCGCAGGCCCGCGACCGTGTGGTCCGCGTCGGCCGTCCGCGCGCGGGTGTCCGTGACGTCCGCGCTCACCGACGTCCTGCTGTGCGGGTCGTCGTGCGCGCTCTGCGACTGCCGCCGCGCGGCGCGCTTGCGCTTGCGGAGCGAGACCGGCACCGCCCACAGCTGGTACTTCCCGCCGCCGTGGGTGAACACCTCGCTCGAATATCCGGCCCGGACGTCGGCCACGGACGCCCACGGCACGAGGATCGTGCGGAACGGGTTCCTGATCCGCAGCCGGTCGTCGTTGGCGAACACCGCCGGCCGGATGGTGAAGGCCACCACCAGCGGCACGGCCAGCAGCAGCCCCGCGAGGGCGAGCCAGGGCGTCCTGCCGTGGCCCCTGACCACCGCGTCGATCCCGATCCACGCGCCGAGAGCGAGCAGCAGCACACCGCCCGCGATGGCGGCGGGCGACCGGAAGACGCGCTCTGCGTAGGCCGGCTCGGAGGGCTGCTCGGGACTTGTCATGCTTTCGATTCTGCCGTACGCGGCCGACACCCCGGGCACGGCTCCCGCCCCGCACCGCCCCCGCGCCCGTCGCGCGCTCCACCACGCCGGCCCCGCGGCCCGGCGGTACACCCCCTGTACATGCTGCTACGCGCGTAGATATGCTCATCTGGTGACCATGCCCACGACCGCACCCTCGCCCACAGGCTCCGCCGTGGGCGGTGCCCCCCTCGCTGACGTGACCGCGTCCGACAGCTCGCTGCGCCGGTTCCTCCACGGGCTGCCCGGCGTCGATGCCGTCGGCCTGGAGGCGCGCGCCGCAGCGCTCGGTACGCGCTCGATCAAGACGACGGCCAAGGCGTACGCCATCGACCTGGCCATCTCGATGATCGACCTGACGACCCTCGAAGGCGCCGACACACCCGGCAAGGTCCGGTCGCTGGCAGCCAAGGCCCTGCACCCGGACCCGACCGACCGCACCGTCCCGACGACCGCCGCGCTCTGCGTCTACCCGGACATGGTGGCCACGGCCGTCGCCTCGCTCGCCGGGAGCTCCGTGAAGGTCGCCTCCGTGGCGACCGCCTTCCCGGCCGGCCGCACCGCCCTGGCCGTGAAGCTCGCCGACGTACGGGACGCCGTCGCGGCCGGCGCGGACGAGATCGACATGGTGATCGACCGGGGCGCGTTCCTCGCGGGCCGCTATCTGAAGGTCTACGAGGAGATCGTCGCCGTGAAGGCCGAGTGCGGCGCGGCCCGCCTCAAGGTCATCTTCGAGACGGGCGAGCTGTCCACGTACGACAACATCCGCCGCGCCTCCTGGCTCGGCATGGCCGCGGGCGCGGACTTCATCAAGACGTCGACCGGCAAGGTCGCCGTCAACGCCACCCCGGCCAACACGCTGCTGATGCTGGAGGCCGTACGCGACTTCCGGGCCCAGACCGGTGTCCAGGTCGGGGTGAAGCCGGCCGGCGGCATCCGCACCAGCAAGGACGCGATCAAGTTCCTCGTGCTGGTCAACGAGACCGCCGGCGAGGACTGGCTGGACAGCCACTGGTTCCGCTTCGGCGCCTCCAGCCTCCTCAACGACCTGCTGATGCAGCGCCAGAAGCTCGCCACCGGCCGCTACTCCGGCCCCGACTACGTCACGGTGGACTGATACACGATGGCTTTCGAATACGCACCGGCCCCCGAGTCGCGCTCGGTCGTCGACATCGCGCCGAGCTACGGCCTGTTCATCGACGGCGAGTTCACCGACGCCGCCGACGGCAAGGTCTTCAAGACGGTCTCCCCCGCCACCGAGGAGGTCCTCTCCGAGGTCGCCCGGGCGGGCGTGGAGGACGTCGACCGGGCGGTGAAGGCGGCCCGCAAGGCGTTCGTGAAGTGGTCGGCGCTGCCGGGCACCGAGCGCGCCAAGTACCTCTTCCGGATCGCCCGTGTCATCCAGGAGCGCTCGCGCGAGCTGGCCGTCCTGGAGACCCTCGACAACGGCAAGCCGATCCGCGAGACCCGCGACGCCGACCTCCCCCTGGTCGCGGCGCACTTCTTCTACTACGCGGGCTGGGCCGACAAACTCGACCACGCGGGCTACGGGCAGAACCCGCGCCCCCTCGGCGTCGCCGGCCAGGTCATCCCGTGGAACTTCCCGCTGCTGATGCTCGCGTGGAAGATCGCCCCGGCGCTCGCCACGGGCAACACGGTGGTGCTCAAGCCCGCCGAGACCACCCCGCTGAGCGCGCTGTTCTTCGCGGACATCTGCCGCCAGGCGGGGCTGCCGCGCGGCGTCGTCAACATCCTTCCCGGGTACGGCGACACGGGCGCCGCCCTCGTCGGGCACGAGGACATCGACAAGATCGCGTTCACCGGTTCGACCGCCGTCGGCAAGGCCATCGCCCGCCAGATCGCGGGCACGGACAAGAAGGCCACCCTCGAACTCGGCGGCAAGGGCGCCAACATCGTCTTCGACGACGCCCCGATCGACCAGGCCGTCGAGGGCATCGTCACGGGCATCTTCTTCAACCAGGGCCAGGTCTGCTGCGCCGGCTCGCGCCTGCTGGTCCAGGAGTCCGTCCAGGACGAGCTGCTGGACTCGCTGAAGCGCCGGCTCTCCACCCTGCGTATCGGCGACCCGCTGGACAAGAACACGGACCTCGGCGCGATCAACTCCGCCGAGCAGCTGGCCCGTATCAGGACGCTGGCGGACGCGGGCGAGGCCGAGGGCGCGGAGCGCTGGTCACCTCAGTGCGAACTCCCCTCGTCCGGCTACTGGTTCGCGCCGACCCTCTTCACCAATGTCTCGCAGGCGCACACCGTCGCGCGCGACGAGATCTTCGGCCCGGTGCTCTCCGTCCTGACGTTCCGCACCCCGGACGAGGCGGTCGCCAAGGCCAACAACACGCAGTACGGCCTCTCCGCCGGCATCTGGACGGAGAAGGGCTCCCGCATCCTCGCCGTCGCCAACAGGCTCCGCGCGGGCGTGGTGTGGGCCAACACGTTCAACAAGTTCGACCCGACCTCGCCCTTCGGCGGCTACAAGGAGTCGGGCTACGGCCGCGAGGGCGGTCGCCACGGCCTGGAGGTGTATCTCGATGTCTGAGTCCGAGCGACTGTCCGTCTTCAAGACCTACAAGCTGTACGTCGGGGGCAAGTTCCCCCGCTCCGAGAGCGGCCGGGTGTACGAGGTGAGCGACTCGAAGGGCAGGTGGCTGGCGAACGCGCCGCGGTCCTCCCGCAAGGACGCGCGTGACGCGGTCTCCGCCGCCCGCAAGGCGTTCGGCGGCTGGTCGGGCGCCACCGCCTACAACAGGGGCCAGGTGCTCTACCGGGTCGCCGAGATGCTGGAGGGCCGGCGCGACCAGTTCGCCGCCGAGGTCGCCGCCTCCGAGGGCATCTCCCGGTCGAAGGCGGCGGCCGTCGTGGACGCGACCGTCGACCGCTGGGTCTGGTACGCGGGCTGGACGGACAAGATCGGCCAGGTGACGGGCGGCGCGAACCCCGTGGCCGGCCCGTTCTTCAACCTGTCCACGCCCGAGCCCACGGGTGTCGTGACGGTCCTCGCCCCGCAGGACTCGTCGTTCCTCGGCCTGGTCTCCGTCGTCGCCCCGGTGATCGCCACCGGCAACACCGCGGTCGTCGTGGCGAGCGAACGCTCCCCGCTGCCCGCCCTGTCCCTGGGCGAGGTGCTGGCCACCTCCGACCTGCCCGGCGGCGTCGTCAACGTCCTGTCGGGCAGTACGGCCGAACTGGCCGCGCCGCTCGCGTCGCACCAGGACGTCAACGGCATCGATCTGTACGGCGCCGACGAGAGCCTCGCCAAGGAGCTGGAGATCGCGGCGGCGGACAACCTCAAGCGGGTGGTGCGCCCGCACCCGGTGGACTTCTCCGCCGACCCCGGCACCGGCAGGCTGACGGCCTTCCTGGAGACGAAGACCGTCTGGCACCCCACGGGCAGCCTGGGCGCGTCGGGCTCCGGCTACTGAGCCGTCCCCCCTGAGTAGGAAGGCCCGGCCGTCGCGGTGACGGCCGGGCCTTCCTACGTACGGAGCGGGGGCACCGCGCTCAGCCGGGCAGCAGCTCCGTCACCGGCCCGACCAGCGGCAGGTCCTTCAGGCCGCCGCCCTGGGTGACCGATTCCGTCAGGGTCGCCGTGGACAGCGGCTTGAAGTCCGCGATCTGGGTGCCGACGGCGTTGTCCAGCGGGTCGACGCCCGTCTTGGCCAGCGGGTTGAGCTGGAGGTTCTTGATCGGACCGAGCCCCCCGGCGAGGCTGTGCCCGAGCGCCCCGGCCAGGCCCTCACCGGCCGCCGCACCGGCTTCCGCGAGGGCGCTGTCGGGGCCGGAGGCGGGCACGGGCGCGGCCGGGGCCGCCTGCGCGGCGGCGCCGCCGAGCCCGATCGCCGCGCCCGCCGCGGTGACGGTCAGCCCGGCGCGCAGCAGCGCCCGGCGGCGGGAGGTGGAAGCTGAATGACGTGCCATGGGATTCCTGACTGCGCGAAGGAGACGAGTAAGGGGAATGACACGCACAGTAGTTGAGAGGTGACGCTCGATACCAACGCCCCAGCCGGGGATCCCCTGCGCGGGTGTATGCCTCAGACTGGTGTGCCGTGAGTCCCCATCGAACAGCCTCCGCGCGTGTCGTCCTGCTCGCGGGCCCCTCCGGCTCCGGCAAGTCGTCGCTCGCCGCCCGCGCGGGCCTGCCCGTCCTCCGTCTCGACGACTTCTACAAGGAGGGCGACGACCCGACGCTGCCGCTGGTCGCCGGCAGCGCGGACATCGACTGGGACTCGCCGCTGTCGTGGGACGCGGACGCGGCGGTCGCCGCGATCCAGGAGCTGTGCCGTACGGGGCGTACGACCGTCCCGGTGTACTCGATCGCCACCAGCTCGCGCGTCGACACCGAGCCGCTCGACCTCGACGGGGCCGGGGTGTTCGTGGCGGAGGGCATCTTCGCGGCGGATGTCGTGGCGCGCTGCGAGGAGTTGTCCGTCCTGGCCGACGCGCTGTGTCTGCGCGGGCGCCCGTCGACGACGTTCCGCCGGCGGCTGCTGAGGGATCTGCGCGAGGGCCGCAAGTCGGTGGCGTTCCTGCTGCGGCGCGGCTGGCGGCTGATGCGCGCGGAGCGCGGCATCGTCGCCCGCCAGTCGGCGCTGGGGGCGCATCCCTGCGGAAGGGCCGAGGCGCTGGTCCGGATCGCCACGGCGATGGCGTCCACTGCCCACCCCCGTACGCCGAAGCCCCGCCCAACCACCCCCGCACGCCCCACCCAGACCACCCACTGACCACCCGCCCGCGATCCCCCGAAAGCCCCCCGGGCGGACCGAAACGCGCCCCGCGCCCGCGCGGGCACACCGGACCCCCGGACCAGGCAAAGACCGCACTAGCGCCGGTCGACCTCGCCAGGCTCGACCACCTGCGGCCCACGCTCGCACGTCACCGCACACACCCCTGCGCGGACGCCCCGAAGAACCCCTGAACCAGCGAAGTCCGCACAAGTCCCGGTCGAGCCGGCCGTGGTCGACGGCCCTGCGGCCCGCGCCCGCACCTCACCGCACACACCCGGCGTCGGCGCCCGAAGAACCCCCGAACCAGCGAAGTCCGCACATGCCCCCGCCCGCCGGGCCATGCCCGGCCACCCCGAAGCCCCGGCCGCACCCCGCCGCGCGGCCACCCCGAAAGCCCCCCGAACGCGCGAAGACCGGACAGGCCCCCCAGCCTGTCCGGTCCTGCTAGGTGCACCCCCGTGCCCCCTATTCACACCTGCCGTCTCCCCCGAGACGGCAGTCTTTCCCCCCGGTTCCCCCATTCCCCCCGGGTGTTACCTCCCCCGTGCCCCCCGCTGCCTTCAGGCCACCAGCTCGCCGAAGGACTCCTCCTCGTCACGGCCGAAGCTGAGGACCTCGTCCTCGCGCAGCCGGCGGAGCGACCGCCAGATGCTCGACTTCACCGTGCCGACACTGATGTCGAGGATCTCCGCGATCTCGGGATCCGTGCGGCCCTCGTAGTAGCGCAGCACCAGCGTCGTGCGCTGCGTCTCGGGAAGGCGCGAGAGCGCCTGCCAGAGCACCGTGCGCAGCTCCGTGCCGCGCATCGCGTCGGTGTCGCCGACCGTCTCCGGCAGCTCCTCCGTCGGGTACTCGTTGAGCTTGCGCCTGCGCCACGCGCTGATGTGCAGGTTGGTCATCGTGCGGCGGAGATAGCCGCCGACGGCCGCCTTGTCGCTGATCCGGTCCCAGGCGCGGTAGGTGGAGAAGAGCGCGCTCTGGAGCAGGTCCTCGGCCTCGAAGCGGTCGCCGGTCAGGTGGTACGCGGTGGCGTACAGAGAGGCCCGGCGCTCCTGGACGTAGGCGGTGAACGCCGTCTCGGCGTCCGTCGCCTCCGTCCGCGCGGAGCGCTCCCCCGTGGCCTCTCCGTACGCCGCGCCCTCGTTCCCCCGGCCCTTGGCGTCGTCCCCCGTGGACTTCCGCGCCGCGTCGACCACCGCGATGTACGGCGGCCTGTGCTGACGCCCGGCGCCGCGAACGCACCCCCGCCCGTTCACGGCGCCGGACTTCTCGGTGCTCCGTGCGACGTCGTGGAGACGCGTGATTACTGCGCTTGAGACCGTGCTGTGCAGTGAGTTCATCTCGCGCCCCCCGTCGGCGTGGAGTCTGTCTGTTTCCGTCTGCCAAAGAGATTGCCGGGCCAGTTTCTCGGGCCTGTCCGCCGACTGTCACAGGCCTGTCACAGGGGTTCTGGATCTTGGCGGGTGATGTGGCGGAACTGTGGGAGCGCTCCGACTGTCGAACTGTGGTCCCCCCATGGGCCAGAATGACCTCTGTGCCTTTCCTGTTGCTGATCGAGGACGACGACGCCATCCGCACGGCCCTCGAACTCTCGTTGTCACGCCAGGGCCACCGAGTGGCCACTGCGGCGACGGGAGAGGACGGCCTGAATCTGCTGCGAGAACAGCGGCCAGACCTGATCGTTCTGGATGTGATGCTGCCCGGTATCGACGGTTTCGAGGTGTGCCGTCGGATCAGGCGGACCGACCAGCTGCCGATCATCCTGCTGACCGCGCGCAGTGACGACATCGATGTGGTCGTCGGACTCGAATCCGGCGCGGACGACTATGTGGTCAAGCCCGTGCAGGGCCGGGTGCTCGACGCCCGTATCCGTGCCGTCCTGCGGCGCGGGGAGCGGGAGTCGACCGATTCCGCGACCTTCGGCAGCCTGGTCATCGACCGTTCCGCGATGACGGTGACGAAGAACGGCGACGATCTCCAGCTCACGCCGACCGAGCTGCGGCTGCTGCTGGAGCTGAGCCGGCGGCCCGGCCAGGCCCTGTCCCGGCAGCAGTTGCTGCGGCTGGTGTGGGAGCACGACTATCTCGGCGACTCGCGGCTGGTCGACGCCTGTGTGCAGCGACTGCGCGCCAAGGTCGAGGACGTGCCCTCGTCACCGACGCTGATCCGTACCGTACGAGGCGTGGGCTACCGGCTGGACGCGCCTTCGTGAGCGGCCAGGAACCCGCGCCCACCAGATCGTCGGACAGCATGGACGGATCGGACCGAACGGACATAGCAGACGGAACGCAGGGGGAAGCGGCGGACGGAACGGCCGGGCGGAGTACGCGCAAGAGGGCCTTCCTCGCCGGGCTGCGCTGGACGAGCCTGCGGCTGCGGCTGGTCGTCGTCTTCGGGGCCGTCGCGCTGACCGCCGCCGTCTCGGCGTCCGGGATCGCGTACTGGCTCAACCGCGAGTCGGTGCTCTCCCGTACGCAGACGGCCGCGCTCAAGGAGTTCAAGCAGGAGATGCGGGACAAGGCCGCGCAGCTCCCGCTGCGGCCGACGCAGCCCGAACTCGAGTACACGGCCCAGCAGATGGCCAAGAGCAGCGCCGGGTTCAGTGTGCTGCTGATCGGTGAGCGCGCCGAGAAGAAGCCGGTGGCCGGGGTCTCCGACCAGGACGCGTTCACCCTGGACGACGTGCCGAAGTCGTTGCAGACGGCGGTGAACGACCGGCAGGAGGTGACGTCGGGCAACACCTCGCCGTACCACATCTTCTGGCAGCGCACCCAGCGCGGACAGACGCCGTATCTGGTCGGCGGCACCCGGATCGTCGGCGGCGGACCGACCGGCTACGTGTTCCTCTCGCTCGAACAGGAACGGGAGGACCTCAACGCGCTGGCGTGGTCGCTGGCGATCGCGACGGGCCTCGCGCTCGTCGGGTCCGCGCTGCTGGCGCAGGCGGCGGCCACGACCGTGCTCAAGCCGGTGCAGCGCCTCGGCGACGCGGCGCGGCAGCTCGGCGAGGGCAAGCTCGACACCCGGCTGCGGGTGTCGGGGACGGACGAACTGGCCGATCTGTCGCGGACGTTCAACAACGCGGCCGCCTCCCTCCAGAAGAAGATCGACGACATGAGCGCGCGTGAGGAGTCGAGCCGGCGCTTCGTCGCCGACATGTCGCACGAGCTGCGCACCCCACTGACCGCCCTGACGGCGGTGACCGAGGTGCTGGAGGACGAGGCGGACACGCTCGACCCCATGATCGCGCCCGCCGTGACGCTGGTGGTGAGCGAGACCCGCAGGCTCAACGACCTCGTGGAGAACCTGATGGAGGTGACCCGCTTCGACGCGGGCACCGCCCGGCTGGTCCTCGACGACGTCGACGTCGCCGACCAGGTCACCGCCTGCATCGACGCGCGTGCCTGGCTGGACGCGGTGGAGCTGGACGCCGAGCGCGGCATGATGGTCCGTCTCGATCCGCGCAGGCTCGATGTGATCCTGGCGAATCTGATCGGCAACGCGCTCAAGCACGGCGGTTCGCCGGTACGGGTCTCGGTGCGCGCCGTCGGCCGCGAGCTGGTCATCGAGGTACGCGACAACGGGCCGGGCATCCCGGAGGACGTACTGCCGCACGTGTTCGACCGCTTCTACAAGGCCAGCGCGTCACGGCCGAGGTCGGAGGGCAGCGGCCTGGGGCTCTCCATCGCGATGGAGAACGCGCACATCCACGGAGGCGACATCACCGCCGCCAACGCCCCCGACGGCGGGGCCGTGTTCGTGCTGACGCTGCCGCGCGACGACTCGGAGGAGATCGACGACGAGGACGGGCACGGCGGCGCGGGGCCAGAGGGAGGCGAGACGCAGTGAGGTCGAGAACACCGGCCGGCCGGGTCCTCGCCGTACTCGCGGGAACGCTCGCGCTGGCGGGCGCCCTGAGCGGCTGCGGCATCAGGACGACCACGGTGCCGGTGGACGCGGGCGCCGCGCCCTCACGGGTGCCGTGCGAGGTCTCCGAGGGCAATCTGACCACCCAGGCGCAGCCGGGGGCCGCCGTCAGGGTCTATCTGGTGTGCGGGTCCGGGCTGGTGGCGGTGGAGCGCACGGCGGCCCTGCCTCCGGACAAGAAGCTCGGTGACCGTCTGCAGGTGGCCCAGGCGCTGGTGGACGAGTTGGAGGAGCAGCCGTCGTCCACGGAGCAGGAGGCGGGCTTCTCGACGTACGTACGGGGGCCGCTGAGCCTCTCCGAGGCGCGGGCGGGCGACCCGCTCGGCACACTGCGGCTGAACCGCCAGCCCGAGGACCTGCCGACGGCCGCGCTGGCGCAGATCGTGTGCACGCTCGTCGAGGGCGCGGCGACGGACGGTTCGGTGGTGCTGGGCGGCCCCGGGGAGTACGGAGCGCGCGGCTACCGGTGCGACGACGAGACCAAGCGCAGCCCCGACCTGGCCGTGCCGACGACGGGGCCGCTTCCGTCCGCTTCCTGAGGAGGCGGGGGCTCCGGCGCCGGCGCCGGAGACGTACGGAGCCCGCCGGGGTCCTGGGGGTGACACCCGTCTCACGTGGCCCTCCTTTTGGAACTCGCCGGAACCGTTCCCGTCGGTGGCCGCGTCTTGTCGTTCGTGCAGCGCCAAGGTCAGAGCGGCAGTGCCGCTTTCCGCTTCCGCGTGGCGGGGGTCATCCTCCTCGTCGCGCATCTGCTGCTCGTCGCGTGGCTGACGTTGCGCCCGCTGGACGTGGTGTGGGTGACCGCGGCGAACCTCCAGCCACTGGCGGGCATCAAAGCCGATCTCGCGCTCGGGGCGCCCCAGGCGATCCGGCGGATCGGTGAGGCGCTGCTCCTGCTGGCGCCCCTCGGGGTCCTCCTCCCGATGGTGGGGGGCAGACTCGCCGTCTCGCCGCTGGCGTCGCTGGCCCGCACGATGGCCGCGGGGGCCTTCCTCTCGCTGGGGATCGAACTGCTCCAGACCGGTATCCCGGGGCAGGTCGTCGACGTGGACTCGCTGCTGCTCAACACGGTCGGGGTCGGGCTGGCCCATCTGCTGGTCGTGCCCGCCGGACGCGCTAGGCTGCGGCGCATACGCGGGGGTGGACGCGGGCCCGCGCCGGAGCGTCCCCGGCGGAACGCGCGCGTAGTACCCAAGGGTGAGGCGGTGGCGGAGGCTCCTCAGGGGACGCCCCCGACGATTACCAGGGTCGGCATCGCCCCGTAGAGCGACGCTTTGTCCGGTGCTCCGAGGCCACCATTGAGTCATCGGGAGCACATACGGAGCTCCCTCCACGGACTCGCGAAGGAGCCCATCATGTCTGCGATTGCCCGCCCCCGAGAGGGTCGAATGATCGGTGGAGTGTGCGCGGCGCTGGCACGGCGCTTCGGCACCTCCGCGAACACCATGCGTGTGATCTTCCTGGCCTCGTGTCTGCTGCCCGGCCCGCAGTTCCTGGTCTATCTGGCGCTCTGGGTGTTCCTGCCGAGCCGGAAGACCGCGTCCGACACCGCCTGGTAGAGCGCTCGCACGGACGAAAGGCGGGGCTTCACCCGGAACGACCGGGTGAGGCCCCGCCTTCCTGTGTACGGCCCTTGTCCTAGCCGAGGGGCAGCGTGCCGACCGGGAGCCCGCCCAGCAGGCCCGCGAGGGGGCCGGCGGCGGTGAGGGCGGAGAGAGCCGTGGGAGCGGTCTGCTGGACCGTACCGAGGCCGCTGCCGAGCGCGCTGCGGGCCGCGGTCAGACCCTCGGTGGTGCCGTCGGGGAGACCGCTGGTGAGGGTCTCCGCCGGCAGGTTCTTGGTGACGCTGTCCAGAGCGGCACCGGCGTCGGGGGCGGCGGGCGCGGCGGCGGACGCGCTACCGGCGGCGGTGGCGGCGAAGGCGGCGCCGAGGGCGGCGACGCCGAGTGTCTTGGCAGCGGACTGCTTCATGGAGATGTCGTCCCTTGGGGAATGGGGAATATGAGCGGCTCCGCAAGTTAGCCATCGCCGCGCACGCGCCGCAAACACCCGGCGGCGAACCGGATTTCGTGTCCCGGTCCGATTCGCCGCTCCGGCGATCAGTCGGATCGGACGGGAGAATCGCTGGTCGTGGCGGTTTGCGTGAACAGCCATTCGGATTTCAATTCGGCGTACCCGGGCTTGATCACCTCGTTGATCATGGCCAGTCGTTCATCGAAAGGAATGAATGCTGATTTCATCGCATTGACCGAGAACCACTGCATGTCGTCGAGCGTGTAGTCGAACGCCTCGACCAGCAGCTCGAATTCACGGCTCATGCTCGTCCCGCTCATGAGCCGGTTGTCGGTGTTCACGGTCGCCCGGAAATGCAGTTCGCGCAGCAGACCGATGGGGTGTTCGGCGATCGACGCGGCGGCGCCGGTCTGGAGGTTGGAGCTCGGGCAGAGCTCCAGCGGGACGCGCTTGTCGCGTACGTAGGAGGCCAGCCGCCCGAGTCTCACCGAGCCGTCGTCGGCGACCTCGATGTCGTCGATGATGCGCACGCCGTGGCCGAGCCGGTCGGCGCCGCACCACTGGAGGGCCTGCCAGATCGACGGGAGGCCGAAGGCCTCGCCCGCGTGGATGGTGAAGTGGTTGTTCTCGCGCTTGAGGAACTCGAAGGCGTCCAGGTGCCGGGTGGGCGGGAAGCCCGCCTCCGCGCCCGCGATGTCGAAGCCGACGACGCCCGAGTCCCGGTAGCGGTTGGCCAGTTCGGCGATCTCCAGGGCGCGGGCCGCGTGCCGCATCGCGGTCAGCAGGGCGCCGACGCGGATACGGCGGCCGTCCTCGCGGGCACGGCGCTCACCCTCCTTGAAGCCCTCGTTCACGGCCTCCACGACCTCTTCGAGGCTGAGGCCGCCCTCCAGGTGCTGCTCGGGGGCGTAACGCACCTCGGCGTAGACCACGCCGTCGCGCGCGAGGTCCTCGGCGCACTCGGCGGCGACGCGGACGAGCGCGTCGCGGGTCTGCATGACGGCGCAGGTGTGCGCGAACGTCTCCAGATACCGCTCCAGCGAGCCGGAGTCGGCGGCCTCGCGGAACCAGAGGCCGAGCTTGTCGGGCTCCGTCTCCGGAAGGCCCTCGTAGCCCGTCTCACCGGCCAGTTCGACGATCGTGCCCGGGCGCAGGCCTCCGTCGAGATGGTCGTGGAGGAGCACCTTGGGGGCGCGGCGGATCTGGTCACCCGTGAGCGGTCGGTAGGTCTGGCTCGTCATCTGCGCAGCCTATCGCCTACGCGCGTAGAAGACCCCTTGCCGATACCCAACAGTGACCGTGCGTACGGGTGCCGTACACCTCACCTTCTGAGACTGTTCTGCTATGGGACAGCACGAGGTTCCCGGCCCCGGCGGGCGCACGCCGGGGCGCGGCGCAGGCATCCGCGGGCGTCGTACGCAGTCACAGGCACGGCTGGGGCGGGCGATCTCCGCGCCGACCGCGCCACCTGAGGTCGGCGGGGTGGTTCTCGTACTGCCGCCGGGCGAACTCGTCTCCGCGCGTGGGCCCTCGGCCGTCGCCCACGTCTCGATGCTGCCGCTGGCACGGAGGCTGGCCCGCGCGGGCGCGCACGAGGGGCTGATCGTCCATATGGTCCGCTACCGCTCACGCGGCTGGAACGGCGCCGACGCCCAGCTCTCGGCCGACGCCGGGTGGGCGGCGGAGGAGGTCGGGCGCCGCTACGGCGACGTACCGGTCTGTCTGGCCGGGCACGGCATGGGCGCACGGGCCGCCCTGCACGCCGCCGGGCATCCGGCCGTCAGCTCGGTGCTGGCGATGGCGCCCTGGCTGCCGGACCGGACGGCGGGCGACGAGCCCGAGCCGGTGACCCAGCTCGCGGGCCGGCAGGTGCTGATCGTGCACGGCACCAACGACGAGCGCAGCGACCCCGAGCTGTCCTACCGGCTGGCGGAGCGGGCCAGGAAGGCCAACCGGCACACCTGCCGCTTCGAGGTCCATTCGGACGGGCACGCGCTGCGTCAGCACCACGGTGAAGTCCTCGCGCTGGCCACGGACTTCGTCCTCGGGGCGCTGCTCACGCGGACGTACTCCCGTCCGGTGGCCGACGCGCTGGCCGCGCCGCCGCCGCTGGGTCTGCGGATGCCGCTCGCGGCGGGCTTCGGGCGGTCGCTGCGGCCGTAGGGCGGGCGCATGCGGGCCGTTGGGCGGCCGGCGGACCGACGGGCGTCAGTCGGGCAGCAGATGGCCCCGTCGCGAGAGCAGGAAGCGCTTGAAGGCGGCCACCGGCGGGGTGTCGGGGTGGCCGTCGAGCCAGGCCACGCCGACCTCGCGCACCGCGCGGGGCGCGGTGACCGTCAGCTCCACGACCCCGGGGCGCGCCACCGCCGGGGGCGGCAGCAGCGCGACGCCGAGTCCCGCCGCGACCAGTCCGCGCAGGGTCTCGGCCTCCTCGCCCTCGAAGGCGACGCGGGGGCGGAACCCGGCGGCCTCGCAGAGGTCGTCGGTGATACGGCGCAGCCCGTAACCCGGTTCGAGGGTCACGAACGTCTCGTCGGACGCCTCGGCGAGACGGACGCGTCGGCGGCCGGCCAGACGGTGGTCGTCGGGGACGACGAGCCGCAGCCGCTGTTCGTCGAGGCGGCGGGCGACCAGGTCGGGGGCCTCGGGGATCGGGGAGGTGAGGCAGAGATCCAGCTCGCCGGCGCGCAGGCCCTCCAGCATCGCCTCGCCGTAGTTCTGCACGAGCTGGAAGCGGACGCGGGGGTGGTCGGCGCGGAAGGCGCGGATCAGCTCGGGGACGGTCTCGGAGCCCATCGTGTGCAGGAAGCCGAAGGCGACCTTGCCCGACGCGGGGTCGGCGTCGGCCCGTACGGATTCGGCCGCCCGCTCCACCTCGGCGAGCGCGCCCTCCACGGAGGTGAGGAAGGCGCGACCGGCCGGGGTGAGCGAGACGGTGCGGCCCTTGCGGGCGAACAGGGCGACTCCCAGGTCCTGTTCGAGGCGGACCATCGCCCGCGAGAGCGTGGACTGCGGGACGTTCATCTCGTGCGCGGCCCGGGTCACGTGCTCGTGGCGCGCGACGCCCGCGAACTGGGCCAGCCGGGGCGCCAGCAGCGCCGGCCAGGACCCGGGGTCCAGATCGGCGGTGGGCGGCGCGGAGGAGGGCGGGGTGGCCGTCGGGGTCGACGGTGCGATGTCTTCCTCGTAACCGCTTGATGACAGCCGGGGCCCGGGCCTGCGTTGATGCGCCATGGGAACGATTATGGCGATTCCATGCATTGGACGCATGAGATCCGCCTCCGTACGTTCGTCGTATGCCCGACCTCAGTACAGAGGCGCCCGTCCGTACGGGTGCCCTCGCCTCCGCGCCCACCGACCCTCCGGCCTCCGAGCCCCTCACCCCCGGCCGGCCCGGCTACCGCCGGATGAGCTTCGCCCTCTTCGCCGCCGGGGTCGCCGCCTTCGCGCTGCTCTACTCCACGCAGGCGCTGCTGCCCGCCATCTCCGCCGGCCTCGACGCGACGGCCGCCCAGGCCAGTTGGACGGTCTCGGCCGCGACGGGCGCGCTCGCGCTCTTCGTACTGCCGCTCAGCGCGCTGTCCGAGCGCTTCGGCCGACGCACCCTGATGACGCTCTCGCTGACGGTCGCGGTGGCCGTCGGACTGCTCGTGCCGTTCGCGCCGAGCCTGGAGTGGCTGATCGCGCTGCGCGCGGTCCAGGGCGCGGCGCTGGCCGGGCTGCCCGCGTCGGCGATGGCGTATCTGGCGGAGGAGGTACGGCCAAAGGCGCTGGTCGGCGCGGTCGGGCTCTTCGTCGCGGGCAACAGCATCGGCGGTATGAGCGGCCGGATCGTGGCCGGCTGGGTCAGCCAGCTGTGGGGCTGGCGGGCCGCGCTGGCGGCCGTCGGGCTGATCGCCCTGGTGTGCGCGGTGCTCTTCCGCGTACTGCTGCCGAAGGCCCGCAACTTCACCCCGGCGACGCTCAACCCGCTCGCGCTGGCGAAGACCGTCGGACGCCATCTGTCCGATCCGCTGCTGCGCAGGCTGTACGCGATCGGCGCGCTCTTCATGACCGTGTTCGGCGCGGTCTACACGGCGATCGGATTCCGGCTGGTGGAGGCGCCGTTCAACCTCCCGCAGGGCGTGATCGGTTCGATCTTCCTGGTCTATCTCGTCGGTACGCTCTCGTCGGCCGCGGCCGGGAGGCTGGTGGGCCGGCTGGGGCGGCGCGGCGCGCTGTATCTGGCGGTCGGCACGACGGCGGCGGGTCTGCTGCTGTCGCTGGCCGACTCGCTCGGCGCCGTACTGCTCGGTCTCGTCCTGATCACGGCGGGCTTCTTCGCCGGTCACGCCGTCGCCTCGTCGGCCGTGAGCCGGACGGCGAGGACCGGCCGCGCGCAGGCGTCGGCGCTCTACCAGAGCGCGTACTACGTGGGCAGCAGCGCCGGCGGCACGCTGGGCGCGGTGGCGTTCCACGCGGGCGGCTGGGGGGCGACGGTCGCGCTCGGGCTGCTCGCGGTGCTCGGTGTGGTCTCGGTGACGCTGTACGGGACGCACGCGGCCCGTACGGAGCGGCGGGCCCTCGCGGTGGCAGCGGGCCGCTAGAAGGCCCCCGGGGAGCGCCCCCACCGGGAGCACGCACGGGGTCGGCCCGCCGGGGGCGCGCCGCCGGGAATCCGGCCGCGGGGCTCCGGGCACCCTCGAACGGGGCTGCACACCATGGGCCGGACCAGGCAGTTTTCTCCGTAGCGGGGCGATTGTCAGTGGGCTGCGGTAGCTTCCGGTGAACTGGATCCAAAGGGGGCGACTGGGGTGACCGATGAGTGATCTGGCTACGACCGAGGACCTTGATGCCCGGCTGGAGAAGCACCGGACCGAGCTGACCGGGTACTGCTACCGGATGCTGGGTTCCGCCTTCGAGGCCGAGGACGCCGTGCAGGACACAATGGTGCGTGCCTGGCGGAGTTTCGAGAAGTTCGAGGGCCGCTCGTCGCTGCGCTCGTGGCTCTACCGCATCGCGACGAACGTCTGCCTCGACATGCTGCACGCGGGCAATCGACGGGCCCGGCCCATGGATCTCTCGGAGGCGACCCCGGTGTCCCAGGCGAAGCTGAACGCACGTCCGGAGGTCACCTGGCTGGAGCCGGTCCCCGACGGCCGGGTGCTGCCCTCCGTGGTCGACCCCGCCGAGACCGCGGTCGAGCGGGAGACGATCCGGCTCGCCTTCGTCGCCGCGCTCCAGCATCTGCCGCCCAAGCAGCGGGCCGTGCTGATCCTGCGCGAGGTGCTGGCGTGGAAGGCGAGCGAGGTCGCCGAGCTGCTGGGGACGACGGTCGCCTCGGTCAACAGCGCGCTCCAGCGGGCCCGCGCGACGATCGCCGAGTCCGAACCGGCCGCCACCGACGCGTCGGACCCGCTCGACGAGGAGCAGAAGGAGCTCCTGGAGCGGTATGTGGCCGCGTTCGAGGGCTATGACATGAAGGCGCTGACCGCGCTCCTCCATGAGGACGCGACGCTCTCCATGCCCCCGTACGACCTGTGGCTGCGCGGGCACGAGAACATCGTCGGCTGGATGCTCGGTGTCGGCGAGGTCTGCCGCGGCTCCCGTCTGGTGCCGACGGTCGCCAACGGCACACCCGCGTTCGCGCACTACCACCCGAGCCCGGACGGCGACGGGTACACCCCGTGGGCGCTCATGGTCATCGAGATCAGCGAGGGCAGGATCACGGGGATCAACTCGTTCCTGGACACCGAGCGCTGGTTCCCGCTCTTCGATCTCCCGGCGCGCCTGGAGAAGGACGAGCGACAGGTACGGGCCCAGGCTCGGGCCGAGGAAGGCAGTTAGGACGGCCGGGGGGATCCGGGCCCGTCTCCACCGAACCGCCGCGGGGCTCGTCGGACCGGACGATGTCCGTCAGGCCGACGAGCTCCAGCAGCAGGAGCAGTTCGGGTCCCGCGCCCCGCAGCCGGATCCGGCAGCCGTGTCTGCCGGCGACGAGTTGCAGTCGGGCCAGCGCGTTCACGGTGGCCACGGTCGGACGGCCGAGGGCGCCGACGTCGCAGACCGCGTCGGTGGCGTCGCTGTCCCTGAGCCGCGCGGCCAACTGGTCGCAGAGGCCCGGGACATCGGCCGCGGTGATCGGTCCGCGCAGGGCGAGGAGGATCGTGCTGGTGGCTTCCACGCCCAATGAGACCGGCGCCCGGGCCGGAACTCATCGCAGCACGCCGGACACGGTCCGTACGGAGCGGGGCCAGCACCGTACGGACCCGGCGCGGTCGCGTCAGGCGATGCGGTCGAGCACGATCGGCGCCGCGGTGAACGCGGTGCCGGCCGGAGCGATGTCGTAGGCCGCCGTGAGTGATTCGAGGGCGTAGTCGAACTTCGAGGGCGTGTCGGTGTGCAGCGTGAGCAGCGGCTGCCCGGCCGTCACGGTGTCGCCGGGCTTGGCGTGCAGCTCCACGCCCGCGCCCGCCTGGACCGCGTCCTCCTTACGGGCCCGGCCCGCGCCCAAGCGCCAGGCGGCGACGCCGATGTCGTACGCGTCGAGCCGGGTCAGCACCCCGGACGACGGCGCGGTGAGCACCTGGCGCTCACGGGCCACCGGGAGGGCCGCGTCCGGGTCGCCGCCCTGGGCCGCGATCATCCGGCGCCAGACGTCCATCGCGGAGCCGTCGGCCAGCGCCTTGGCCGGGTCGGTGTCCCGCAGGCCGGCGGCGTCGAGCATCTCGCGGGCCAGCGCCAGCGTCAGCTCGACCACATCGGCCGGGCCGCCGCCCGCGAGGACCTCGACCGACTCGCGTACCTCCAGGGCGTTGCCCGCGGTGCGGCCGAGCGGGGTCGCCATGTCGGTGAGCAGCGCCACGGTCCGTACGCCGTGGTCGGTGCCGAGACCGACCATGGTCGCGGCCAGCTCGCGCGCGTCCTCGGCCGTCTTCATGAACGCGCCGGAGCCGACCTTGACGTCCAGGACGAGTGAGCCGGTGCCCTCGGCGATCTTCTTGGACATGATCGAGGAGGCGATGAGCGGGATCGCCTCCACGGTGCCGGTGACATCGCGCAGCGCGTACAGCTTCTTGTCGGCCGGGGCCAGACCGTCACCGGCGGCGCAGATCACGGCGCCGACGGAGTCCAGCACCTCCAGCATCCGGGCGTTGGAGACACCCGCGCGCCAGCCGGGGATGGACTCCAGCTTGTCGAGGGTGCCGCCGGTGTGGCCGAGGCCCCGTCCGCTGAGCTGGGGAACGGCCGCTCCGCAGGCGGCCACGAGCGGGGCGAGCGGCAGCGTGATCTTGTCGCCGACGCCTCCCGTCGAGTGCTTGTCGGCGGTGGGCCGGGAGAGCGAGGAGAAGTCCATGCGCTCGCCGGAGGCGATCATCGCGGCGGTCCAGTGGGCGATCTCCGTGCGGTTCATACCGTTCAGCAGGATCGCCATGGCGAGGGCCGACATCTGCTCGTCGGCCACCTCACCGCGCGTGTAGGCGTCGATGACCCACTCGATCTGCTCGGGGCTCAGCTCGCCCCGGTCCCGCTTGGTACGGATGACGGAGATGGCGTCCATGGGTGTCCTTAGCGCGGGTGCGAGTGGTCTTACGCGAGGTGCTGCCGGCCGAAGGCCTGGGGCAGCATCTCGGAGAGCGGGAGGATTCCGGCCGGGGTGTCCAGCAGCAGGCCGGGGCCGCCGAATTCGGAGAGCAGCTGACGGCACCGGCCGCACGGCACGAGCGGTTCGCCCGCGCCGTCCACACAGGTGAAGTGGGTGAGCCGGCCGCCGCCCGTGGCGTGGAGGTGGGAGACGAGCCCGCACTCGGCGCAGAGGCCGAGGCCGTACGAGGCGTTCTCGACGTTGCAGCCGGTGACGGTCCTGCCGTCGTCCACGCGGGCGGCGGCGCCGACCGGGAAGCCCGAGTACGGCGCGTAGGCACGGGACATGGCGTCCCGGGCCGCCTCGCGCAGGGCCCCCCAGTCGATCGATCCGCCTCTGCCGCCACCCGCGCCGGTGTCTGTCATGTGCCTTGGCCTCTTCGATAGGTCATGCCGTCGGCCTTGGGCATCCGCAGCCGCTGCGCTGACAACGCGAGGACGAGGAGGGTGGTCACGTACGGCGCGGCGTCCACGAACTGGCTCGGGACCTGGTCCGTCAGGGCGTACCAGAGGAACAGCAGCGCGGAGACGGCCGCGGAGATCATGGCCGGGACGTAGCGGCGCCTGTAGAGCTGCCAGCCCACGACGAGCACCAGCAGGATCGCCAGCAGGAGCAGCATGGCGTGCACGTTCTCGGCGCCGCCGCGCAGCTTGAGGCTGTCGGTGAAGCCGAACAGTCCGGCGCCCAGGGCCATACCGCCCGGCATCCAGTTGCCGAAGATCATCGCGGCGAGACCGATGTAACCGCGGCCGCCGGTCTGGTTCTCCTGGTAGATGCCGGTGGCGACGATGGCCAGGAAGGCACCGCCGAGTCCGGCGAGGCCGCCGGAGACGGTGACGGCGATGTACTTGTACTTGTAGACGTTGACGCCGAGCGTCTCGGCGGCGATCGGGTTCTCACCGCAGGAGCGCAGCCGCAGCCCGAAGGACGTACGCCACAGGATCCACCAGGTGCCCGGGATCAGCAGCAGGGCGACGATCGTCAGCAGGGACAGGCCCGTCACCAGACCGCCGAGCACTCCGGCCAGGTCCGAGATCAGGAACCAGTGTCTCTGCTGGAGATCGACGAGCCCGTCGGAGAGTCCCGGGACGGTGATCTCGGTGATCGAGTCGATCCGTGGGGACTGCTTGGAGGAGCCGCCGGGCTCGTTGGCGAAGGTGAAGTTGGAGAGGTAGCGGGTCACGCCGACGGCGAGGATGTTGATGGCCACACCGGAGACGATGTGGTTCACGCCGAAGGTGACGGTCACGATCGCGTGCAGCAGCCCGCCGAGCGCCCCGCCGAGTATGCCGAACAGCACGCCCACCCAGGGGCCCCACTGGAATCCGGCCCAGGCGCCGAACCAGGTGCCGAGGACGAGCATTCCTTCGAGGCCGATGTTGATGACGCCCGCGCGCTCGGCCCACAGGCCGCCGAGTCCGGCGAGGCCGATGGGGACGGCGAGTTCGAGCGCGCCGGCCACCTGTCCTACGGAGGTGATGTCGTCCGCGCCGCTGATGAGGCGGACCAGGGAGACCAGGGCGAGGGCGCCGGCCATGATCAGCAGGATGACGGGCAGGCTGAGCTTGCGCCGCCCGCCGCCCTTCTTGGGAGCCGTGCTCGCCGCGGTCACGGTGCTGGTGCTCACAGGGCAGCCCCCTTGTCGTTCTTGTCACCGGAAAGGGAAGCGGTCGCGGAAGCGGGGTCGGGGCCGGAGCCCGGGCCGGACCCTGGTCCCGGGTCGGCCTCGGTCGGGATCGCGCCGCCCGCCGCGAGTTCCTCGCCGACCTTCTGCTGCTGGCGCCGGAGTCCGTACCGGCGGACCAGTTCGTAGCTGACCACGACCGAGATCACGATCAGGCCCTGCATGATCGTCGCGATCTCCTTCTCGTACCCGAACTGGTCGAGGGAGGCGGACGACTTGTCGAGGAAGGCGATCAGCAGCGCGCTGAACGCGATCCCCAGCGGGTGGTTGCGGCCCAGCAGCGCGATGGTGATGCCGGTGAAGCCGATGCCCGTGGGGAAGTCGAGGCTGTACGTATGGGTGTCTCCGAGCAGCGTCGGCATACCGACCAGGCCGGCTATGCCGCCGGAGATCAGCATCGAGGTGAGGACCATCTTCTTGGCGTCCACACCGGAGGCCTGCGCGGCGCTCTCGCTGGCGCCGGTGGCGCGCAGGTCGAAGCCGAAGCGGGTACGGCCGAGGACGAACCAGTAGATGACACCGCAGAGCGCGGCGACGAAGGTGAACCCGTAGATCTCACCGGCCTCGGCGCCCATGTTCAGCCCGGGGAACCAGCCGGCCTCGGGGATCTCGCCGGTCGTCAGGTTGTTGGAGCCGGCGGGCTGCTCGCCGAAGTTCTTCGGCAGGATCAGCCAGGCGACGAGGCTGGTCGCGATGGAGTTGAGCATGATCGTGGAGACGACCTCGCTCACCCCGCGCGTGGTCTTGAGGATGCCCGCGATACCGGACCAGAAGGCCCCGACGAGCATCGCGGTGACGACGATGAGCGCGATCTGGAGCGGTCCGGGCAGGTTCACGCTGGCACCGACGAGCGCCGCCATCATCGCGGCGAGACGGTACTGGCCGTCGACCCCGATGTTGAAGAGGTTCATCCGGAAGCCGACGGCGACGGCGAGCGCGGCGAGGTAGTACGTACCGGCCTGGTTGACGATCAGGACCTGTACGTCGACGTAGCTCGCCGACTCGAACATGATCCGGTACGGCTCCCACGGGTTGGTGCCCGAGACGAGCAGCACCACCGTGGTGAGGGCGATGGCGACGACCAGCGCGAGCACCGGGCCGGCGAGGCCCAGGATCAGCCGGTCCTTGTCGAACTTCTTCATCAGGCCTCGTCCTCCGGGGCTGCGTCGAGATGACCGCCGGCGGCGCCGGTCATGGCCGTGCCGAGCTCCTCCGGGGTGATGGTCGCGGGGTCCGCGTCGGCGACGAGCCTGCCGCGGTACATCACGCGCAGGGTGTCGGAGAGTCCGATCAGCTCGTCCAGGTCCGCGGAGATCAGCAGCACCGCGAGCCCGTCGTGGCGCGCGGCCTTGATCTGGTCCCAGATCTGGGCCTGTGCGCCGACGTCCACACCGCGGGTCGGATGGGCGGCGATCAGCAGCTTCGGCCGGTGGCTCATCTCGCGGCCGACGATCAGCTTCTGCTGGTTGCCGCCGGAGAGGGACGCGGCCGTGACGTCGATGCCGGGGGTGCGGACGTCGTACTCGACCACGATGCGCTTGGTGTCGCTCCGCGCGGCCTTGGGGTCGAGGAGTCCGCGCCGGCTGTTGGGGGGCTCGGTGACATGGCCGAGAATACGGTTCTCCCACAGGGGCGCCTCCAGCAGCAGCCCGTGCCGGTGCCGGTCCTCGGGGATGTAGCCGATGCCGCTCTCGCGGCGCTGCCGGGTGGGCGCGTGGGAGATGTCGGCGCTCCCGAGGGTGATCACACCGCCGTCGGGGTCGCGCAGGCCCATCAGCGTCTCGATCAGCTCGGTCTGCCCGTTGCCCTCGACGCCCGCGATGCCCAGGATCTCGCCGCGGTGGATGGTGAAGCCGATGTCGGCGAGCACCTCGCGTACGGCGCCGTCGCTGTCGGTGGCCGTGAGCCGCAGGTCCGCGACCTTGAGCACGGGTATGTCGGTGACGGTCGACTCGCGGGTCTCGGGCGAGGGGAGTTCGGTGCCGACCATCAGCTCGGCGAGCTGCTTGGTCGTGGTGTCGGCGGGGTCGGCCGTGCCCACGGTCGTACCGCGCCGGATGACGGTGATGTCGTCGGCGACGGACAGCACCTCGCCCAGCTTGTGGGAGATGAAAATGACGGTGAGGCCCTCGGCCTTGAGCTCGCGCAGGTTGTCGAAGAGGGCGTCGACCTCCTGGGGGACGAGGACCGCGGTGGGCTCGTCGAGGATCAGGATGCGGGCGCCCCGGTAGAGGACCTTGAGGATCTCCACGCGCTGGCGGTCGGCCACACCGAGGTCTTCGACGAGGGCGTCGGGACGGACGCCGAGACCGTACGCGCCGGAGATCTCGTCGATCTTGTCACGGGCCCCCTGCCCGATGCCGTGCAGCTTCTCCGCGCCCAGGACGACGTTCTCCAGGACCGTGAGGTTGTCGGCCAGCATGAAGTGCTGGTGCACCATGCCGATGCCGCGCGCGATGGCGTCGGCCGGGCTGTTGAAGCCGACCTGGGTGCCGTCGACGGTGATCGTCCCCTCGTCCGGCTTCTGCATGCCGTAGAGGATCTTCATCAGGGTCGACTTGCCGGCACCGTTCTCACCGACAAGGGCGTGCACGGTGCCCTTGCCGATGGTGATGGCTATGTCGTGGTTGGCGACGACGCCGGGGAAGCGCTTGGTGATGCCGTGCAGTTCTACGGCGGGGGGACTGCTTGACGCGTTGATGACGCACTCTCCTTGGCCGGAAAGGAGCTGGGGCTGGGCGGAGGGCAGGGCGGGGGTGAAGCTATCGCGCCGGAGGGGCGTCTACACGCGTAGCGCTGCCGAATCGTGAGGGTAGATCTTGCGGAGAGGAGACCCGGTCGTCGTGATCGGGCCCGGAGCGACGGCTCGCGTCGCTCCGGGCCCGCGGTTCGTTCACGACGTCCGTACCTCTCGTACGGCGTGGCCGGGAATCGCGGTCCTACGGAGCCGTCTTGACGGTGATCTTGCCGTCGACGATCTCCTGCTTGGCCTTGTCCACGGCCGCAGTGACCTCGGTCAGCTTGACGTAGGCCGGGTTGGAGTCGGTGAGGCCGACGCCGTCCTTGTCCAGGCCGTAACGGATCTCGCCGTTCTGCGGCTTGCCGTCCTGGACGGACTGGATCAGGTTGAACACCGCGTCGGAGATGTCCTTGGTGACCGAGGTCAGGATGCTGTCCTTGTAGGCGGCGAGACCGGCCTGCTTGTACTGGTCGGAGTCGACGCCGATGTTCCACTTGCCCGCCGCCGAGACCGCCTCGATCGAGCCGGAACCGGCCAGACCGGCCGCCGCGTAGACGACGTCGGCCTTCTTGTCGAGCTGGCCCTGGGCCGCGGCCTTGCCGAGGTCGGGCTTGGAGAAGCCGTCGAAGTTCGGCGGCTGGGTCAGGTACTGGGAGAGCACCTTCACCGAGGGGTCGGTGTCCTCGACACCCTGGAGGTAGCCCGCCTCGAACTTCTTGATCAGCGGGGTCTCGACGCCGCCGATGAAGCCGACCGTCTTGGTCTTGGTGGCCTTGGCCGCCGCGACGCCGGCGAGGTAGGAGCCCTGCTCCTCGTTGAAGACGAGGTTGGCTATGTTCTTGCCCGTCACCGAGGCGTCGTCGATGATCCCGAAGGTCGTCTTCGGGAACTTCGGGGCGACCTTCTTGACGGCGGGCGCGTAGGCGAAACCAACACCGATGACCGGGTCGTTGCCGGCCCGGGCGAGCTCGGTCAGGCGCTGGACCTTGTCGGCGTCGGACTCGCCGTCGGAGGGCTCGGCGTCGTTGCCCTTGACCTTGAGGTCCTTCTCGGCCTTCACCAGACCCGCGTAGGCGGCGTCGTTGAAGGACTGGTCACCGCGGCCACCGATGTCGTACGCGATGGCGACGCTTTTCTCCTTCGAGTCGGATGCGGCGTCCGACGAAGAAGTGTTGCCACACGCGGTGGCGGTGAGCGCGAGCGCCGCGGACGCGACGCCCACGGTTGCGATCCTGGTGATCCGGCGCAAGGGAGGCTCCTTCAAAGCGACCTAAGCGCCTCTTCCGGCGCTGGTTTCGCCGCGATCGTAACGCGCGTAGATGTCAGATAAAGCCCCCTACGGAAGCTGTTATCGGATCGTCGCGAACAGGAGGTGTGACGTCCGATTACGAGAAGGGGCACCCGCGGTTACGAACGGTCGCCGTCGATGAGCGCGGCCGCGGTGAAAAGCTCCACACCGACCTGAATCGCCCGTTCGTCCGCGTCGAAATCCCCTCGGTGCAGATCGCGCCGGGAAGTGTCGCCCGGTGTCCGTACGCCGAGCCGCGCCATCGCGCCGGGGACCTGCTCCAGATACCAGGAGAAGTCCTCGCCGCCGAGGCTCTGTTCGGTGTCCTCGATCGACTGCGGGCCGCGGCGCGCGGTCTGGGCGTCCCGCAGCAGCTCCGCCATCACGAGGTCGTTGACGACCGGCGGCACCCCGCGCACGTAGTTGATCTGTGACTTGGCGTGGTAGAGCGCGGAGATCTCGTCGATCGCGGCGTGCACCAGGTCCGGCGCCTCGCGCCAGGACTTCAGGTCCAGGCAGCGGACGGTGCCGGACAGTTCGGCGTGCTGCGGAATGACGTTGCAGGCGTGGCCGGCGGCGATACGGCCCCAGGTGAGCGCGAGCCCGGAGCGGGCGTCGACGCGGCGGGCCAGCAGCGCGGGCACCTCGGTGGCGACCTTCGCGGCGGCGGTGACCAGGTCGGTGGTCAGATGCGGGCGGGCGGTGTGACCGCCCGGGCCGTCGAGGGCGATCTCCAGCCGGTCGCAGGCGGAGGTGATCGGGCCGGTGCGCAGACCGATGGTCCCGACGTCCACACGCGGGTCGCAGTGGACCGCGATGATCCGTCCGACGCCCTCCAGGACACCGGACTCGATGGCGTCGAGGGCTCCGCCGGGCAGGACTTCCTCGGCGGGCTGGAAGATCAGCCGAACCGGCTGGGGCAGCAGGCCCTGGCGGTCGAGTTCGGCCAGGACCAGACCGGCGCCGAGAACGGCGGTGGTGTGGACGTCGTGGCCGCAGGCGTGCGCGCGGTCGGGCACGGTCGAGCGGTAGGCGACACCGGCCTTGGTGTCCGGGATGGGCAGTGCGTCGATGTCCGCGCGCAGGGCGAGCATGGGGCGTGCGCCGGGGGCGCTTTCGCGGGTGCCGATGTCGCAGAAGAGTCCGGTGCCGGTGGTGAGTACCCGCGGCGTGAGGCCGGCCCGCTCGAGGCGGTGCTTGAGGGCGGCGGTGGTACGGAACTCCTGGTTGCCGAGCTCGGGGTGCATGTGCATGTCCCGGCGGAACGCGATCAGCTCGGTGCGCAGGTTTTCGGACAGCGTGCCGGGCAGCGGGGTCGCGCTGGGCTCACCGGACAGGTCGGCTTGGGACTCACGGGACATCAACTGGTTCACCTGTTGAAGGGTAGGCCCCCCGAGGGGGCAACTGCCCGACGATCAACAAAACTTCAGCCGGAAAGGCGTAAGAAAACCGGGCGGCGAACGAATAGCCGCATGTCCGGATGGGTAAGCTCGCGCCTCCGTCGCGGAGCGGCGACAGAAAGTTACGGCCGGTGAATATCGCACCGTGAGACGCCGGACGCGCGGGCCCCGGCCGGGGCCCTGCCGAGCGGCGCGGACCGGCTGCGGCTGCCCGCCACCTCACGCGGAGGCGGGCAGCCTCGGCAGCCTGTGTACGTCCTTGGCCGTACCCGTCACCCCGGAGAGGAAGCCCTGCGCGCGAGGCGAGGCGTTGTCCTTCAGCCACTCCGGTGCGATGTCCCACACGGCCACCCGCACGCCCGTACCGGCGAGCGCGAGCGGCAGCGTGTGCACGACCGTCGACGGGAAGCTGAGCACGGTCGACCCGATCGGGCCGCGCCGTGCGATCAGCTCCAGCGGCAGATCGGGCCTGACGATCTCCAGGCCCGTCTCCGTGGCGAGGCGGTGCAGCTTCTCCACGCTCTCCCTGCGGTGCGCGAAGTACCGCGTCGCGCCGTGGGTGCGGGCGAGCGAGCCGACCGCCGTCACGTACTGCTCCAGATCGACCACACCCGTCTCGACGAGCGAGGTGCCGACCATGTCGGCGCCCTTGGAGATCCGCGGCGGCCCGAAGGTCGCCTTGGTCCACTCGAAGGTGTTGGCCGTCACCGTGATGTTCGGCGGTGCCTCCACGGGCATCGAGGTGAAGACCTCGACAGCCCGGGTGCGCGACGGCGTGAGCCGACGCCGCGCCACGGCGGAGACCGGCGCGAGCGCCAGCTCGCGCGGCCCGCGCCTGCCGCCCCGCCGGTGCCAGCGCACCAGCGGTTCGCCGTGCACGAGCTGCGCGATGAACTCCATCGTCGCCGTCCCGTCGTCCACGACGGTCAGCTCCTTGCTGCTGACGAGGGTCAGCAGGAGCTGTACGTAACGGGAGAACGGATCGCCGATCACGATCCGCTCCGCCTTGCGCAGCAGCGGAGCCAGCTCCCGTATCGTCCGCAGCGGCGCGCTCGCGCCGCCGCGGGCCTCCTGCCAGCGCACCGTGAAACCCGCGTCGCGGGCCAGCTCGGCCATGCGCCTGAGCTGGCCGCGCGACATGGGGTCCGTGGGCGACAGGACGATCACGGTGAGTTCCTCACCGGCCGCGCTCGCCCGCGCCCACTCCAGCACGTTCAGGAGTTGGACCGGGCTCTCCACGAATGCGATGGCGCGAGGCGCGGTGCGCTCCCCGGAGGACCGGCTCATGGCTCTCAGACCGCCACGGGCTTCGCGCCGTCCGCGGAGTCGGCGATGACACCGGCGACCCGGCGGAGCTTCTTCATCGGGCCGAGCTCCGACTCGTAGACCTTCTTGACACCGTCACCGAGGGAGGCCTCGATGGTGCGGATGTCGCGCACGAGGCGGGTGAGGCCCTGCGGCTCGACGGAGGCGGCCTGGTCGGAGCCCCACATGGCGCGGTCGAGGGTGATGTGACGCTCGACGAACGCGGCGCCGAGTGCGACGGCGGCCAGCGTGGTCTGGAGACCGGTCTCGTGGCCGCTGTAGCCGATCGGCACGTTCGGGAACTCGGACTGGAGGGTGTTGATGACCCGCAGGTTCAGCTCCTCGGCCTTGGCCGGGTACGTCGAAGTGGCGTGGCAGAGAAGGATGTTCTCGCTGCCCAGCACCTCGACCGCGTGACGGATCTGCTTCGGCGTCGACATGCCCGTGGAGAGGATGATCGTACGGCCGGTGGCGCGCAGGGCGCGCAGCAGCTCGTCGTCGGTGAGCGACGCGGAGGCGACCTTGTGGGCGGGGACGTCGAACTTCTCCAGGAAGGCGACGGCCTCGGTGTCCCACGGGGAGGCGAACCAGTCGATGCCGCGCTTCTTGCAGTGCGCGTCGATCGTGGCGTACTCCTCCTCGCCGAACTCGACGCGGTGGCGGTAGTCGATGTACGTCATCCGGCCCCAGGGGGTGTCCCGCTCGATGTCCCACTGGTCGCGCGGGGTGCAGATCTCCGGGGTGCGCTTCTGGAACTTGACCGCGTCGCAGCCGGCTTCGGCGGCGACGTCGATCAGCGCGAGCGCGTTGTTGATGTCACCGTTGTGGTTGATGCCGATCTCACCGGTCACGTAGACGGGGCGGCCGGGACCCGCGGTACGGGTGCCGAGGGTACGCAGGCGGGAGTTGGTGCTCATCGATGAGTTCCTTAACTGGTCGAGATGTCGGCGGTGGTGCCATGGGGGGCGGTGGGGGTGTTGACGTCCAGACCGGGTCCGAGGAGCCAGGTGGCGATCTCACGGATCGCGCCGGCGCCGCCGGGGGTCGTGGTGACGGCACGCGCCGCCGCGCGTACGGCGTCGTGTGCGCTCGCGACGGCCACCGGCCAGCCGGCGAGAGCGAAGCACGGAAGATCGTTGACGTCGTTGCCGACGTACAGCACCCGCTCGGGTGTGACTCCGTGCTCGTCGCACCACTGCTTCAGTGCGAGGTCCTTGCGGTCGATGCCGTGGAGCACCGGCACGCGCAGCTTGCGGGCGCGTGCGGCGACGACCGGGTTCTGCTCGGTGGAGAGGATGAGCAGTTCCAGGCCGGCGCGACGGAGGGCGGCGATACCGAGGCCGTCACCGCGGTGTACGGCGACGGTCTCGCGGCCCTCCGAATCGACGAGCACCCGGTCGTCCGTCTGGGTGCCGTCGAAGTCCAGGACGACCGCGTCGATGTCTGCGCGGCCGGGGAGCGCGGGGGTGTCCAGGAGCGGCGCGAGGGCGCGGGCGCGCTCCAGGTCGTGCGGGTCGTCGATCTCCAGCACCCGCTCGGGGTCGGTGCTCACCAGTTCGGTGCGCCCGAAGAAGCGGTGGCCCGCCTCGCGGAAACCCTCGGCGCGCATCGCGTAGGCGGCGCCGGTCTCCAGGAACTCCTGGGGGCGGTCCTGCCTGCGCGGACGGTTCGACTTGTCGTGGTTGACGCCGAAGCCGTCGCTCTCGGCGCGCCAGATGAAGCCGTGGGTGGGGGCGACGGTCAGCGCGCTGTCCGCGCCGTTCTCGGTGACGGCGGACACGACGCCGTCGAGGTCGCCCGGGGTGATGAAGGGGCTGGTGCACTGCACGAGCAGGACCACCTCGGTCCGGTGCGCGGCGCCGCGCATCGCGCCGTAGGCGTCCATGGCGTGCAGGACGGCGGCCTCGCTGGTCGCGGTGTCGCCCGCGATGGCGGCCGGCCGCAGCACGACCTCGGCCCCGGCGGCGCGGGCGGCGTCGGCGATCGCGGCGTCGTCCGTGGAGACGACGACGTCGGTCACCAGCCGGGCGGCGCGGCAGGCGCGCACGGCCCGTACGACGAGTGGCACACCGCCGACCTGGGCGAGGTTCTTGGCGGGGACGCCCTTGGATCCACCGCGGGCGGGGATCACGGCGAGGACGGTCATGGACGGTTCTCCTTGATTCACTGCGTCCTGCTGGTTCTCCGCGTCCGGCCGGCCCGTCGGGCGCTCGTCCGACGCGGCGTTCGGGGTCTCGGTGGTCCAGCCGGACCAGCCGTAACCGGCGAGTACGTCGGCCGGCAGGGGGCGGCGGCGTACGCGGGGTGCGGGGAAGCCGCGGGGGCCCGGCGGGTCCCCGGTCACAGCTCGCCCATCCGGCGGATCACCGGGGCCACGCGCTGGACGCCGTGGCGGTAGGCGCCCCGGGCGGCGGCGCGCACCGTGTCGCGGACCACGCGGCGTACGCCGGTCGCGCCGGCGGCGGCCGTACGGTTCGAGGCCGTCAGCGGCAGGCCGTCGGGCGCCAGGTGGTAGCGGGCGAGGAGGCCGGGCAGATAGCCGGGCGCGGTGGTCGCCGTGTAGTACGGGGTGATCGGCGGCAGATCGGCGTCGGCCACCAGCTTCGCGACGCGCTGGCGCGCCAGGTCGAAGGCGGAGGCGTACGAGCCGTCGGCGGCGACGCCCTGCCGGTCGGCCCAGACGGGGTCGGCCTTCGGCCGCTGTCCGCCGTCGAGCTGGTCCCAGGAGGCGAGGCAGCCGGAGCCGATGAAGTGGTGGTTGCCGAGCGGTTCGCGGATCCCGAGGTCGGTGAGGATCGCGGTGGGGATACGGCGGTGCAAGGACTCCAGCGCCGCCGTGGAGGAGACGGTGACCAGCAGGTCGGTGCCGTCGAGGACCTCGCCCATGTTCCCGTACACCAGGCGGAAGTTGGGCGGCAGTCCGCCGGGCAGCTTCTCGGCGAGGCGCTGGTACGGGTACTCCTCGACGTGCGTGGTCTGCTCCCCCACGCGGCTGCGCAGCTTGAGCAGGACCTCGCGGCGCGGATGCAGTCGCGCGTGCTCGACGAGCCGCCGCAGCAGGTACATCCGGTCGGTGCGGGTCAGGGGTACGGACGGCTGGGCCGCGAAGACGACCGTGTCACGGCCCTCCTCGGGGGTGTACCGGGCGCCGCCGAGGAAGGGCAGCGCGGCCTCGGTCACCGAGTCGGACCCGGCGCCGACACCCTCGTAGACGGCGCGGAAACGCTGCGCGTCGTGACGGGAGTTGGCGAGGACGATGTCCGCGCCGTGGCGCAGCAGGAGTCCGTCGGACAGCTTCTCGTAGACGACGCCCACATAGCCGGTGACCAGCGCCGGACGGCCGGGCAGTCCGAGGGCGGATATCCCGTGCAGCATCGCCTGTACGGCGCCACCGACGAGGGCGAGGACGACGACGTCGTACGACTCCGCGCGCAGCAGGTCCAGGAACTCCGTCCCGGTCATCTCGCGCAGTGCGTCGGCCTCCGCCCCCACCTCCTCCAGCTGACGGGCAGTGGGCGTCGCTCGTCCGCGCAGCAGAAACCCACTGAGCTCGATGTCGCGGCCTTCGGGTGTGATGCGGCGCGCGGTGAGCGCGCCCCACTTCCACCGGGTGTCGGAGTCGGCGAGCACAGCGACCCGGACCGCGTTGCTGGTACGTGATGGCACGTGTTGGACGTTAGGAAGGCATTCCGTTTGGCGGCCCAACGGAACAGCAATAAAGGGTTAACAGAGGGTCGACAGAGAGCGAAATGGCTCGGGAACGGCGTGGGTTAACGATCCCGCCATCCGTCGTTCACCTCGCATACCCGTAGATGTCGGAACGAAGGACGTGGTGCCGCCTACCGTCACGCGGGTGGTCAAGCTCTCTGTCGTCGTGCCGTTCTACAACGTGCAGACATACGTCCCAGAAACCCTTCGAAGCCTCTCGGCGAACAAGCGGGAAGATTTCGAGTTCCTCCTCGTCGACGACTGCTCGACCGACGGGACCCCCGAACTCCTGCGGCGGGCGGAGCGAGATCTCCCCGGCGCGGTCCTGCTGAGACACGAGAAGAACGGCGGGCTGGCCACCGCGCGCAACACCGGTCTCGAAGCGGCGCGCGGCGAGTACATCACCTACCTCGACGGCGACGACTGGGTGGCGCCGGGCTACTTCGAGCGGCTGCTCGCCGCCATCGAGGACCTGGGCTGCGACTTCGTCCGCACCGACCATGTCCAGTTCACCGGCCGGGTCCGCACCGTGCACCGCGTGCCGGTCGGCCCCCGCGGCGAGGTCCTGAAGCCGCGCGAGACGATCCTGCCCGCCGACAAGACGACGTCCGTGGACTACGCGTACGCCTGGGCCGGTGTGTACCACCGCCGTCTCGCCGACCGGGGGCTGCTGCACTTCACCGACGGGCTGCGGACCGCCGAGGACCGGCCGTGGATCTGGCGGCTGCACCGGGAGGCCGAGTCCTTCGCCGCCGTGGGGCTGCTGGGGCTCTTCTACCGACGCGGCGTCGCCTCCTCGCTCACGCAGATCGGCGACGTACGGCAGCTGGACTTCATCCGCGCCTTCGACCAGGTCGTCGAGGAGACGGCGGCGGACCCCGAGGGCGAGCGGTTCCTGCTGAAGGCCGTACGGACCTATCTGGCGATCATCTCCCACCATCTGGCGGCGAAGGACCGGTTCGAACCGGCCGTGGCACGCAAGCTGCGCACCATGAGTGCCGCCGCCATGAAGCGGCTGCCGCAGGACGTACTGAAAGAAGCGCTGAACTCGATGGACCTGGACCGCTCGACCCAGTTGCGCAGGCTGCGCAGGCGCCAGGGCGCGAACGGGAAGGCGGCGGCCTGATGACCAGCTCCTTCTCCCGCACCGGCACCGCCACCCGCTCCCGTACGACACGGGTCTTCTACGCCTCCACCCTGTACGGCGCCGCGACGCTGACCGCCGCCATCGACGCCGGGCTCTTCGCCCCCGCCGACCGGACCGTCCTGGTCGTGAGCAACAACGCCGGCACGCCCGAGCTGACCCCGGCCGTCCATGAGACGCCCGGTTTCAGACGGCTGCGCCACCGCTTCGACGACGTGCTGTCGTGGAACGAGACCATCGCGCCGTTCCACCCCGGCGGCTGGGTCCCCCGCGAGGACGACCTGCCGATCTGGGAGCGCCATCTGCGGCTCGCCTGGGGTCTCGGCGACGACACGGTGGAGCTGGTCCTGGAATCGATCCAGGTCAGCCCCGCGCTCACGCTCGCGGAGATCTTCACGGCCGCCCGGATCGAGGTGTACGCGGACGGGCTGATGAGCTACGGGCCCACCCGCAACCGGCTCGACCTCCAGGTCGGCGCGCGTATCCGCAGGCTGCTCCATCTGGATCTGGTGCCCGGTCTCGTACCCCTGCTGCTCACCGAGTTCGGCGTGCCGTCCGAGACGGTGCCGACATCGGACTTCCTCCGGGTGCTGGACCAACTGGCCGACAGCGCACGGGACTTCGAGACCCCGGCCGTGGCGCCCGCGCTGCTGCTCGGGCAGTACCTCTCCACGCTCGGCATCATCACCGAGCGCGAGGAGGAGGAGCTGCACCTGCGGATGCTGCGGGGCGTGGTCGGACTCGGCCACCGGAACGTGGTGTTCAAGCCGCACCCCACCGCGCCGGCGATCTGGTCCCGGCGGCTGGAGGAGGAGGCGGCGAAGCTCGACGCCGAACTGACCGTGCTGGACAGCCCCGTGCTCGCCGAGGTCCTCTACCAGCGGCTGAAGCCCGCGCTGGTCGTGGGCTGCTTCTCGACGGCGCTCTTCACGGCGTCCGCGTTCTACGGCGTCCCGGTCGCCCGCGTCGGTACGGACATGCTGCTCGACCGGCTCTCCCCGTACCAGAACAGCAACCGGGTGCCGGTCACGCTCGTGGACGCGCTGGTCCCGCCGCTGGACGACGACGGTACGCACCGGCCGGAGCCGGAGCCCTCGGAGCTGGTCGCGGCGGTCGGCTTCGTGATGCAGCCGCAGATGCACCCGGGGCTGCGGGCGGGGGCGGAGAGTTTCCTGGCCGCCCGGCTGGACCCGCACACGCTGCGGTACTTCAAGCGCCGCCGGCTGACGACGCTCGGGCTGCCGGGCGCGGTCGGTCCGCAGCTCGTCCGTATCCCGCAGAACGCGGCGGCGCAGCGCGTGGTGCGCCGGGCGAGGCGGCTGCGCAGGGCGGTGCTGAGGCTGCGCGCCTGAGCCCCTGTCCGCGACGGCCTCCGGCCCGTTCATCTGCTAACCGTTCATCTGCCAGCCTTTCGGACGATAGTGAAGTTATGGTCCATTTGGCGGTAATTGACGGAAAGTCGCATTCCCTTACGCCCCGGCGGCGTTGATAGCCACGTGGAACCACGTGAACTCTGGGATCGGAACAGCGTGCTGGCCGAGGCCTTCTGCGCCAGCGACGAGCAGGTGCGGCGGGCCCAGGCCGTGCTGGACGAGGCGCAGGCGGAGCGGAGCCGTACCCTCGCCGCCTTCGCCGTCACCGTCGGCAACGACGGTGCCGTCGCGGATCTGATGGGTCTGAACGAGCGGGAGGTACGGCTGGCGCGGCGCACCGTCGGCAAGACCAACGCGCGCAGCGTCGCCGAGGAGCTCCTCGACCGCTACCCGCAGGCCAGCACCCAGCCGATCCCGCGGGCGCAGTCGGCCTCCGCGGCGGCTCCGGGCACCCAGCCGGTGGCGCCGCCCCTGCCGGTGGAGGAACCTTTCACCGAGCAGTCGCCCCACGTTTCCCTGTCGGCCCAGACACCTCAGGCGAGTCAGGCATCGGGGGCGTATCACCAGCACCAGACGTCTCCGGGTGGCCCCGGGGAGGTCCATCTGCCGCATCAGCGCGCGGAGGCCTCACCGCTCCAGGAGACGGCCCACCACCACGACGCGGCCTCCCCCGTGCTCCACGCGACCGAGGCCGAGAACAACCCCGTCGTCTGGTCGTCGAGCATGGACTCGGTGCTGCTGTGGAGCTGGCAGTCCGGTCTCGACCTCCAGACGGTGGCCGGTGAACTGGGCCTGGACGTCCGGGCGTTGCTGCTGCGCGTACAGGCGCTGGCCGACAGCGGCATGCTGACCCCGACGTCCTCCCAGACCAGCGAGGCGAACCGGGCCGGCCGGCACCGCAGACACCACGAGGAGGCCTACGCCGCGCTCTTCAGCCCCACGGCCACCTTCCCCACGCAGGTCCACTACTGACGAGAGAGACGACAGCGCGAAGGGGCGGGCCGCGGAAGCGGCCCGCCCCTTCGCGTGGAGAGACGTCCCCGGGGATCAGGCCCCCAGGATCAGGCCCCCGGATCAGGTCCCCAGGATCGCCCGCAGGTCGGCCGCGTTCGACTGCGTCACCTTCCACAGCTCCTGCTGCCTGCCGTGCACATCGGCCACCGACCCGGGGTGGTCGTCCAGCAGCTCCAGCGCCCGCTCGGTGAGCACCGCGCCGAGGTTCTTGTCGTGGACCGAGACGCCCCACTCCGGGCGGTCGATGTCCCTGAGGAAGTACGCCATCTTCGGGTGCGAGATCAGCGAGATGATCGGGGTGCCGCAGCCGAACGGGATCATTCCCGCGTGGCCGCGCATACCGATGACCAGCTTCGTACGGGCGTAGGTGTCCCTGATCGCGTCGTTGTCGAAGTCGTACATCGGGATGACCGGCAGCGAGACGTCGTGCTCGCGCCGCAGGTCGAACGCGATCTTCTCGTCGTCCAGCGAGTGCGCCACGCACTGCACCTCGGCGTGCTGGTCCAGCGCCCGTACCGCCTTCGCCATCTCGGCGAGGAAGTGCGCGTAGTCGTGGCCGAAGCGCAGGCCCGCCCGGTCGTACGCGGCGTTGATCATGACGGTGTTCTCGCGCTGCCCGGGGGCCGGGTCCGACCAGCCGTCGACCAGCTGCCGGGTGACCGTGGTCGGGCAGGGCTGGAAGCGCACCTTGTCGTGGAGCGAGGCCGGCAGCAGCGCGCGGACCTTCTCGATCGAGCCGTGGTTGCGGAGCGCGAAGAAGGCGCTGCGCTCGACCAGCTGGCGCAGCGAGGAGTTGAAGCGCCCGGCGCGGTAGGACTGGCCGTCGAAGGCGTTGAAGCCGACCGCGTACACGACGATCGGTACGTCGATGGCGTTCAGGTTCTCGTCGGGGACGTTCCACTGCCAGGCGCTGTTGCCGTTCGGCGCGGTGTCCGGGATGAAGAGTCCGCCGCCGCCGATGACCAGACCGCGACGGGCGTTGACGCGCTCCAGCGCCGCCTTGTCGAAGAGCCGGTGGGCGTGGATCGAGTGCCAGCGGCGCTCGCCGGTCTCGATGTCGGCCCCGCCGTTCGCACCGGTGCTGGTGCCGACCGCGAGCCGTACCGACTCGGGCAGCAGCTTGTCGCCCGCGTTGCCCTGCTGCGGCATGTAGAAGGCCACATGGGCGAGCTGGTCCTCGGGCCTGCCCTCGCGCGGGGCCGGCAGATCATGGCCCTGGGTGCGCAGCCGCATCAGCCGGTTGGGCCGGTGCGTGGGGTCGACGGCCAGACCCTGCATCGCGTACGCGTGCGCCGCCGCGTCGTCGCCGTGGATCCAGGCGATCTGCGCGAGCCGCCCGAAGGAGGTGGCGGCGCGGACGGGCGAGCCGGCCGCGAGGTGCAGCTGGACCTTGGCCTCCTCGTAGCGGGAGACGCTCATCAGGGCGTGGCCCAGCACCTCGTGCGGCCAGGTGTCGTCGACCGGGATGTGCACGCTGGTGAGAATGTCGGCGGCTTCCTGGAACCCGCCGGCGTTGATGTGCGCGTGGGCGACCTTGCGGGCGCTCTCGACGTCCCCGGTGCGCGCGACGTGCTCGGTGCCGTACTTGACGACCAGGTCGTGGTGCATGGTGCCCGAGACGGCCATGTACGCGGCGTAGAACTCCGCGTCCGTCAGGTCGAACTCCCGCCAGCGGTCCTCCGCCTGGGTGTAACCGGACTCGCCGCCCTGCCAGGGCTTGTGGCGCCCGGTGAAGTGCAGGATCGCGGTGTCGTCGGGGACGGGCTTGTCGCCGGAGAGCCGCCGCTTGACGAAGTTGTAGCGCGAGTCGAGATGGACGAAGTCGCCGTCGAGCACCGAGTTGAGGATGCCCTGGTCGTGCTTGTCGAGCTCGTAGTCGCCGCTGCGTCCGGTGGCGTCGATCCGCGCGCAGAACTCGTCGCTCAGATACTCGCGCTGGATGACCAGCAGTCCGCTGTTGAGCTTGTGCTGCCCGTAGAAGAACTGCGGTACGGCGGCGAGGCCCTCGCGCATCCGCAGCAGTTCGGACAGATCACCGAGGACGACCATGTCGGTGTCGAGGGTGATGATGGTGTCGTAGTCGCGCAGCCGGAAGACGTCGAGGATGAAGTACGCCTTGCGGACCAGGTAGTTGTCCTGGTCGCCCTTCTCGTAGCTGTCGTAGCGCGCGGCGTCGACCCGGTGGAACCGTACCCGCGGGTGCAGGGCGCGGATCGAGGCCACCGACTGGGGCCGCAGATCGTCGTGCAGGACGATGAAGTCCTCGCACACACCGGGGTTGGACAGCGCGAGGCTGCGCAGCAGCGCCAGGAAACCGTCGAGATAGTTCTCGTCGACGAAGGACGCGAACGCCAGACGTCGTTTGCCGGTCAGGGCGTTGGCGGACAGCGGCGCGGTGGCGGCGGCGGCCGAGGCCGCCCCGACCGGGGCATGGGGGGTGGCGGTCATCGCAGGGAGATCCTCGTGTCGGTCACGCTCTGGGCGCGTTCCATGACCCACGCCTTTTCGCTGGTGTACTCGTGCACGGACGTGATGGGCATACGCATCGCTTCCTTGATGCGGTACGCGCCGCTCTCGTAGAAGTCGAAGCCGATCAGGTCCAGCTTGGGGCTGGCGTCCAGGAAGTCCAGCAGCCACAGCATGTTGAAGCCGCTGGTCGGGATGGCGGGCCACTGGTCGTTGCCGACGCGGCCGATGTTCCGCAGCGGCCAGCGCAGCGACTCGTCGTTGACGTAGGTCTGCGCGCCGGGCACCAACCGGTTGCGCAGCGAGTTCTTCCAGTCGCCGCTGAGACCGCCGAAGATCAGCCGGGTGGTGACCCTCTTGTCCCAGTTGAAGCCGTGCTTGTGGATCGAGGTGTGGATGTCCGTGCGCTTGCCGGTGGCCGGAGCGTCGATCTTGTACGAGTTGAAGCGGACCACCAGGTCGTACGCGTCGATCTCGGGCCCGAGCGAACCGCGCCCGACGCTCTGCGAGTTGGCGACCAGACAGATGGACTTGCCCGCGATCTGGTTGCGGAACTCGCCCAGGGTGAGCCACTGGACATCGCCGAAGGTGGGGTCGGGGACCGGGCCGCGCTGCCGGTTCCGGCGCATCTCACCGTAGAGCTCGGCCAGTTGGCGCACATCGCCGTCGGCCGTCAGGGCGTCCGGCCGGGCCAGCCGCAGGTCCAGGTACTGCCCGATGGACACCTGGAGGTCCGTCACCGGGCTCCCGTCGCCGCGCATCGCGAGGAGCGCGCCGATCAGCCGCGCCTCGGCGCCGGCGCGGTCGCCCGCGTCGTACAGGGCGACACCGTCGGCCCAGACGTCGGTGGCGGGGCCGTCCGCGTAGACCGAGGCCCCGGGGCAGCCGCGTTCGAGCAGCCGCAGGATCTCGTCCTGCTGCTCGCCGGCCGTGTGCAGGCCGGCGATCCGGGGGGCGACACCGAAGCCGTCCTCCTCGGTCAGGTCGAGATAGCGCTGGTACGCGGCGATGGTCGCGGCCTCGTCGCCCATGGCCTCCAGCGTGCGGGCGCGCAGCCGCCAGCCGGCCCGGGAGTTCTTGCGCTGGGTCAGCACGGCGTCGCTGATCAGCAGCGCCAGCTTCAGCTCGTCGTCGTAACCGCACTCCAGCGCCTTGTTGCCGACGGCGAGCAGCGCGTCGAGCAGCTCACCGCTGAGCGAGCCGGTCGGCCCGGCGACCACTTTCTTGGCCGCCCGCCGGATCAGCGGCGCGCTCGGGGCCGCAGCCGGGGCGCTCTCGCCGGAACCGGTGGCGTGGGCGGCGAGGACGAGGCGCAGCTTCTCGGCGAGCTCGGCGCGCTTGCGGTCGAGGCTGCCGACCATCTTCCCGCTGTGCACGGCGCAGGCCCGCAGGCACACGTCCAGCTCGGTCGGTGTGATCCGGTCCCCCCGACCCGGGACCTGCCCGGCCCCGTCGGGCGGCCCGGCCGGGCTGTCCCCGTCGCGCGGCCTGAGCCATCGGTTGCGGACCTTCGTCATGGTGCTCCCAGCGTGTGTCTGCCCGCGATCAGGTTGCGGGTCGGCGACAGGCTAGGAAACCCGCGCGACGGGAAGGTGAACTGACTGCGTCCGCAGGAGGAACGCCGGGAGCCCGAAACATGGTCACGGGTGAATTCGGACCGGCGGGACGGTGTGCGGGGCGGGACGGGGCGGGTGGCGGGGAATGAACCGGGGTTTCCGGTGGTTGGATGACCATGAGATTTGTTGATGTGCCGAGCAGTGACGGGGCCGTGCTGCGGGGGATTCACTACCCGGCCGAGGGGGTCGGGCCCGTGGTGTTGGTCATGACTCCCTACGGGGCCGATCGGTATCACCGGGACGGGCTGTTCTTCGCCGGGCGGGGGTTTCACTTCGTCAGCCTCGACTCGCGGGGGCGCGGGGACTCCGACGGGGTCTTCCGGCCGTTCCACGACGACGGGGCCGACGGTCACGACGCGGTCGGGTGGCTCGCCGGACAGCCGTGGAGCAGCGGGGACGTCGTCACCTACGGCGGGTCGTACAGCGGGTTCGCGCAGTGGGCCGTCGCCGGTACGCGGCCGCCCGCCCTGCGCGCCGTCGCGCCGGTCGCGTCGGTGTACCCGGGGGTCGACTTCCCCATGACCGGTTCCGTGCCGACCTCGTACGCCGTGCAGTGGCTCGCCTTCAACCGTGGGCGGCGGATGAACACCGGGCCCTGGAGCGACGACCGTTACTGGCGCGACGCGCACCGCGGCCTCGGTGACCGCCCCTTCCGGGATCTGGACGTCGCGTCCGTCGGGGAGCGGCTGCCGGCGTTCCAGGAGTGGCTCGACCATCCCACGTACGACGCGTACTGGGCGTCGTACGTACCGTCGGAGCCGGTCGGCGTCCCGGTGCTGGCCGTCACCGGCCAGTACGACGACGACCAGCTCGGCGCGCTGACGTACGAGGAGCGGCACCCGGCGACGCATCTGGTGATGGGCCCGTGGGACCACGCCGGCACGAGGTCGGCGGCGCGCTCCTTCGGTGGGCTGACGTTCGCGGAGGACAGCGTGATCGATCTGCCCGCCCTGCACGCCGACTGGTACGACTGGGTGCTCGACCGGGGCCCGCGCCCGGCCTTCCTCGCCGACCGGGTCGCGTACTTCCACATCGGTGAGGGATGGCGGCACGCACCCGCACTCCCCCAGGGTCCGTCGCGCCCGCTGCTCCTCCCGGAGACGACGCTGACCCTGGACCCCGCGCTGGTGGGCGACGAGCCGGAGGGTTTCCGCGAGGAGTTGGACGAGGACGCGTTCGTGTGCGTCGCCCCCGCGCACGATCTCTCCGGACGCCCCCGCGCCGCCCTCACGCTCTCCTCGGACCTGCCGGACTTCGACCTGCTGGTGGGCCTCTATCTGCTCCGGGACGGAGCGACGCTCCTCGGCGAGACGGTCTTCCGCGCCGGTCACCGCGATCTGACCCGCCCCGTCGAGCTGACTTTCCCCTTCGTCTCCCGTAGGACGGAGCCGGGCGACCGCTTCGCGATCCGGATCCGCGCGCCCCACAGGCGTTACGAGACGAACTGGGCGGCGCGGGGGGAGGTCAGGCTGGGTCCGGGATCGTACGTGGCACTCCCGGCGTCGGACCCCGGCCCGTGACGCGACCCGAAGTCCCCCGGGCCCGAACCGTATGATCCCTAACGGTTCGGCGCTCGCCGGGCGTTGTGCACGGCATCGGGGACGGACTCTCGTGGGGCGCGAACTCAAGACCATGACGGCGCTCGGCGCCGTCCTTCTGCTGGGGCTGCTCGGTGGCTGTTCCACGGAGGCGTCCGACGAACCGGACGCGAACGCGAAGGGGCACGCCGCCGCGCCGGCCCCCAAGGCGCCCGCCGCCGCACCGGCCGTGGAGCGGGGCGAATCGGTCGGTGCGAAGGGGTCTCCCTGCGAACTCCCCGCGACGTTCGACACGGCTGCCGGATGGACGGCGGAGGCGGTGACGGTTCCCGGGATGCCCGCGCAGGGACCGGTCACGCTGGCCTGCGAGATCGACGCCAAACCGGCGGGTCATATCGGCTTCCTGCGCGTATGGACGGGCGGCAAGGCGGACGACGACCCGCGCGAGGCGCTGGAGGCCTTCACTGCCGCGGAGGCGCCGAGCCGGAAGGACGCCACGTTCGAGGAGACCGAGGTGGGTCCGTACGACGGGGTGGAGGTCGGCTACCTCAACACCGGCGAGATGCTCGACGCCCCGAAGAAGGAGCGGGCACTGGCGTTCGCGACGCCGGACGGTCTGGTCGTGATGCATCTGGGCGGAGCGGACACCGAGGAGCACGAGCAGATGCTGCCGGCGTTCGAGCTGACGAAGCGGAGCGTACGCACCGGTTCTTGACCCGCGCCCGTCGCGAGGGCGGCGCGCGCCCGTCGCGATGGCGGCGCCGGGGAAGCGGTTCGGGCCTGTTCCGGCCCTCGGAGCATCCATGAGCCCACGCCCCCGCCACACTCCTGCCGCAGGCCGAGAAGCGGTGGGCCCTACGCCCCGCTCAGCGACAGCTTCGCCGCGAAGCCCAGGAACAGCGCGCCGATCGCCGACGTCGCCGCGGCCGACAGGCGCTTGCGGCGGCGGAAGGCGGTGGAGAGCGCCGTGCCTCCGAAGATCAGCGCCGTGAGGTACAGCAGGCTGACCACCTGCGCTATCACGCCGAGCACCAGGAAGGACAGCGCGGGATAGGCATACGACGGGTCGACGAACTGCACGAAGAAGGAGACGAAGAAAAGTATCGCCTTCGGGTTGAAGAGGCAGATCACGAAGGCGCGCCGGAACGGCCGCTCCGCCTCGCCGGTCACCGCGGGCGCCTGACCCGCCGCCTCACCCGCCGTCCTGTCCGCCGCCCCACCCGCCGGCTCGTCCGTCACGCTCTCGTGCCGCGACCGCCACATCGACCAGGCCGTGCGCATCATGCCGACGGCCAGATAGACGAGATAACCGGCGCCCGCGTACTTCACGACGGAGAAGGCCAGTTCGTTGGCCTGGAGCAGCGAGGCGACACCCGCCGCCGACAGCACCATCAGCACGGTGTCGCCGCAGAAGACCCCGGCGGCGCCCTTGTAGCCCTCGCGGACGCCCCGTCGGGCGGCCAGCGACAGCACATAGATCGAGTTCGGTCCCGGCAGCAGAATGATCATGACGACGCCGACGAGGTAGGTCGGCAGATCCGTGGCACCCAGCATGCGGCGGAGTATGGCACGCGCCCCGAGGCGCCAACGAGAGAATTTCGCCCCTCGGACGGACCCGCCCGGACGCCCCCGGACTTGATAGGCAAGCGAAAGCTTGCCTATGCTGCCGCCGTGGCCGACGACCTCTTCAAAGCCCTCGCCGACCCGACCCGTCGCACCATCCTCGACGAGCTCACGGAGAAGTCCGGACAGACCCTGTTCGAGATCTGCTCCCGTCTGAGCATGAGGCACCACCTCGGTATCTCGCGCCAGGCGGTCTCCCAGCACCTCGCCGTGCTGGAATCCGCCGGGCTCGTCGAGACCAGGCGGGAAGGCCGCTACAAGTTCCACGACCTCAACACGGCCCCGCTGCGGCAGATCGCCGAGCGGTGGCCCGTATCCCGTACATCCGAACCGGAGGAGAGCACCCCATGAAGATCCGTCTCACCAGCGTCTTCGTCGACGACCAGGCCGAGGCCGAGCGCTTCTACACCGAGATCCTCGGCTTCGTGAAGAAGCACGACGTCCCGGTGGGCGGGAAGGACCGCTGGCTGACCGTCGTCTCGCCCGACGAGCCCGGTGGCACCGAACTCCTGCTGGAGCCCGCCGGCCACCCCGCCGTCAAGCCCTACCGCGACATGCTGATCGCGGACGGCATCCCGCTCGCCCAGTTCACGGTCGCGGACGTGACGGCGGAGTACGAGCGCCTGCGCGGACTCGGCGTGCGCTTCACCCAGGAGCCCCTGGAGATGGGCCCCGTCACCACCGCGGTCTTCGACGACACCTGCGGCAATCTCATCCAGATCGCGAACGAGCCCCGGTAGCCCGCCCGCCGCGAAGAGGCATTCCCGCAAAGCGGGAGGAAAAGGGCGCTGCGCCACTCGGGTGGGGCGCGCGTCGTTGCCGTGTCCACCCGATCGCCTGACCTTAGGGTGCCATGACAGGGAGGGGACCCCCACTGCGTCTCGGCGCACCGGAAGAGATCCTGAGGACCCATGGCTGTAGAAATCCCGCCCCTGATCAAGCCCTCTGTCTTCCGGAGTCGAGCCACTCTCGCGGGCGAATGCCTGGCGGAATTCCTCGGAACACTCGTTCTCATCTCTTTCGGGTGCGGCTCGGTGGCGGTCGCCGTCGCGGCCCTCCCCGGGTCGGGCCGCACGGAGGGTCCCACCACGTTCTTCCTCAGCTCGGGGGACTGGCTGCTGATCACCTGGGGTTGGGCCTTCGCCGTGGTGTTCGGTGTGTACGTGGCCGGCGGCGTCAGCGGAGCCCACATCAACCCGGCCGTGACCCTCGCGTTCGCGGTACGCCGCAAGTTCGCCTGGGCGAAGGTCCTTCCCTACTGGGCGTCGCAGGTCGCCGGGGCGTTCGTCGGCGCCGCGCTCGTCTACTGGGTCTACAACGACGCCATCAACGCCTTCGACCTCGCGATGAAGGGCCCGAAGGTCAACGGGCATACGAACGCGACGTTCTCCATCTTCGCCACGTTCCCCGCGCCGTACTTCCACGGCGGCATCTGGGGACCGCTGATCGACCAGATCGTCGGCACGATGTTCCTGGTGATGCTGATCGTCGCCATCGTCGACCTGCGCAACACCGCGGTGAAGGCCAACCTCGGTCCGCTGATCATCGGATTCGCCGTCGCCGCGATCGGTATGTCCTTCGGAGCCAACGCCGGCTACGCGATCAACCCGGCCCGTGACTTCGGCCCGCGTCTGCTCACCTGGATCGCCGGCTGGGACGGTCTGGCGCTACCGGGCAATCTGGCCGGGTCCTACAGCGCCTTCTTCTGGATCCCCATCGTCGGGCCGCTGATCGGCGGCGTGATCGGCGTCCTGGTCTACGACCTGTTCATCGGCGATGTGCTCCACTCCCGTGCGAAACGAGCCACCACCCAGGAGGTGGGCGACACCAAGCCCCAGAAGGGCACGGACGAGCCCTAGCGGCACCGGGGCTCAGGGCCCTCACGCTCCCTCCGCCCCGGCCGGGGCGCCCACACCGGCCCCGCCGGGGCGGGCCCACGACGGGACACCCGCGGCAGCCGCGCGTCTCCGCGGCCGGCCACTGCGGCCTAGTGGCGGGCACAAAAGAAAGAAACCCCCCTCGAGGCGCGTCAGAACGTCTCCGTCGGGACGTACGCGCCCCACACCTCCCGCAGCGCGTCGCACACCTCCCCCACCGTCGCCCGCGCCCTGAGCGCGCGCTTCATCGGGTGGAGCACGTTGTCACCGCTCCCCGACGCCACCCGCCGCAGCTCCGCGAGCGCCGCCTCCACCTCCCCGGCGTCCCGCTCCGCGCGCAGGGCGGCCAGCCGGGCGGCCTGTTGGGCCTCGATCGCCGGGTCGACCCGCAGGGGCTCGTACGGCTCCTCCTCGTCCAGCCGGAAGCGGTTCACGCCGACCACGACGCGCTCCCCGCTGTCCTCCTCGCGCGCGACGGCGTACGCGCTCCGCTCGATCTCGCCCTTCTGGAAGCCGCGTTCGATGGCCTCGACCGCGCCGCCGAGGTCCTCGACGCGGGCCATCAGCGCCAGCGTCGCCTCCTCCAGGTCGTCCGTCATCCTCTCGACGGCGTACGAACCGGCGAACGGGTCGACGGTCGCGGTGACATCGGTCTCGTACGCGAGCACCTGCTGCGTACGCAGGGCGAGCCGCGCCGACTTGTCGGTCGGGAGCGCGATCGCCTCGTCGAAGGAGTTCGTGTGCAGGGACTGCGTACCGCCGAGGACGGCGGCCAGCCCCTGCACCGCCACCCGTACGAGATTCACCTCGGGCTGCTGCGCGGTGAGCTGCACCCCCGCCGTCTGCGTGTGGAAGCGGAGCATCAGGGACCTGGGATCGCGCGCGCCGAATTCCTCGCGCATCACCCGGGCCCAAATGCGCCGCGCGGCCCGGAATTTGGCCACCTCTTCGAGAATCGTCGTACGGGCGACGAAGAAGAAGGAGAGCCGGGGCGCGAAGTCGTCCACGTCCATTCCGGCGGCGACGGCCGTACGGACGTATTCGATTCCGTCCGCGAGCGTGAACGCGATCTCCTGCACGGGCGTCGCGCCCGCCTCGGCCATGTGATAGCCGGAGATCGAGATCGTGTTCCAGCGGGGAATCTCCGTCCGGCAGTACTTGAAAATGTCCGCGATCAGCCGCAGTGACGGTTTCGGCGGAAAGATGTAAGTGCCCCGGGCGATGTACTCCTTGAGTACGTCGTTCTGCACGGTGCCCGTGAGCGCGGCGCCCGGTACGCCCTGCTCCTCGGCGACCAGTTGGTAGAGAAGGAGCAGGAGCGCGGCCGGCGCGTTGATCGTCATCGACGTGGAGACCTGGTCCAGCGGAATCCCGTCGAAGAGGATCCGCATGTCGTCGATGGAGTCGATGGCGACCCCGACCTTGCCGACCTCGCCGCTCGCGATCGGCGCGTCGCTGTCGTGACCCATCTGGGTCGGCAGGTCGAAGGCGACGGAGAGCCCGGTCGTGCCGTGTTCGATCAGCCGCCGGTAGCGGGCGTTGGACTCGACGGCGGTGCCGAAGCCCGCGTACTGGCGCATCGTCCACGGCCGGCCGGTGTACATCGAGGGGTAGACCCCCCGGGTGTACGGGTACGAGCCGGGCTCGCCGAGCCGCTCGGCCGGATCTCGCCCGGCCAGGGAGCCGGGGCCGTAGACCGGCTCGACCGGCAGCCCGCTCTGCGTCCGCCGGCCCGCCCGGTCCGCTCCCTCGTCGCCGCGCTCGGGTGCCATCCGCTCCGCCTCCATCGCCGCTCGCGCCCAGAGTGTCGTTCCCTTCCCCTACATCTTGCGCGCGACCGCCTCCCGTCGCCGTGCGCGGGAGCGCATCACCGCGCGTGTCACCACCGGCGGCAGAAGGTCGATGGCCACACCGCGCGCGATCGACCGCGTGGACCGCCGGCGCCCGGACGGCCGGGCGGCTGCCGGTTCGGGGGCGGGCTCGGGCGCCGACGCCTCCTCGTAGTACCTGGAGCGGGCGAACGGCGGCGGCTCCATGCCGCGCGCCTTCAGCCGTACGAGCTGGTGCCCGGCGGCCTCCTCGACGCTGACGTCGCAGTCGGTGCGGCTGTCGGCCAGGGCGATCATGGCTTTGCGCAGCGGCTCGGGGTCGCCCCAGGTGGCGTACAGCTTCTGGGTGGTCAGACAGATCGGGCGCAGATCGCCGTCGAGGACCGCCTCCCAGGTGGCGAGGGCGACGCCCGGCGTGTGCTCGGAGCGGAAGTCGTCGAGCACGACTATGCCGCCGGGCAGCAGAATCTCGCGGGCCCCGGCGATGTCGCCGCGGACGTGCTCGTACAGATGCGAGGCGTCTATGTGGACGAATCGGCACGACCGCGGCTCGACCTCGCCGGGGACCATCGAGCTGGGTCCGTGGAGCACGCGGGGCAGCGTGTCGTGGAAGGAGAGGTAGTTCCGCTCGAAGGCCTCGCGCGTGAGCATCCGGTAGGACCTCGACGTCTCGGCGTTGTTCGCGGCGTCCGGGGCGTCGGACTCGAAGAGGTCGCAGACGGTGAAGCGGTCGCCGTCGCGCAGATGGTGTCCGAGGAAGATCGCGCTCTTTCCCATGAACACGCCGAGCTCCAGCAGATCACCCGGCTCTCCGTGTTCCTCCTGGCGGTCGAGCAGTGTGCCGAAAATCAACTGGTCGAGCGGGGGGAACCAGCCTCGTACGTCGGCGAGTTCGCCGGGGAGCGGCCGCTTGCTCTGAGCTGTTGTCATGACGAATGAACCTTCGGATGGTGGGGACGCGCTTCTCCTGGGCACCGGTCTGGGATTTCCGGTTTCGCATGGTTGCGCGCGACGGCGCCGATCAGGAAGGCTCAGTGGTCGAGACATGCTTTTCTTTCGCGGACCGGCAATGTGAAATTCATCTGCCGGTAAGTTTTCCGCGATGACGGCGCCGTCAGGGCAACCGGAACGGGCTCTGAGTTGTCTCAGGAGATACATGCCGGCGAGGCCGGCTCGGAGATACTCGCCATCGGACAGCTCAGTGGCAGACAGGGGGACGAACGTGCCCAGAAGATCAACGCGGGGCGGTACGCGCACGCGGACAGAGACGCGGCAGCCGCGCACGGCCACGCTCCGCGCGGTGCTCGCCACCGGCGCCGTGCTCGCTGTCACCGTCGGCTGCTCGGCACAGGTGGCGACCGATCCGGCGGGCGCCGCCGACGACAAGCCCGGCGGCGGCAACGGCGGCAGGGTGACGATCGAGCCCGCGGGGCCCGCGTCGGGCACCCCGTCGGCGAGGCCGGCCGCCGCGTCGAAGCCGCCGGCCACTCCCTCCGCGGAGCCGTCGAAGAGCGCGACCGAGGAGCCGGCGACGCCGGAGCCCGAGCCCCGGCCGCAGCCGAAAACGGTCCTCGAAAGCGGCGCCGAGGGCGACCAGGTACGTGAACTCCAGGCCAGGCTCCGGCAGATCGCCCACTTCGACCGCGCGCCCACCGGCTACTACGGCACGGTCACGGCCGCGGCCGTGACATCGTTCCAGGCCAAGCGCGGACTGCCGCTCACCGGCACGCTCGACACCGTCACCTGGGAGCGGCTGCTCGGGATGACGAGGAAGCCGACGGCGGCCGAGCTGCGCCCGCCGGCCGTCAAGAAGCCCGCGCCCAAGCCGGACCCGCGGTGCATGACGGGCCGGGTGATGTGCATCAGCAAGACGAGCCGCTCGCTGTCCTGGATGATCGACGGCAAGGTGATGTCGACGATGGACGTCCGGTTCGGCTCGCAGTACACGCCGACCCGCGAGGGCACGTTCAAGGTCGGCTGGAAGTCCCGGCACCATGTCTCGACGCTCTACGACACCCCGATGCCGTACGCGATGTTCTTCAGCGGCGGCCAGGCGGTCCACTACTCGGCGGACTTCGCGGCCAGGGGCTACAGCGGGGCCTCGCACGGATGCGTCAACGTACGGGACGAGAAGAAGCTCGCGTCGCTCTTCGACCAGGTGCGGACCGGCGACAAGGTCGTCGTCTACTGGTAGGCGCCTTCTGGTGGGCGACGGGGGTCGGCCGGAGTGCGGGACCGGCCCGGAGCGGTGGAGTTGAGAGGCGCGGGCGGGACCGGGGGAACGTATCCCGCCCGCGCCAATTGTGCGTCGAGCCGAAGGTACGGGGGGAACCCCGGCTCAGACGCGGCCGATGACCAGTCGGCTCACTCACTACTGCGTCACCGTGCGAAAAAACGTCACACCCGCGTCTCGGGCACCAACCCTGGCCGAAAATCGAGGGCCGCGGGGGTGGTTCGGGCAGCGGCGGGCGCGATGACCGGAATGGGTTACGGGAGCGGATGACCGGAACCCGCCATGGGCACGGTCACTCCGCGCACACCTAGCGGACCTGTTGGACCGTACCGGGACCGGGACCCGGGCCCGTGCCGGAGCCCGTGCCGGCGTTCGGCGTCACGGGGAGCTGGGGCGGCTGGTCCGCCGCCTCGGGGTCCGGGTCCAGACTGATGGTCTCGTCGTAGTCGCCGCCCGGCCAGCCGGTCGACGGCTGGCCGGAACCGCCGTCGGTACCCCCGCCGTCGCTGCCACCACCGTCCGTACCGCCGCCGTCAGTGCCGCCGCCGTCCGTGCCGCCGTCGCCACCGCCATCGGTGCCACCGTCGCTGCCGCCGACGTCGATGGGGCCGCCGTTCTGCGGGCCGTCGCCGCCGCCACTGCCACCGCTGCCGCCGTTCTCACCGCCGCCGTCGTCGTCGCCGTGACCGTGGCCCGGAGCGCCCTCGTAGTGCCCGTCGCCGCCCGAACCGCTCTTCAGCAACTCCTCACAGAACCGGGTGACGGCCTCGGGCCCTTCGGCCACGTCCTCCAGCAGCTTCTTCTTCCCCGGGGGGATCGTGCCGCTGCGGTACTCCTGGCAGGCCTGGACGAGCTTCGCGTACCACTTGTCGTGGCCCTTGCCGTTCCAGCCGTCGCCGGACGCCGGGCCCTTCTCCGCTTCTTCGCCGCCCTTCGGCCCGCCGGGCGTGCCCTCCGTCGGGTGGGTGCCCGTGGCGCCGGGCAGGACCGAGTCCGGACCCGCGCCCGACGACTCTCCCGGGAAGGGGGGCGAGCTGACGCCGGTGCCGGGCGATTCGGAGACCAGGGGTTCGGGAGTCAGGGCGCCCGAGACGGAGTTGCTCGGCCGCGGCGAACTCTCGCCCGCGGACGGCGCGTACAGATAACCGGCTCCGGCGGCCACCCCGCTGAGCGCGCATCCGGCCATGGCCGCGGCCAGCCCCAGCCGGATCGGGCGTGCGAAGTTCGGGAGACCCACCCGGCGCCGCTGTTCGGGCGCGAGGCGTACGGTCCCGATCCCGTCGGCGTCGGTGTCGGTGTCGGTGAGGGCGTCGGTGCGACCGGGGGTGCGCGGGGCGGTCCGTCCCACCGTCCCGACGGCCTGCCGGAACGCGGCCAGCGCGGCGGCCTCACCGGGCAGTTCGCCCGGCTCCAGGACAGTGGCCGCGCCCGAACCGGCGCCGGCGCCCGCGTCCCGGCCCTCGCGGCCGTTCCCGTCCTCGCTCCGGCCCGCGTACCCGACGCGTGCGGCTTCCGCCAGGAGCCCGGCGAGCCGGTCGGCCTGCGCCTGGGCGTTTTCATCGGCGGTCTCGACCGGCCGACCGCGCAGCAGAAGCTCCGCGACGCCATGGTTGAGCCACGTCTCACGCTCGTGCGCCATCACATGTCCTTCTGCGTCCCCGGCGGCGAATGCGTCACACCGGCGGGCTCGGGAGAGTCCTGGTGACGGCCGCGTTGCAGTGGTACGGATCCGAGCTCCAGCCCGCCCACTGCGCCACCGTGCGCGGCCCCACCGCGCAGGGTCCGTCCGGCGGCGTCGGCCGAGGCGGAACGGTCGGAGCCGTCGGGGCCCTCCAGCGGTTCCGGTGCCTCGGCGCCCAGCATCTCGGCCAGCCGCTTGAGCCCCCGGTGCGCCGCCGTCCGTACGGCCCCCGGCCGCTTGCCGAGTGTCCTGGCGGCGCTCTTCGCGTCGAGCCCCACCACCACGCGCAGCACGACGGCCTCCGCCTGGTCCTGCGGCAGTTGCGCGATCAGCGCCATGGTCGTGCCGGTGGACAGGGCCTCCATCGCCTCGTCGGCGGTGTCCGAATCGGCGGGCTTGCCCGCCAGCTCCGTCTCGTCGCTGCCGGCCGCCGGGCGCCTGCCGCGCATCCGTATGTGGTCGAGCGCGCGGTTGCGGGCTATCCGCGCGGTCCAGCCGCGGAAGCGGTCGGCGTCGCCGCTGAAGCGTTCGAGGTCGCGGGCTATCTGGAGCCAGGCCTCAGAAGCCACGTCCTCGGCATCAGGCTCGCCGACGAGCGTTCGTATGTAAGCCAACAACCGCGGGTGCACTGCGCGGTACACAGTCCGGAACGCAGTCTCGTCCCCGTCCTGTGCCGCGAGCACCGCGGCGGTGAGCTCCGCGTCGTCCCCCAGCACTCCACACAACCTGTCTTGAATCGCGGCTGGTCACTGCCGCGCGCCCCCACGCGCTCCTGCACGCTACGGCCTCTCGGACGCCCAAGTCCATAACTTGTACAACCGGCAACAACCACCTGTCGGACCCCGGTGTGACAGAAAACGCTCTCCCGACGCTGACATGAGTACGGGGCCGCAGAGCGTCCCCGCCGGAAGACGACCGGGGCCTCTCCTGTGGGGGGTGGCGGCCCCGGTCGTCCTCTCCACCCCCGCGCGCACGGCTGTGACCTGCCCGTTCGGTGATGGTGAGCCGACAGGGAGCAGCCCCCGGGGCGCCCCTGACACCCGTGGACGCGATGTCCGTACGAGCCCGGGGTCAGCCCTGTGCACGCGCCCGGCGTGAGACGACGGCCCGCAGGACCCGCTGACCCTCGATGGAGAGATCGAGTGCCTGGCGCAAGCCCGCCGCGCCGGCGGTTTCGGACAAGATCTCCAGGATCCTGGTCTGGCGGCGCAGTTCGCCGGAGACAAGCGGCCCTGCCACGAACGGGCCGATGCCGGGCCTGCCCTCGCCGCCGTCGGCCACTCCCGTACGGCAGCGCTCGACCCAGTCGGTGTACGTGCCGCCCGCGACGGTGCCGGCCGCGCCGATCATCCCGTCCCCCACCACGTCGAACTGCTGGTGGATCTCCAGCGCCGCCACGGAGCAGTTGTCGGACCAGGCGCGCAGCGGTTCCGCCGCCCACTCCGACGGCGCGGCGGCGAGCATCTTCCGTACGAGGAGGGCCGTTTCGTCGTTGATGACGGCCGCCTCCATCGCTTCCCTGGCCACCGCCAGGCGGGGTGCCCAGTTCTCGGCGCCGTCGGCGATGCCCGACCAGAGCGGGCGCAGCACCTCGCCTTCGTCGGCGAGCACCGGCAGGCAGCGGTCGAGGCAGGCGACCCCGCTCGCGGCGAGCCCTCGCTCGTCCGCCCGAACGATCAGTTCCAGCAGGCTCATTCACGTCTCCCGTCGCGGGCAGAATACTGCTCATTAAAGCGCCCGGCGGCTGAAAAACGTCACTGATGGCCCAGAAATACAGGTGCAGTTCGCGAGAAAGACCCTCGGGCGACCGCTACGTCCCCAATCGCCGGACGGCCCGATTCACGGTCCTGTCCGGCAATCAGGGACATAACCCGGGTGGCTACCCGGCCACCTTGTCGGCGAGCGATCTGAACTGGGGCCAGGTGAGATCTGGTTTGACCGGATTCCATACCTTCTGCGACAGCGCGGCCAGCGGCAGCCGGATCCCGTTCGCGACCTGGTCCTGTGTCTGGGCGGAGGCGATGTCGCCCCACACCGCGAACCGCGCGCCGAGGATCAGCTTCGAGTACTTCTCGGGCACCGGTGTCGTGCCCCGGAGGACGAGCGGGGTCCACTGCTCGTAGATCCGCTGCCCGGTGGGGTACACGAAGTCGTTCGGCTGGCCGAGGACGTAGTAGAGGAACTCGTCGTTGAGGTTCACCACCGGCCGGCCCTCGCGCAGATAGTCCAGCGGGGGCCTGGCGCCGATCTCCTTGCCGGTCCAGTAGTCGACCTGGAGGTTCTGGTCGGGCTTGACGACACCGCCGGCGAAGAAGCCGTCGTTCCAGGCCTGGACGTCCTTCTTCTTGGCCCGCACCACGGCCGCGCGGTCGTTGAGCCAACCGGTCGCCAGATCCTGGACCTTGGCGTCGGGGCCGTACTTCTTCTTCGCGGCGGCGGCCAGTTGGGGGAAGGACGTCTCGGGGTCCCGGACCACGAGCGCCTGGTACTCGTCGGCGCCGATGTGCCAGAACGGTCCGGGGAACAACGTGTCGTACTCCTCCAGCAGTTCGTCCACGATCTTCGCGGACGCGGGCTTGGAGATGTCGATGGCCCCGCGGGTGGGCTGCCCGCTCACGTTCCGCAGCTGGAGGTCGGGATGCCGCGCGAGGACGGCTCCCAGATGCCCGGGTGAGTCGATCTCCGGGATGATGTTGATGTGCAGCCGGCCGGCGAGGGCGATGATCCGCCGGACCTCGGCCTTGCTGAGGTGCTGCGCGGAGACGATCTCGGGGTGGGTGTCGGAGGCGATACGGAAGCCCTGGTCGTCGGAGAAGTGCAGGCCCAGCTGGTTGAGTTTGAGATCGGCCATCTCACGCAGCCGGTCCTCGATCCACCCCGGTGTGTAGTACTTGCGGGCGATGTCCAGATTGAGCCCGCGCTGCGGGCGGTCGGGCCGGTCCCGTACGACACCTTCCGGCACCCCGCCGTTCGCGCGTACGGACTGCTTGACCGTACGCGTCCCGTAGAAGACCCCGGCCTCGTCGGGCCCGGCGATCCGCACCCGCCCGTCGCGCGTAGTGAGGGTGTACGACTCGGGGCCCGCCTGCCTGCCCGACTCCAGGGCCAGCTCGATGTCCCCGGCCTTGGCCGCGGCCTCGCCCCGGTACTCGATCTTCAACTCGCCGGCCAGCAGCTTCCCCTCGTCGGCCAGCTTCTCGCTGTTCTTCGCGATGACGACACCGCTGTCGCCGCCGGGCCGCCAGCCGGGGCCGCGGGCCGCCTCGTGCTGTCGTACGGAGGGCACGGTGCTCGGCGCCTCGGAGAGCGGGCCGTCGGCCGAGGGGGTGGGTGCCGCCGGGCGGGTGTCGGACAGTGCCGACGACGCCTCGCTCGTGGCGGCCGTTCCCGCCCGCGCGCCGCGGTCGGAGGGGGTGCCGTCGGGCCAGGCCACCACCGTGAGGGTGACGGCCACCGCCACGACAGCGGTCCCGCCCGCCAGAATCCCTGGGGAGTTCCACCTCATCCGTGATCATCCCTTGCAGAAGAAAGAGGAAGGAAGTAGGGCGAACCTCCCATGTCCACCTTCATCGCGCGAGCCGAAGACATCCCGTCCGGGTGAAATTCGCGCATCTGTCGGGCGCCCGCCATCAGCCCTCGATAGCGTTGCGAAACATCCGTCTCGCCCATATCTGCCTTCACTTCCGTCACCTCTCCTGTCACCTCCTGTCACCCGTTCGGCCTCGCGGCCCGAGCCGCCCGAGCCGCCCGAGCCGCCCGAGCCGCCCGAGCGTGACGCCGCGTCCGAGGAGCCCACGCTGTCCAGCGATTCCCACGCCGGTCTGGCGCGCTTCAACGCCGCCCCGGCCGACACCGTCGAGCACGCGCTGCTGGCCTGCTGCGGCAACCGCCGCTGGGCCCGCCGGCTCGCCGACCACCGTCCGTACCCCACGGTCGACGCGCTCCTCGCCGCGGCCGACGAGGCGAGCTACGACCTCTCCAAGGCCGATCTCGCCGGGGCGCTCGCCGACGAGACACCGGCAGGCCCGCACCACGGGGCGCCGCTCGCCGCCCGGACCGCCCTGCGGGCCGCGCAGGCGGCCTACGAGAGCAATTTCGGCCACGCGTTCGTGATCAGCCTCGACCACTACCGCCCGGAGGAGCGCCTCAACCAGGTGCTGACCCGCATCCGCGAGCGGCTGTCCCACGACCCCGATGAGGAACGTGCCGTCGCCGCCGACGAACTGCGCCGGCTCGCGCGATCAAGGGTCGCACGCCTGGTGAACCACCCCGACCACGAGGGTGGCCGCCTCGCCGGCCGTCCCGCGGGCCGCCAACCGGAACCCCCCGCTCCCCGCGTTTCGCAGGAATCGAACGACTACGGCCGTCCGGATAGCCCGTCCGTGGCTGTTTGACCTCCTGTTTGATCACACGAGCGGGCCCCCGGGCAATCGAGCCGACAATGCGTCGCTACGATGGCCAGGGCCGGTGGACCGTACCCGGCCGGGCGCGACCGACACCACTGTGCTTCATCGAGTAGAAGATGGCGGCCGGCCCCGATCCCCGCTCCCGGAGGGCTTTTCCGTGCCGGCTGGAACGCTGTACCGCGGCCGGGAAGGAATGTGGTCATGGGTGGCTCATCGAGTCACCGGCGTCGCCATCTTCTTCTTCCTGTTCGTCCATGTGCTGGACACCGCACTCGTCCGCGTCTCCCCCGAGGCCTACGACGATGTCGTGGCGACCTACAAGACGCCCATCGTCGGGGTGTTGGAGTACGGCCTCGTGGCCGCCGTCCTCTTCCACGCGCTCAACGGCCTGCGGGTCATCGCCGTCGACTTCTGGTCCAAGGGCGCGCGCTACCAGAAGCAGATGCTCTGGAGCGTCGTGGGGGTCTGGCTCGTCCTCATGCTGGGCGCGATCTACCCCGTACTCGGCCATGCCGCACGGGAACTCTGGGGGAGCTGACCGATGTCCGCAGACACCAACGCGCCCGGCTCCACGGCCGCGATCAGTCCCGTCGAGAGCGTGAGCCTCTTCGACGCCGACCACCCGGCGCCGCTCATCGAGCCGCCGCGCAAACGCACCTCGAAGACCCCGAAGGCCACGCGCGGCAACTTCGAGATGGCCGCCTGGCTGTTCATGCGCCTGTCCGGCGTCGTCCTCGTCGTGCTGGTCATCGGCCATCTGCTCATCCAGCTGGTGCTGGACGGCGGCGTCGCCAAGATCGGCTTCGCCTTCGTGGCCGGCCGCTGGGCGTCCCCGTTCTGGCAGGTCTGGGATCTGCTGATGCTCTGGCTCGCGATGCTGCACGGCGGCAACGGCATGCGCACGATCATCAACGACTACGCGGAGCGCGCCAACACCCGCCTGTGGCTCAAGGGCCTGCTGTACACCGCCACGGTGTTCACCATCCTTCTTGGCTCGCTGGTGATCTTCACCTTCGACCCGAACATCCGCTAAGCCCGGGGCTGACGAGAGCAATGAAGATTCATAAGTACGACACCGTCATCGTCGGCGCCGGCGGCGCCGGAATGCGCGCGGCCATCGAGTCGACCAAGCGCAGCCGTACCGCCGTCCTGACGAAGCTGTATCCCACCAGGTCCCACACGGGCGCCGCGCAGGGCGGCATGGCCGCCGCGCTCGCCAACGTGGAGGAGGACAACTGGGAGTGGCACACCTTCGACACGATCAAGGGCGGCGACTACCTGGTCGACCAGGACGCCGCCGAGATCCTGGCGAAGGAGGCCATCGACGCGGTCCTGGACCTGGAGAAGATGGGTCTGCCGTTCAACAGGACGCCGGACGGCACCATCGACCAGCGCCGCTTCGGCGGCCACTCCCGCAACCACGGCGAGGCCCCGGTCCGCCGGTCCTGCTACGCGGCGGACCGCACCGGCCACATGATCCTCCAGACGCTCTACCAGAACTGCGTCAAGGAGGGCGTGGAGTTCTTCAACGAGTTCTACGTCCTGGACCAGTTGATCGTGGACGTCGGCGGCGTCAAAACGTCGGCGGGTGTGGTCGCGTTCGAGCTGGCCACCGGTGAGATCCATGTCTTCCAGGCGAAGGCGGTCATCTACGCGTCGGGCGGCACCGGCAAGTTCTTCAAGGTGACCTCCAACGCGCACACGCTCACCGGTGACGGCCAGGCCGCCTGCTACCGGCGCGGACTGCCCCTGGAGGACATGGAGTTCTTCCAGTTCCACCCCACGGGCATCTGGCGCATGGGCATCCTCCTCACGGAGGGCGCCCGCGGTGAGGGCGGCATCCTCCGTAACAAGGACGGCGAGCGCTTCATGGAGAAGTACGCGCCCGTCATGAAGGACCTCGCCTCGCGTGACGTCGTCTCGCGGTCGATCTACACCGAGATCCGTGAGGGCCGCGGCTGTGGTCCCGAGGGCGACCACGTCTATCTCGACCTGACGCATCTGCCGCCGGAGCAACTGGACGCCAAGCTCCCGGACATCACCGAGTTCGCGCGTACGTACCTCGGCATCGAGCCGTACACGGACCCGATCCCGATCCAGCCCACCGCGCACTACGCGATGGGCGGCATCCCGACCAACGTCCAGGGCGAGGTCCTGCGCGACAACACCACGGTCGTACCCGGGCTGTACGCGGCCGGCGAGGTCGCGTGCGTGTCGGTGCACGGTGCCAACCGCCTCGGCACCAACTCGCTGCTCGACATCAACGTCTTCGGCAAGCGCGCCGGGATCGCCGCCGCCGGGTACGCGGCCAAGCACGACCACGTCGAACTCCCCGACAACCCGGCCGAGCTGGTCCAGGCACAGGTCGAGCGGCTGCGCGCGTCGACGGGCGACGAGCGGGTGGCGGACATCCGCCGCGAGCTCCAGGAGACGATGGACGCCAACGTCATGGTCTTCCGCACCGAGCAGACGATCAAGGCGGCCGTCGAGAAGATCGGTGAGCTGCGCGACCGCTATCTGCGCGTGTCCATCCAGGACAAGGGCAAGCGGTTCAACACGGATCTGCTGGAGGCCGTCGAGCTGGGCAACCTGCTCGACCTGGCCGAGGTGATGGCCGTCTCCGCGCTCGCCCGCAAGGAGTCGCGCGGCGGTCACTACCGCGAGGACTTCCCCAACCGGGACGACGTGAACTTCATGCGCCACACCATGGCGTACCGCGAGGTCGGCGACGACGGCACGGAGTCCATCCGTCTCGACTACAAGCCGGTCGTCCAGACCCGCTACCAGCCGATGGAGCGTAAGTACTGATGGCAACTCCCCTACTGGACAAGGCCGAGTCCGATTCCGTGTCGGACCCGGCGTCGCCGTACATCACGGTCACGCTGCGGATCCGCCGCTTCAACCCGGAGATCTCCGACGAGTCCCACTGGGAGGACTTCTCGATAGAGATCGACCCCAAGGAGCGGGTGCTCGACGCCCTCCACAAGATCAAGTGGCACGTCGACGGCTCGCTGACCTTCCGGCGCTCCTGCGCGCACGGGATCTGCGGCTCGGACGCGATGCGGATCAACGGCAAGAACCGGCTCGCCTGCAAGACGCTGATCAAGGACATCACGTCGGTCGACAAGAAGACCGGTGCCACCAAGCCGATCACGGTCGAGGCCATAAAGGGGCTGACGGTCCTCAAGGACCTGGTCGTGGACATGGAGCCGTTCTTCCAGGCGTACCGCGACGTGATGCCCTTCCTGGTCACCACCGGGAACGAGCCGACGCGTGAGCGGCTCCAGTCGGCGGAGGACCGCGAGCGGTTCGACGACACGACGAAGTGCATCCTCTGCGCGGCGTGCACGTCGTCGTGCCCGGTGTTCTGGAACGACGGGCAGTACTTCGGCCCGGCGGCGATCGTGAACGCGCACCGGTTCATCTTCGACTCGCGCGACGAGGCCGGCGAGCAGCGGCTGGAGATCCTCAACGACAAGGACGGCGTGTGGCGTTGCCGCACGACGTTCAACTGCACCGACGCCTGCCCGCGCGGTATCGAGGTCACCAAGGCGATCCAGGAAGTGAAGCGCGCGCTGATCACACGCCGCTTCTGACCGCTTATCACCCGCCTTCACGGTGAGGGCCCGTTTCCGTACAAAGCCGTAACGGCCCGTACGGTACGGGCCCTTTCTGTGCCAGGATTCAGACAGACCAAGCATCAGGGGAAGCGGGGAAGTCATGAGCCAGCCGAATCCGAACCCGAATCCGGACGGGGACGGGGCCTATGGATGGGGCCCCACCCAGCCGGGTTACGGCTATCCCAACCCGACGCCGGGATACGGCTATCCCAGCCAGGGCGGCCCGGCGTACGACCCGACGCTGGCCGCCGGCGGCCAGCTCGTCCCCACGCCCTCCGGCGGCGGCGCGCCGCTGGTCTCGATCGGGGACATCACCGTCATGAACGACGGCATCGTGACGCCGTCCGGCACACTGCCGCTGCGCGGCGCGGTGTGGAACGCGACGGACATGTCGCGTACGGAGGAGAAGATCCCGACCCACGCCATCATCCTGGCGGTCGTCTTCTTCATCTTCTGTCTGCTCGGTCTGCTCTTCCTCCTGATGAAGGAGAGGAAGACGACCGGGTTCATCCAGGTCACGGTGACCAGCGGCGGCAGGCACCACTCGACGATGATCCCGGCCAACAACCCGGACAGCTTCAATGTCGTCATGGGGCAGATCAGCTACGCCCGTTCGCTCAGCGCGATGTAGCGGGGGAGGGCGCGGCGCCGTCGGTGGCCGCGCCCTCGCGCTCGGCGCCCTCCGGCCAGACCGTCACCGCGCGTCTGCGGTAGCCCTCGCGCGCCGACTCCTCGACGGAGAAGGTGACGGCCTGACCCACCGCCGGCTCCACGTAGTCCTCACCGGCGACGGCCGAGAAGTGCGCCCACACGTCCTCCCGGAGATTGGCCGCGTCCAGCACACCCCACCCCTCCTCCTCGTGCCAGGCGCGCACCCGCGCGGCCAGCGGTACGCCGAAGCGGTGGTGCAGGGCCAGGACGTCCCGTTCGTCGTCCTCGCCGAGCGCGTACCCGGTGTGCGAGGCGATCTGGTACTCCGGGGTGACGCAGCCGACGCGGCGGCCCCGGACCCGGCCGCTGCCGTTCAGGGAGCCCACCGGACAGGGCAGCCCGCCGGGGCCGTGCACGCGGACGCCCCGCTCGTCCGTCCGGGTGGCGCCCAGGTCCACCGTGTGGACGTCGACCTTTCGGCCGGCGTCGTCCACCAGCACCAGGCGGTGTTCCGTACGCAGCGGCCGGAAGCCGTGGTCCCCCATGGTCCGTCCGTGGTGGGCGAGGCTCTCGGCACGTACGACGATGTCCAGGTCCTCGTGGGGGCGGGTCTGCTCGCCCAGGAGGGCGTCGACGCCCCAGCCGCCGTCGAGCCAGACCTCGACGCCGGCCCGGTCGAGCAGGTCCAGGACGGCGAGCACATCCTCCGCGCGCATCATGGGCCCGACTCTTCCCGAAGGGACGGCGGACGGCATCATGTTCCGACAGGTGGTGCGTCGTGCCTCCACCGTTCGGGCCCGCTCGGCGTGAGGGAAGCGGCGGGCCGCCCGAGTGACCGAAGGACAGGGACGACATCAAGGCCTCCCGGAGCGAGCAGACCCGCACACTCATCCTCGAAACCGCGCTGCGCCTCTTCGAGGAGAACGGCTACGACCGGACGACCATGCGGTCCATCGCCAGGGAGGCCGGTGTCTCGGTCGGGAACGCGTACTACTACTTCTCCTCCAAAGAACATCTCGTCCAGGGCTTCTACGACCGCATCGCCGCCGAGCACGCCGAGGCCGTCCGGCAGGTCCTCGCCGACGAGAAGGACCTGGCGGTCCGTCTCAGGGGTGTCCTGCTGACCTGGCTGGACGTCGCGGAGCCGTACCACCGCTTCGCCGCCCAGTTCTTCAAGAACGCCGCCGACCCCGACAGCCCGCTCAGTCCCTTCTCCCCGGACTCCGCCCCCGCGCGCGAGGCGGCCGTCGCCATCCACGAGCGGGTGCTCGCCGGCTCGTCGGCCCGGATCGACCCGCAACTGGGTGAGCAGCTGCCGCATCTGCTCTGGCTGATGCAGATGGGGCTGGTCCTGTACTGGGTGTACGACCGTACGGAGGGCGCCGGGCGCAGCCGGCGGCTGGTGGTGCGCGCGACGCCGGTGGTCGCCCGGGTGATCGCGCTCTCCCGGTACCGGATGCTGCGTCCTGTCGTACGTCAACTCCACGAACTGCTGGTCGAGTTCATGCCGGGTGCGATGGTGACGAGGCCTCCGAGGGGCTGAGCGTCAGATCGTGGATCAGCGGCTCGTCGCCGACCAGGATGTTCCGGGTCCAGGACTCGTGGTGGTCGGACGTGACGGCCAGCAGGTACGAGCCGTCGACCGGGGCGGTGAGGATGTACCCGCCGTCGGCGAGCGTCGAGACCCGGTCGAGCTGTTGGCCCGCGGGCGAGAGCAGGGTCAGTACGGCGTCGGGGACGGGCGAGCCCTCCTCGGTGAGGACGAAGCCGTGTACGACGGTGGTGCCTCCGCAGGCCGCTCCCGTGTCCGTGTCCCTGAGGGAGCCGTGTCCCGTCGTCGGCCGCTCCGTCCGCGGGGCGGCCCCGGGTGCGTCGGCCGCTCGGGGTGGATCGGGGGCCTCCACCGCCAGATGCGGAAGCCGCTTCTCCAGCCAGGCGGGCAGCCACCAGTTGGCGCGCCCGAGCAGATGCATCGCCGCCGGGACCAGCGCCGTACGCAGGGCGAACGCGTCCAGCGCCACGGCGGCGGCCAGCCCGACACCCGCCACGGCCCCCTCGGTGTCACCGCTCAGCACGAACGCCCCGAAGACGCAGATCATGATGAGCGCGGCCGAGTTGATGACGCGGCTGGTCTCGGCGAGCCCGACCCGTACGGCACGGGCGTTGTCCTTCGTGTGCACCCACTCCTCGTGCATACGGCTGACAAGGAAGACCTGGTAGTCCATCGAGAGCCCGAACAGCATCGACAGCATGATCACCGGCAGGAACGCGGTGATCGGCCCCTCCCTCCCGAAGCCCAGCAGCTCGGCCCCCCAGCCCCACTGGAAGATCGCGACCAGCACGCCGAAGGAGGCGGCGGCGGCGATCAGGTTCATCACGGCGGCCGTCAGCGGCACCACGAGGGAGCGGAAGGCGAGGAGCAGCAGCAGAAAGCCCAGGCCGATGATGGTGGCGACGAACTGGGGCATCCGGTCGGCGGTGACGGTGGAGAAGTCCTTGAAGACGGCGGTCACTCCCCCGACGTGCGCCTCCATCCCTGAGTCGGGGACGACATCCTCGCGCAGCCGGTCGATGAGCCGGTCCGTCCTCACGTCCTGCGGCGAGGTGGTGGGGACGACCTGGACGACCGTCACGGGGGCCGGTGAGCCGGGTGGCAGGGGCATCGCGGCGGCCATCGCCACCCCGTCGTCGGCGGCGACCCGTTCGACGAGCGTGTCCACGGCCGCCTCCACCCCGGGGTCGCCGGGCGCGCCGAGCCGGCCGGTCTCCACGACGAGCTGGAGCGGTCCGTTGAAGCCGGGGCCGAAGCCGTCGGCGAGCAGGTCGTACGCCTGCCGGGTCGTCCGGTCCTCGGGGTGGTTGCCCTGGTCGGTGGCGCCGAGCCGGAGCGACAGGACCGGGAACGCCAGCGCGGCCATCAGCACGACGGCCACCGCCGCCACGGCCCTCGGACGTCTCTGCACGGCGGCCGACCAGCGGGCCGCCGCGCCCGTCGCCTCCGCGGGCTCCGGTCCCTCGGCGGCGAGCCTGCGCCGCTGCCGGCGGCTCAGTACGCGCTCACCGAGCAGTCCGAGCAGCGCGGGCAGCAGGGTGATCGCGGCCAGGACGCTCAGGACGACGGTCAGCGACGTGGCGACCACGACACCTTCGAGGAAACTCATCCGCGTCACGAGCATGCCGGCGAGCGCGACGCAGACGGTGCCGCCCGCGAAGAGCACGGCGCGGCCCGCCGTGTTGAGCGCCTGGACGGCCGAGTCCTCGGGCGACCGGCCGCCGAGCAGGGCTCTGCGGTGGCGGGTGACGATGAACAGGGCGTAGTCGATACCGACGCCGAGACCGATCAACGAGCCGAGCAGCGAGGCCACTTCGGGCACATCGACGACATGGCTCAGCAGCAGCGTCGACATCAGCCCCGTACCGACGCCGAAGATCGCGACCGTGATCGGCAGCAGCATCGAGAAGAGCGAGCCGAAGGCGAGGAAGAGGACGACGCCCGCCGCGAGGATGCCGACCGTCTCGGCGATGCCGGTGGGCGGTGCGGAGATCCGGGTGATCGCCTGTCCGCCCAGCTCCACCTGGAGCCCGGCGCGCTCCGCGCCCCGCGCGGTGTCCACGACCTCCTGGACGAGCTCCTTCGGTACGGCGTCGGCCTGTTCGGCGAAGGTCACCTGCGCGTACGCGGTGCGCCCGTCCTCGCTGATCCGCGCGGCCCCGCCGGATCCCGGTCCGTACGGGCCGACGACATCCCCGACGCCCGGCAGGGAGCCGATGCGGTCGAGTGCCGGCTCCAGCCGGTCCCGTACGGCGCTGTCGGTGACGTCCCCCGAGTCGACGCGCCACACGACGGTGACCGTGTCGCCCGCGCTCTCCGGGAAGACCTCGGCCATCCGGTCGTGGGCCCGGGACGAGTCGGTGCCCGGGATGCCGAACATGTTGGCGTAGTTGCCTCCCGCCGCGGTGCCGGCCACGCCCAGAACCGCCAGCGCCGCCACCCACAGGGCCAGGACAAGGAGCTTGTGCCGGTAGCACCACCGTGCCCATGCCTCCACGATCTCTTCCTTCCGCTCATGTCCGTCTTCGGACAGCTCCAGAATCGGTTGGGGCGGCGGCGCGGGCGGGGTCGAAGGGCCGACTCTCAAGGAACTCCAAGACGGCGGCGGCGAATCCGCGCGGGTCGCGTGCGGATACTGGTGCCATGACGGACGCAGCCCTGACGGACGGGGACACGACGGAGGCGACGGCCACCGTGCTCGTCGTCGAGGACGAGCCGAGCATCGCCGACGTCCTGACCATCGCCCTGCGCTACCACCGGTTCGACGTGCTGGTGGCGGGCTCGGTACGGGAGGCGGTGGACGCCGTACGGCGGGCTCGCCCCGACGTGGCCCTGCTCGACGTGATGCTCCCGGACGGCGACGGCCGTGACATCGCCCGCCAACTCCGGCTCTCCCGGCCGGAGACGGCGGTGGTCTTCCTCACGGCGCGGGACGCGCCCGCGGAGATCGTCGGCGGGCTGTCCCTCGGCGACGACTACATCACCAAGCCGTTCAACGTGGACGAGGTCGTCGCCCGGGTCCGCGCGGTGCTGCGCAGGACCCTGCCGGGCGACCGGATCGCGGTACGGCCGCCGCTGCGGTACGGCGATCTGGAGCTGGACGAGGCGACGTACACGGTGCGCCGGGCGGGGCGCGCGGTGGATCTGACCCCGACCGAGTACGCGCTCCTGAGGTTCCTGGTGCGCAACGCGGGCGCGGTGGTGACCAAGGAGCAGCTGCTCCGGCATGTCTGGCGGTACGAGCACGCGGCGGAGTCCACGGTGGTGGAGACCTACATCAGCTATCTGCGGCGCAAACTCGACGCGCACGGGCCCCCGTTGATCATGACGAGACGCGGGGTGGGCTACGGCCTCGCGAGTCCGGGCTCGCCGTGAGACGCCTCGTCGGGGGAGGGCGCGTGCTGGGGCGGCGGGTGCCGGCCCGGCGGGTCGTGGGGCGGCGCACCCCTCGTACGCACTCGCTGCGTACGAAGCTGACGCTGATCAATGTGGTGCTGCTCGCCCTGGGCATCACCATAGCCACCGGCGTCAGCCTCTTCGCTCTGAAGCACTATCTGCTGCAGAACATCGACACCGAACTGACCATGTCCCGCGACGGGTTGCAACGCACCGAACTGACGGTGAATCAGATCGAGTCGCTCAGCTCGCTCGCGACGATCGTGGAGCGGATATCCCCGCGCCGGCCCGGCACGGGCATGCTGCCGCCCCCCGAGTCGGTCTTCGTCCTCGTCGACGAACGGCGCAGGCCGATCAACTTCGCCGGGATCGTGGTGACCGAGCGGCAGCGCGCTCTGGCACGGGCGGTCAGCGACCCGGCCGAACTGAGCCGGGACGGCGGCATCCGCGAGGTGACGGTGGACGGCGACCCGTACCGCGTGGTGGCGGCCCGTCTCAGCGACGGCACCACGGTGCTGATCTCCAGCTCCACCAAGGCGGTGCAGCGGAGTCTGCTTCTCGCGTTCAAGTTCGACGCCGCGTTCGGCGCGCTGCTGCTCGTGCTGCTGGCCATGATCACCCTGATGGGAGCCAACCGCACGCTCCGGCCGCTCGGGGACATGGTCGAGACGGCGACGGCCATCGCCGAGGGCGATCTGACCCGGCGGGTCCCCGGCCGGCGCGACCCGGTCACCGAGATCGAGCAGCTGCGGCTCGCCCTCAACGCCATGCTCCAGCAGGTCGAGTCGGCGTATGTGACGCGCGAGCGCAGCGAGACACAGCTGCGGCGGTTCGTCGCGGACGCCTCGCACGAGCTGCGTACGCCGCTGTCCGCGATCCGCGGCTACCTCCAGCTGTACGAGAAGGGCATGCTCGGCGAACCGGCGGAACGCGCCCGCGCGCTGGCCCGGATGACCGGCGAGGCGGACCGGATGGGCCGGCTCGTCGACGAACTGCTCACCCTGGCCAGGCTCGACCAGCGGCCCGTGCTCCGGCTGCGCCCGGTGGACCTGAGCCGGCTGGTCCGCGACGCGGCGGACGACCTGCGGGCGCAGCAGCCGGACCGGCCGCTCGACGTGGCGGCGGCGGGCTCGATGCTGGTCCAGGCGGACGAGTCGGGGCTGCGGCAGGTCATCGGCAATCTGCTGGCGAACATCCGCACCCACACCCCCGCCGACGCGCCCGTCCGGGTGGAGCTGGGCCGCTCGGCCGAGGGCGTGGTGCGGCTGTGCGTCTCCGACGAAGGCCCGGGGATGACGCACGAGGACGCGGACCGGATATTCGACCGCTTCTTCCGGGCCGGGGGCGGCGGTGCCGGCAGCGGCCTCGGAATGGCGATCGTCCACGCGGTGGTGCGCTCGCACGGCGGCGAGGTGGCGATCCGGACCTCACCGGGCACGGGCCTGTCGGTGACGGTCACGCTGCCGAGGTGAAGGCCGGGGGCAGGGTGAGGTCCGGGTGGAGTGCGGCGAGGCCCCGGGGGGGCGAGGTGACCTGGCCTTCGGGGCACGCGACGTACGAGAGGTCGAGCTCCCGTACGTCTGCCGCGCTCCGCCCCGGTGCGCCCTAGGCCTGGCGCGACGCCAGCTGGACGACGGTGACGTCCGAGGGCGCGCCGACCCGTACCGGCGGGCCCCACGCCCCCGCCCCGCGCGTCACGTAGAGCGCCGTGTCGCCGTACTGCTCCAGGCCGGCCAGGGTCGGGTTCGCCGCCTGCGCGATGTACGTCGCCGGCCACATCTGGCCGCCGTGCGTGTGTCCGGAGAGCTGGAGGTCGATGCCGTGCTTCACCGCGTCGTGGATGACCACGGGCTGGTGCGCGAGGAGCACGGAGGCGCGCGCCGGGTCGCGTCCGCCGAGCGCCTTCTTGAAGTCGGGGCCCTCGCCCTCCTCCTCGCCCGCGATGTCGTTGACGCCCACCAGGTCGAACCCGGCGATCTCCACGCGCGCGTTCTCCAGCGGGTGTACGCCCAACTCCCGTACGTGGTCGACCCATTCGCCCGCGTCGCCGAAGTACTCGTGGTTGCCGGTGACGAAGAACGAGCCGTGCCGTGACGTCAGCCGGGACAGCGGCTCGGCCGCCGGCCCCAGATCGGCCACGCTCCCGTCCACCAGGTCGCCGACGATGGCGACGAGGTCGGGGTTGGTGGAGTTGATCGTGTCCACGACGCGCTGCGCGTGGGCCCGGCCCAGCAGCGGTCCGAGGTGGATGTCGCTGACGACGGCTATCCGGTAGCCGTGCGCGGCGCGCGGCAGCTTGGCCAGGGGCACCGTGATCCGCTTGACGCGGGGGCCGCGCAGTACGTTCGCCGTGCCGTAGCCGACCGTCGCGAGCGCGGCGGCGGCGGCAGCGCCACCGACGACGCGGGAGACGAAGAGCCGCCGGGAGGCGTCGACCGCCGGGACGGCGGGCGAGGCTTGGTCGGCGTCGGTGTTGGTGTTGCTGTTGGTGTCCGTGTCCGATTCGGCCGATGCTCCGGAGCCCGGGCTGGCGCCGACGGGGACCGGCTCCTCGACGGGGACCGTCGTCGTACCCGCCGCCGCGTCCCTGCGGGCGAGCACCCGGCTCAGCAGCGGCCGTACGGCTTCGCCCACCAGCAGCGCCAGCAGCAGATAGAGCAGCGTCGCCAGCCACATGTAGGCGGGCCAGCCGAAGATCTGCTTCAGGGAGAACGGCACCTCGCCCCGGCTCATCCCGACACCGGCGAAGGTCAGCACCGGCAGCAGGACGATCACGGCGGTGCCCGCCCTGCGGGCCGTACCTCCCGCCGCCGTCGTGTCGCGGACCAGGCGCCGCCATATGTAGTAATGCGCGCCTGCCACTACTGCGATGGCGACAAGCGCCACCAGGACCACCACGACGATCACGAGCCGATTCCCCTTTATCCCTGTCGCTGTCTCTGTACTACGTGCTCGTCGTCGCGTTCGTTCCTCAACTCGCCCCGCCAGGCGCGGACTCCGCGGAACCCCACCGCCCCGACACCCGTCCCCAGAAGAAAGGACGTGATGGCGAGCAGCAGATGGACCCAGAAGTACCCCGTGGGGTCACCGGCGTCGTCGAAGGCGAGTCCGCTGCCGTCCTGCCACAAATTCTTGACGAAAGTGATCCAGATGAACCAGCTCCACACCCCGAAGGCGAGCAGGAACCAGGACACGGGGCGGCTGAGCTTCATGGATCCAGTATCGCCGGAGCCCTCGCCGCCGCTTCGCGCAGGGGTCGGCCGGGGAGGCGTTCGGACCGGGGCCGGGACCGGGGCCGGCGGGACGGTGGGGCGCCGCTGGCCGGAAAGTGCTCTGTCCCGGCGGTCGAAGTGGCCGGCCAGCCCGCCGGTGTTCGGATCGCCCGTCAGGCCATGTACGTTTTCGACCGTGTCCGCACTGAGAAAGACCGCCTTGACGGTCCTAGCCGTCGCGTTGCTGCCCGTACTGACCGCCACGCCCGCCCTGGCGGACGACGCGGACGCGCGGAAGCCGGAGGACAAGCAGCCGAAGCCGCCGGCGGCGATGTCGACGGTCGGCGGCACTCTTCTCGGCAAGCCCGGTACCCAGGTGAACCTCGCCCCCGGCGTGCCCGTGCTGCCGAAGAAGCTGACCGGCAAGTCGTGGATCGTCGCGGACGCCGAGAGCGGCGAGGTCCTCGCCTCGCACAACGCGCACTGGCGGCTGCCGCCCGCCTCGACGCTGAAGATGCTCTTCGCGGACACGGTCCTGCCCGTCCTGCCGAAGACCCAGTCCCGCAAGGTGCTGCCCTCCGACCTGGCGGACATCGGCGAGGGCAGCAGTCTGGTCGGGGTGAAGGAGAACAGCACGTACACCGTCCACGACCTGTGGATGGGCGTCTTCCTGCGCTCCGGCAACGACGCGGTCCATGTGCTGTCCCACATGAACGGCGGCGTCGGTAAGACGGTCGCCGACATGAACAAGCACGCGGCCGATCTCCAGGCGCTGGACACGCATGTCGTCTCGCCGGACGGTTACGACGAGAAGGGGCAGGTCTCCAGCGCGTACGACCTCACCCTGATCGCCCGCTCGGGACTCCAGAAGAAGGACTTCCGGGAGTACTCCTCCACGGTCCGCGTGCAGTTCCCGGGCGAGGAGAAGAAGCCGAAGAAGGGCAAGAAGGCCCCGAAGCGGGAGACCTTCGAGATCCAGAACACCAACCGGCTGCTGACCGGGGACGCCGGTCTGGAGCCGTACAAGGGCATCGCCGGGGTCAAGAACGGCAACACCACCAACGCGGGCTCGACCTTCACGGGCGTCGCCGAGCGCAACGGCAGGGTCCTGCTGGTCACGGTCATGAGTCCGTCCGAGAAGGAGGGCCTGGCGGTCTACCAGGAGACGGCCCGCCTGCTGGACTGGGGTTTCACCGCCGCCGGGAAGGTCGAACCGATCGGCGAGCTGGTGAAGCCCGGCCCGGCCGACGGCGGCTCCGACAAGGAGGCTGTCGGCGACTCCGGCGAGAAGGGCGAGGCCGGAGGCAGCGGCGGAACAGACCAGGCCGGGATGGGCGACAAGGCTTCCGCGTCGGGATCGGGCGGCGTGGGGATCGCGCTGTCCATCGCGGGTGGCGCGCTGCTGCTGCTGGCGGGGGCCGTGTTCCTGGTGAACCGCCGGTGGCCGCTGCCGGACCTGGTCAAGCGGCTGCCGGGCCGTTAGCCACCCGCGTACCGGGTCGCGCCGGGCCGCCGGGCACCGCCCGCGCTCGGCGCACCCGACGCGCCCCCGTCGCCGTCCGTCTTCGTGTCCCTCTTGCCGTCCGGCTTCCCGTCTGTTTCGCCGTTCCTGTCGGCATCCGTGTCGCCGTCCGTGTCGCCGTCCGTACTCCCGCCCGTCGGTCCGTCCGGCCGCTCGTCCTCGCTCGGCTTGCTCGGCGTCGCCGTCCACGCCGCGCAGAACAGCATCAGTTTCGCCGTGAAGTTGATCCACAGCAGCAGCGCGACGGGCACGCCGAACGCGCCGTACATGCTCTTGCCCGCGACATCCCGCACATAGCCGCCGAGCAGCAGCTTGAGCACCTCGAAGCCGAGCGCCCCGATCACCGCGGCGACGACCAGCCGGCGCCGCGGCGGCCGTACGCCCGGCAGCAGCGTCAGCACGTACAGCAGGATCAGGAAGGTCGCCGCCGCCGCCAGCACGATCGCCGCGATCTGGAGCAGCACACCGCCCACGCCGTCCTCCTGGATGCCGAGCCGGTGGGCGGTCCAGCTGATGGCCGTGGAGCCGAGCGCCGACGCGCCGATCGAGGCGAGACCGGTGACACCGAGACCGACGAGGATGACCGCGTCCAGCCCCTTCCGTACGAAGGGGTTGCCCTCGTCCACGTCGTCCAGCTCCCAGACGGCGCGCAGACACTCCCGCACCGAGCCGACCCAGCCGACACCGGTGAACAGCAGCAGGGCGCCGGCCACCAGCCCCACCGTGCCCGCGTTGTCGACCAGCGAGTTGATGTCCAGCTGGTCGGAGATCCCGGGGACCTGCTCGGTGATGTCGTGCTTGAGATGGTCGAGCTGGTCCTCGCTGAGCAGCGCGGCCCCGATCGCCGCGCCGACGGTGATCAGCGGGAAGAGCGCCAGAAAGCTGATGAAGGTGATCGCCGCGGCGAGCCGGGTCCAGTGCGTGCGGTCGAGGGTCTCGTAGGAACGCCAGGCGTGGGTCAGCGCCAACCGGGCCACGAGCGGGCCGACGACGGGGAGTTTTTTCAGCCAGTCCATGACGGTGACCTGCCCTCGGATCGGAGAACCAACGGTCGGGTACCCCGAAACCCGATCCGCACGTCATCGTCCACCGACACCCACCCAACCACCCATTCATACGAGTACAGCAGCAAATACGGCTTACAACGCAAAGAATGACGTTTAGGGCGATACCGTCTCGACCATGCCTGCCGAGATCGCCGACCCTGTCACCGGCTGGGGCCGCACCGCCCCCACGGCCGCCGCCCGTCTCGTACGGCCGCGTTCTTATGAGGAGGCGGCCCGCGCCGTACGCGACTGCGGGACGCGCGGCGGCATCCCGCGCGGTCTCGGCCGCGCGTACGGGGACGCGGCGCAGAACGCGGGCGGCTCCCTCATCGACATGACCGCCCTGGACCGCGTCCTGTCGGTGGACGCGGAGGCCGGGATCGTCGAGTGCGAGGCGGGGGTCAGTCTCCACCGGCTGATGGAGGTGCTGCTGCCGCTGGGCTGGTTCGTCCCGGTGACGCCCGGGACCCGCCATGTCACGGTCGGCGGGGCGATCGGCTCGGACATCCACGGGCGGAACCACCAGGTGTCGGGCTCGTTCTCCCGCCACGTGCTCTCCCTGGAGCTGCTCACCGCCGACGGCGACGTACGTACGGTGGTCCCCGGCACGCCCCTGTTCGACGCGACGGCCGGCGGCATGGGGCTGACGGGAGTGATCCTCACGGCCGCCTTCCGGCTGCATCCGGTGGAGACCTCCCTGATGTCCGTCGACACCGAACGCGCGGCGGACCTGGACGATTTGATGGCCCGTCTCACCGCGTCCGACCGGCGCCACCACTACTCCGTCGCCTGGATCGATCTGCTGGCCGGCGGCTCCTCCTTGGGAAGGTCCGTCCTCACACACGGCGTACACACCACACGTGACGCGCTGTCGGCGCACGCCGCGCGGGGGCGGGGCGGCCTCGCGGGCCTGGGCGGGTGGGGTGAGTGGGGCAGCCGGGGCGCGGCGGCGCGGGCCCGCAGACAGCCGCTCGCCTTCCGGCCGGGGCATCTGCCCGGCGCGCCCTCCTACGTAGCGCGGGGGCTGCTGGGGCGTACGACGGTCGGCCTCTTCAACGAGCTCTGGTACCGGGGCGCCGCACGTCGGCGGACCGGTGAACTCCAGCGCATCTCGGCGTTCTTCCACCCGCTGGACGGGGTGCCGCACTGGAACCGGCTGTACGGGCGCGGCGGCTTCGTCCGCTACCAGTTCGTCGTCGGGTACGGCCAGGAGGAGGCGCTGATCCGCATCGTGCGGCGCATCGTCCGGCGCGGCTGTCCCTCGCTCCTCGCCGTACTCAAACGCTTCGGCGTGGGCGATCCCGGCTGGCTGTCCTTCCCGATGGCCGGCTGGACGCTCTCGCTGGACATCCCCGCCGACCGGACGGGGCTGGGTCCCTTTCTCGACGAGCTGGACGAGGACGTGGCCGCCGCCGGGGGGCGGGTCTGTCTCGCGAAGGACTCGCGGCTGCGGCCCGAGCTGCTGGCCGAGATGTATCCGCGGCTGGACGAGTTCCGGGCGCTGCGGGCCGAACTCGACCCGCGCGCGGTCTTCGTCTCGGACCTCTCCCGCCGGCTCTCGATCTGACGCCCCGCCCTGCCCCGTCCGCACCACTGAATCCATCGGTCCCGCCGAGCCCGCCGACCCCGTCGATCCCTCCGCCCCCCTCGTCCCTCTCCGCCCCTCTCGTCCCCCTGACGCTCGCCCCGCACCCTCGCTGCAAGGAGCACCGCACCATGAAGGACGCCTTCGGCATCCCGCAGTCCCTGCTCGTCCTCGGTGGGACGTCCGAGATCGCGCTGGCCACGGCGCGGCGCCTGATCGCGCGCCGTACGCGCACGGTCTGGCTGGCCGGCCGCCCCTCACCCGCGCTCGACGCCGCCGCCGACCATCTCCGCGCCCTGGGCGCGGACGTCCGCACCGTCGACTTCGACGCGCTCGACCCCGCCTCGCACGCCGAGGTGCTCGGCAAGGTCTTCGCGGAGGGCGACATCGACATGACGCTGCTCGCCTTCGGTCTCCTCGGTGACCAGGCGCACGACGAGGCCGATCCGTCAGCCGCCGTCAGGGTCGCGCAGACGAACTACACGGGCGCGGTCTCGGCGGGTCTGGTGTGCGCGGCGGCGATGCAGACGCAGGGGCACGGTTCGCTGGTGGTGCTGTCGTCGGTGGCCGGCGAGCGGGCGCGGCGCGCGGACTTCATCTACGGGTCGAGCAAGGCGGGCCTGGACGCGTTCGCGCAGGGGCTCGGGGACGCGATGTACGGCACCGGGGTTCATGTGATGGTCGTACGACCCGGCTTCGTAAGGACGAGGGGGACGGCCGGGCGGGAGGAGATGCCCCTGGCGACCACGCCCGAGGCGGTCGCGGTCGCCGTGGAGCTGGGGCTGCGGCGGCGCTCGGAGACGGTGTGGGTGCCGGGGGCGCTGCGGGTGGCGATGTCGCTGGTGCGGCATCTGCCGAGGCCGCTCTTCCGGCGACTGCCGGTCTGACGCTCCGGGCCCCGGGTCCGCGCGGGCCGGCCGTTACTGCCGCAGGGACGAGGTCGCGGGCAGGTCGACGGGGGTGCTCTGCGAGGGCACGCCCGTGATCTCGGTCCCGCCTCCGAAGGCGTACTCGTGCAGCATGCGCCACACGCCGTCGGAGCCCTGCTCGTAGAGCCCGAAGGACGCGCAGCTCCAGCGGGCCGTGTAGTCGGCCAGCTCCGCGTACGCCCGGTCCATCGCCTCCTCGGAGATGCCGTGCGCCACGGTCACATGGGGGTGGTACGGGAACTGGAGCTCCCGGACCAGCGGCCCCGACGCGTCCCTGACCCGCTTCTGGAGCCAGGTGCACGCGGCGGCGCCCTCGACGACCTGGACGAAGACCACGGGCGAGAGGGGGCGGAAGGTGCCCGTGCCGTAGAGCCGCATCGGGAAGGGGCGGCCCGCGGTGGCGACCGAGGCGAGATGGGCCTCGATGGTGGGCAGCGTCGCGGCGTCGACCTCGGTCGGCGGCAGAAGGGTGACGTGGGTGGGGATGCCGTGCGCGGCGGGATCGCCGAAGCCCGCGCGGCGCTCCTGGAGCAGGCTGCCGTACGGCTCCGGGACCGCGATCGAAACGCCGAGCGTTACGGTCCCCACGTCGTTCTCCTCAGTCCGTGTGTGCGGGTGGTGCGTGCTGTTTGCCGACCCATTCCGTCCCTGCGTCAGTGTGACGCTCGCACCGCCCGGCTGGCCAGGGTCCTTGGTCAGCAGTACGCGGGCGGCGCGTATGCGGTAAAGGGCCGGACGGGCGTCCGGGGCGGGCGGGCCGGGACCGGCCTGCCCGCCCCGGAGGGTCTCAGTGCTTGGCGGGGAGGAAGCCGATCCGCTCGTACGCCTGGGCCAACGTCTCCGCAGCGACCGTGCGGGCCTTCTCCGCACCCTCGGCCAGGATCGAGTCCAGCGTCTCGGGATCCTCCAGATATTCCTGGGTCCGGCTCCGGAAGGGTGTGACGAAGTCGACCATGGCGTCGGCCAGGTCGACCTTCAGGGCGCCGTATCCCTTGCCCTCGTACCGCTGCTCGAGATCCGTGACGCTCGCGCCGGTGAGGGTGGCGTAGATCGTGAGGAGGTTGCTGATGCCCGGCTTGGCCTGGGCGTCGAACCGGATCTCGGTGCCCGTGTCGGTGACGGCGCTCCTGATCTTCTTCGCGGTGGCCTTGGGGTCGTCGAGCAGATTGACCAGGCCCTTCGGCGTGGACGCCGACTTGCTCATCTTGATCGACGGGTCCTGGAGGTCGTAGATCTTCGCGACCTCCTTGACGATGTGCGGCTTCGGGACCGTGAACGTACTCCCGAAGCGTGTGTTGAACCGCTCGGCGAGGTCACGTGTCAGCTCGACGTGCTGGCGCTGGTCCTCGCCGACGGGGACCGAGTCGGCCTGGTAGAGCAGGATGTCGGCGACCTGGAGGATCGGATAGGTGAAGAGTCCGACGGTGGCGCGGTCGGCGCCCTGTTTGGCCGACTTGTCCTTGAACTGCGTCATACGGGAGGCCTCGCCGAAGCCCGTCAGACAGTTCATCACCCAGCCGAGCTGGGCGTGTTCGGGTACATGACTCTGGATGAACAGGGTGCAGCGCTGGGGGTCGAGACCGGCGGCGAGGAGCTGCGCGGCGGCGAGCCTGGTGTTGGCGCGCAGGTCGGCGGGCTCCTGCGGAATGGTGATCGCGTGCAGGTCCACGACCATGTAGAACGCGTCGTGGGTTTCTTGCAGCGCCACATACTGCCGGATCGCACCGAGGTAGTTCCCGAGGTGGAACGAGCCTGCGGTGGGCTGGATGCCGGAGAGCGCGCGAGGACGAGTGGCCATGGTGGACATTCTCTCAGGTGGCGCCCTCAGGTCGGGAACGGATCTCCGGTGAGCGGTGTATCAAAGGCGTGAGGACACGGGAGGGGACCCTGGAGGGGGGCCGCATCCTGACGGTTGCGGATGAGTGGGCTGTGATCGCGCGTGTGCGTTCCGGGGAGCGGGAGGCGTACGCGGAGCTGGTGCGCGCCCATACGGGGATCGCGCTCCGGGTGGCGGTGGCGTGCGGCGCGGGTGCGGACGCGGAGGACGTGGTGCAGTCCGCGTTCATCAAGGCGTATCTGTCGCTGGGGAGCTTCAAGGAGGGCGCGCCGTTCCGGCCCTGGCTGATACGGATCGTCGCAAACGAGACGAGGAACACCGTGCGGTCGGCGGTCCGGCTGAGGGCGGCGACGGGGCGCGAGGCCGCGCTGCTGAGGGGTGAGCCGCTGATACCGGAATCGGCCGATCCGGCGGTGGCCGCGGTGGAGGAGGAGCGGAGTGCCGAGCTGTGGGCGGCGCTCGACGCGCTGAGCGACGACCACCGGGATGTGGTGGGGTGCCGCTATCTGCTGGAGATGAACGAGGCGGAGACGGCGGAGGCGCTGGGCTGGCCGCGCGGCACGGTGAAGTCCCGGCTGAGCCGCGCGTTGAAACTGATGGGCGGGCTGCTGGCGCCCGAGTCGGGGGCGGGTACTGGGGCGGGGTCGGAGAGGGGAGGAGGTGGCGGGCATGAGTGACGGTGAGCGGGAGGACGGGAGCGGGCGCGAGGGGGATCTTGAGAAGGAGCTGCGGGCGCTGGGGCGCGGTATGCGGGTTCCGGATGTCGACGGCGAGACGATGGCCGAGCGTGTCCTGGCACAGCTCCTCGCCGACGCGACGCCCGCACCGATTCCCCCGTCGATATCCACATCCACATCCACGACCAGGCCGGAGTCGGTCGGGGATCCGGTCGGGGATCCGGCTCCGGTTCGGGGGTGGGCGGCCCGGGTCGTACGGCTGCGTCGGCTGGTGCGTCGCAGATGGCGCGCGTTGCTGGCCGGTCTGTCGGGGCTGCTGGTCGTGCTGGTGCTGACGCCGCCGGTGCGCGCGGCGGTGGCCGACTGGTTCGACTTCGGCGGGGTCCAGGTGCGGTACGACCCCAAGGCGTCGCCCGGTCCGGGCGGGCCGGTGCCGGGCTGCGCGGATCCGTTGCCGCTGGACGAAGCCGCGCGGAAGGCGGGATTCATGCCCCGGATCCCGGCCGAGCTCGGAGCGCCCGACCAGGTGTCGCTTGAGTGGGTGTCGGCGGACCGTCCGGTGATGAGTCTGTGCTGGACGGACCCTGCCGGGGGGACCATACGCCTGGACGAGTTCCGGGCCGGCCTCGACCTGATGTTCGCCAAGCAGGTGCGGCACATGCCGGAGTGGGTGTCCCTGAATGCCGGGGAGGGGAACGAGACGACAGCGCTGTGGTTCGCCGATCCTCATCTGCTGCGGTTCCGGATGTTCGACGAGGAAGGGGCCCCTTGGTCCCATTCGGCGCGGATGACGGGGCCGACGCTGCTCTGGGAGGCGACGGGCGCGGGCGCGAGCACCGACGAACGGCTGACGCTGCGGCTGGAAGGCGTGGACTCGCGGGCTCGGGCGACGGCCATCGCCGAGTCAATGCCCTCCTGACTCCGGCGGTCCCGGGAAAAGACGGCCGGGGAGTGGGAACCGATTCGGGGTGGGCGGTGTACAGGAAGTGACGCGAAGGCGGTCCGGACGGTCCGGGCCCGGGCGTCGGCAGGGGGAATGATGCGACTTCCATGTGCGGGGACGGTCCGGCGTCTCGCGGCCCTGATCGTGGTGACGGGGCTGACCTGGGTTTTCGCTCCGAGCGCGGTGGCCGGTGGGCCCACGAGCGTGCTGATCTCCTCCCCGGAGAGTCGGGAGACAGCAGCGCTGTATCACACCGACGGGGAGTACGAGGCCCTGTCGAAGGAGCTGGTGGCGCGGGACATGGGGGTCCTGCCGGAGGGGCAGAAGAAGCGCCCGTCCTCACTGGACTCCGCGACGGGCTCCCGGCAGATCAATGTGACGTGGATGATCCACGATGTGATGCCCTGGCGGCTGGACCGGGTGTATCCGAGCTCCGACCCCTCGACCGTCTGGATATATACGTCGACGGATGTGCAGGCAGGCGAGTCCGGCGTCTGGCACAAGGCGAAGCGACCGGCCGCGCTGCACGCCCTGCTGAAGAGGGTCGGGGTCATGGGTGAGCTGGAGGGCTTCGCCGGCGGTCTGACCGTGCCTCCCGCCTGGGAGGCGGACGATCCGACGGCCGCCGCTGACGCTCCCGGGCAGGATCAGGGGCGGACGGCGGAGAAGGAGACAGAGACGGCGAGCTCCGCTTCCTCGGGCGGCACAGAGGGCTGGTGGTGGGCGATACCGGCGCTGGGAGCCGGTGTGGTGCTGGGTCTGGTGCTGCGCCCGCTCGCGGGGCGACTGCCCCGGCCGCCGTTCGGGCGGGGAGGGGAGAGGCCGGAGAAGGGTCCTCGCGGGCAGCTTCTGGACACCTGATCCAACCGGCCCCCGCTCATGGGGTTGTCTCCCGGGCCACGCCGGAGGCAGGGTTTCTTCGTCCACACTGGCGAGTGACCATAGAAACAGGGGCATCACCCCGCCCCGACCGGATGGCTTGTCTCGACCGAACGGAGAACCCGTGGCGACAACAGAGAGTGCCATCGCCTCTGCGGAGGCGCACAGTGCGCACAACTACCACCCGCTGCCCGTCGTCGTTGCCTCGGCGGAGGGCGCGTGGATGACCGACGTCGAGGGACGGCGCTTCCTCGACATGCTCGCCGGCTACTCGGCGCTCAACTTCGGCCATGGCAATCGACGGCTCATCGATGTCGCCAAGGCCCAGTTGGAGCGGGTGACGCTGACCTCACGGGCGTTCTACCACGACCGGTTCGCCGACTTCTGCACCCAGCTCGCCGAGCTGTGCGGCATGGAGATGGTGCTGCCGATGAACACGGGCGCGGAGGCGGTCGAGACCGCCGTCAAGACGGCCCGCAAGTGGGGCTATCGGACGAAGGGGGTGCCGGACGGCACCGCCAAGATCATCGTGGCGGCTGACAACTTCCATGGGCGTACGACCACGATCATCAGCTTCTCCACGGACGAGGAGGCCCGTGCGGATTACGGGCCCTACACGCCGGGCTTCGAGATCGTTCCCTACGGGGATCTCGCCGCGATCGACGCCGCGATGACGGACAACACCGTTGCCGTCCTACTGGAGCCGATCCAGGGGGAGGCGGGGGTGCTGGTGCCACCGCCGGGCTATCTCGCGGGCGTGCGTGAGCTGACCCGGGCGCGGAATGTGCTGTTCATCGCGGACGAGATCCAGTCCGGTCTGGGCCGGACCGGAAAGACCTTCGCGTGTGAGCACGAGGGCGTGGTGCCCGACATGTATGTGCTGGGCAAGGCGCTCGGCGGCGGGGTCGTGCCGGTGTCCGCCGTGGTGTCGTCGGCCGAGATCCTCGGGGTGTTCCGGCCCGGGGAGCACGGCTCGACGTTCGGCGGGAATCCGCTGGCGTGTGCGGTGGCCCTTGAGGTGATCGCGATGCTCCGCACCGGTGAGTACCAGCAGCGGGCGGCGGAGCTGGGTGATCACCTCCACCATGAACTGGGGCTGATGACGACCGGCGGAGCGGTGCGACAGGTGCGCGGTCGGGGGCTCTGGGCGGGGGTGGACATCTCTCCCTCGTACGGCACGGGCCGGGAGATCTCCCAGAAGCTGATGGATCGGGGTGTGCTGGTCAAGGACACCCACGGGTCGACGATCCGGATCGCCCCGCCCCTGGTGATCAGCAAGGAGGACCTGGACTGGGGCCTGGAGCAGCTGCGGGCGGTCCTGGCCCACTAGGTCCTGTCCGGGCACGGAGGCAGAGGCCGGCGGGCGACGCCGCCGGCCGCTGGCCCGTACCTCTCACCCTCGGCCGGGGTCCCCGGTCCGGGTCCAGGTCCGGTCCGCCGGAGCGGGCCTAGAGGATGACGTGCGGGAGGAAGCGGGCGTACTCGTCCGTGATCAGGCCCGAGGACTCGCGGATGCCGAGGCCCGCCGCCTCGTTCTCGACGATCCAGGCGCCGAGCACGACGCGGTTGCCGTCGAAGGAGGGCAGGGGCGCCAACGCCTGGTAGCAGCAGGCCTCTTGGCGAATCACCGGGGCGTGGCCCGGCTCGTGGACCGTGACTCCGGCACCCTCACGGCCCAGCAGGGGCTTGGAGACATAGCCTCCGTCGACGGCGAGTTCACGGGGTCCGTCGAGATAGGCGGGCAGCAGATTCGGATGGCCCGGGTTGAGCTCCCAGAGGATGGCCAGCAGCGCCTTGTTGGAGAGCAGCATCTTCCAGGCGGGCTCTATCCAGCAGGTGCTGCCGGTGCCGCCGCCGTTGTCGAGCGTGTCCAGGACCTGGGGGCCGAAGCGGTCCGTGGTCAGCCACTCCCACGGATACAGCTTGAAGCAGCTGCGGATGAAGCGCAGCCGCTCGTCGACGAAACGGCCGGTCAGCCTGTCCCAGCCGATCTGTTCGACCGACAGCGCCTCGGTGTCCAGACCCGCCTGCTGGGCCGTCTCGCGGAGGTAGGCGACGGTCATCAGGTCCTCGCCCAGCTCGTCGCCGTCGGAGTGGGCGAAGTGCAGGGGCCCCTTGGGGAGGAGATGGGCCTGGCGGCGCCAGGCTTCGACGAGCCGCTCATGGAGGGAGTTCCACTGGTCGGCGCCGGGAAAGCGTTCCTCCATCCAGAACCACTGGGGGCTGGCCGCCTCGACCAGTGAGGTGGGGGTGTCGGCGTTGTACTCCAGCATCTTGGCCGGACCGGTGCCGTCGTAGCGGAGGTCGAACCGGCCGTAGATGGAGGGCAGTTCGTCGCGGCGGTGCCAGGACTCGCCGACCAGACGGGCCAGTCGGGGGTCGGTGATGCCGAGATCGGCGAAGCGGTCGTTCTTGACGATGTGCTCGGCGGCGGCGAGGCACATCGCGTGCAGCTCCTCGACGACGACTTCGAGGGCCTCGATCTCGGGGAGGGAGAAGACGTAGTAGGCGCTCTCGTCCCAGTACGGACGCAGGGAGTCGTCCGGGTAGCGGGTGAGCGGATAGACGAGACCCTGCTCCTCGACGGTCTGCTGCCAGCCGGGGCGGGGCTCCATGGTCCGACGTTCCATCATGGCGCGGCGACGCCCGCTCAGCCGCCGCCGGTGCCCGAGCAGCCGAAGCCCCCGCGGTCGACCGCCGACTTGTCGAAACTGCCGTCGTGGACACGGCCCTTGGTGCTCTTGCCGCCGTAGTAGTAAGCGCCGGTGCCGTTGCTGTCGCACTCGGAGTTGGAGAGTTCCTCATAGGTGTTCCGGTCGGCGCAGCGCCGGTCCGGTTCCGAACCACAGGAGGTGATCGTCAGTGCGAGTATCCCCATACCGCCGAGCACCACCGTGCTCGACCGCAGCCTGCGTTGTCTCGTTGCCGCCATGGCGCTGTCCTCCCCCGTCTGCCGGCCGATGCTTCGACCCGTCAATCCCGTGCTCGCCGCACACATTAGATGCCTGGCCTCCACACCGGACAGGCGGTCCATGAACTCTCCTCAACTACACGCCTTTTACCCCGTTTGGAACGATCGGCATCGTCGGCCCCACATGTCCGACCGAGGAGGGCGGGCCCGGTGCGGGCAGGGATTAATCGGTGTCGTCGCGATCACCGTTCAGGCAGGATGCGTGACTCGCCGTATACGAGGAGAACGATTCGCCATGCCGGCTGTACCCGACGGCCCCGCCGATCCGACCGTGCTCCACCCGATGCCCGGCCAGCCACGGGTGGTGCTGCTGAAGCCGCTGATCACATCCGAGTTGATCGAGGTCGGGGAGTTCTCGTACTACGACGATCCGGACGAGCCGACCGCGTTCGAGACGCGGAACGTGCTGTACCACTACGGGCCGGAGAGGCTGGTCATCGGGAAGTACTGCGCGCTGGGTGAAGGGGTGCGGTTCATCATGAACGGCGCCAATCACCGGATGGACGGCCCGTCGACGTTCCCCTTCCCGATCATGGGCGGTTCATGGAGCGAGCACTTCGATCTCATCACCGGACTGCCGGGCCGGGGTGACACGGTGGTGGGGAACGACGTCTGGTTCGGTTATCGCAGCATGATCATGCCGGGTGTCCGGATCGGGAATGGAGCGGTGATCGCGTCGGGGGCGGTCGTCGTCGACGACGTGCCGGACTACGGGATCGTGGGTGGCAACCCGGCGAAGCTCATCCGCCGCCGTTACGACGATGCGGACGTCGACCGGCTGCTGACGATCGCGTGGTGGGACTGGCCGCTCGATCACATCACCACCCATCTGCGCACGATCATGTCGGGAAGCGTCGACGCGCTGGAGGCGGCGAGCAGGCCCTAGGTCAGGGGCCGGTGCAGCACGCGGCAGAGTGCGGCCAGTGCGCCGGTCCAGGCGCTGTCCGTCGGGGCGCCGTAGCCGACCACCAGCGCGTCCCGGCCCGGTGGGACCGACGGGTGCCGGAAGCCGGAGAGTGCCTCGACCGCCAGGCCCTCGCGGGCCGCGGCCTCGACCGTGGCGCGTTCGTCGGTGTCCGGCGGGAGTTCGACCACGGCGTGCAGTCCGGCGGCGATGCCGGTGACGCGTGATTCCGGCGCGTGTTCGGCGAGCGTCCGCACCAGTTGGTCGCGCCGGCGGCGGTAGCGCAGCCGCATGGACCGGACATGGCGGTCGTAGGCGCCGGAGGAGATGAATTCGGCCAGTGTGAGCTGGTCCATGGCACTGGGCACCGCCGGCGCCTCTCCCTTGGCCCTGATCACCTCCCCCACCAGCGCCTCGGGCAGCACCATCCACGCGAGCCGCAGCCCCGGCGCCAGGGACTTGCTCGCCGTGCCCATGTACACGATCCGCTCCGGGTCCAGGCCCTGGAGAGCGCCGACGGGCTGACGGTCGTAGCGGAACTCACCGTCGTAGTCGTCCTCCAGGATCAGCCCGTCCGCGCCGCGCGCCCAGTCCACCACCGCCGCACGCCGGTCCGGATGGAGCGGGGCGCCGATCGGGAACTGATGCGCCGGTGTCATCAGCACCGCGTCGACGCCTCGCAGCCGGCCCTGCCCGGACGCCAACTCCTCAGTTCGCGTGCCGAGTCGGTCGATGGCGAGCGCAGGGGTCCGCAGTCCGGCGGCCGTCAGGATGTCCCGGTGGATGCCGAGCTGGTACGACTCGACAGCCACCGCCGGCGCCCTCCCCCCGGCCTGCGCCCTCCCCACCGTCCGCGCCTTCCCCCGGCGGGCAGCGAGGACCTGGGCCATCAGCGTCAGGCCGTGGACGAACCCGGAGCACAGGACGACCCGCTCCGGGTCGGCGTAGACCCCGCGCGTCCGGGCCAGATAGTCCGCGAGGACGGTACGGAGTTCGACGCGCCCCCGCTGGTCGCCGTAGTCGAACGCCTCGGGCGACGCGGCGGTCAGCGCCCGGCGCGAGGCGGCGAGCCATTCGGCGCGCGGAAAGGAGCCGAGGTCGGGCGACCCGGCCCGCAGATTGTGCGTGGCCCTCCCCCGGACCGGCCGGGCCGGCGAGCCGCCCGTCGCCGGTGTGCGTGGCGCCGCCCGCCGGGCGACCCGTGTCCCCGACCCCTGCCGGGAGGTGAGCCAGCCTTCGGCGACGAGTTCGGCGTACGCGTCGGCGACGGTGTTGCGGGCGATGCCCAGATCGGCGGCGAGCGTACGGGACGAGGGCAGCCGGGTGCCGGGGACGAGCCTTCCGGTCCGTACGGCCTCCCGCAGGGCGTCCATCAGTCCCGTACGGAGTCCGGGCCCGCGCAGCTCAAGGTGGAGATCGGCGCCGACGGTGACCGCCCTGACCTGCTGCCCGTCGCCTTCGGTCTGCCCTGCCCCGGGGGCGATCAGCCCTTCGCCGCGTGGCACATTGGCCCACGATTCCGTCATGGGAATGGACCATACCGCTGCGCCACCCGACACGTAGCGTCGTACTCATGACGACCGACGCGACCGATGCGCACCCCAACGCCCGGACCCAGCCCCCCGCACAAGCCCAGGCCCAGGCCCGGACCCACGCCCACGCCCACGCCCACGCCCACGCCCACGCCCCCGAGCGTCTCCCGGTGCACGAGCCCCGTATGCCCTGGGCGACGGTCGTACCCGACGTCTACAAGGCGATGGCCGGAGTGGAGAAGGCGGTCCGGCAGGGTATCGATCCGGCCCTGTACGAGCTGGTGAAGATCCGCGCGTCGCAGATCAACAAGTGCGCCGTCTGTCTGGACATGCACAGCAAGGAGGCGCTGGCGGCCGGGGAGTCGGTGGAGCGGATCGTCCAGCTCAGCGCCTGGGAGGAGTCGCGGCACTTCTACTCGGCGAAGGAGACCGCGGCGCTGGAGCTGACCGAGGCGGTCACCGTGCTGACGGACGGCTTCGTGCCTGACGAGGTGTACGAGAGGGCGGCGGCATACTTCGAGGAGACCGAACTCGCGCATCTGATCGCCGCGATCACCCTCATCAACGCGTGGAACCGCTTCGGAGTGACCACGAGGACGCCTCCCGGCTACTACGCGCCGACGTCCGACAGAAAGTAACGACACGAACCGACCCTCCTGTCCGCCCTCGCGGCGGACAGAACCCCCGACGCCCGCGCCGTGCACGCCTCCACACCCGGGAACCTGATTCAGCCATGACGCTCCTGACGACCTTCCGCACCCTGCACCACGACCGCGCGGCCGAAGACCCGCTCGTCCTGCCCGGGCCCTGGGACGCGGCCAGCGCCCGCGTCTTCGTGGAGGCCGGTTTCCCCGCGCTCGCCACACCGAGCGCGGGGGTCGCCGCGTCGCTCGGTTACGAGGACGGGGCCACTCCGCCGGACGAGATGTTCGCGGCGGTGGCCCGTATCGTGCGCGCCGTCTCCACCGGTGACACGCCCGTCCCGGTCACGGCCGACATCGAGGACGGCTACGGGCTGGCGCCGGCCGAGCTGGTCGCCCGCCTCCTGGAGACCGGCGCCGTGGGCTGCAACCTGGAGGACTCGTCCAAGGGCGGTCTCAAGGACCCGGAGCGGCACGCCGACTGGCTGGCGGAGGTCCGCGCGGAGGCCGGGGACCAGCTGTTCCTCAACGCCCGCGTGGACACGTTCATCCGTGGCGTGGGCGACCCGGCCGAGGCGATCGGCCGTGCCCGGCTCTACGTCGCCGCGGGCGCGGACTGCGTCTACCCGATCCTCGCGCCGCCCCAGGCGATTCCGGCGCTCCGGGCGGGGATCGAGGGCCCGATCAACGTCGCGTCGGCGCCCGGCACCGCGGCGGAACTGTCGGAGCTGGGCAAGCTCGGCGCCACCCGCATCACCTTCGGGCCGGGCCTCCAGCGGCAGGCGATGGGCGCGGTACGGGAGAGCGCGGCCCGACTGCGCGCCTGACCGGGCACACGACATAACGGATCCCCGGCGGGCAACGGCCCGCCGGGGATCCGGCACGTCCGGCACCGGCCCATATCCCTCATCTCGACCACCCGATCCAAGAGAGCGCTCTCCAACATCTCGACCCATCAACTCGCCTGTATTTTCCGCTACTTGACCGACCTTGCCGCATCTCTTGACACCCTCTCCCCCCACTCCTACGGTCACGGCCAGAGAGCGCTCTCTAACGCGATCAAGGAACTCCCCCATTCCTCAGATTGGAGTGCCGTGCTCCACAGACCCAGCCGCACCCCCCGCACCCCCCACGCCTCCCGCAACACCTCATCCCTCCGGACAGGACTGGCGTCCTGGCGCCGACGGGTCGTCGCCCTGGCCCTCGTCGCGCTCACCGCGTCGCTGCTCCAGGCCAACATGAGCAGCGCGAACACCGAGTCGGTCTCGGCCGACACCGCACAGTCCGGGACCAAGGGCGCCGCCGTCGTCCGGGTGTCGGAGTTCCTCGCCGAGTGCCCGTACAGCCACCGCGCCCCGGACGACCCGATCGTCTTCCCCGGTCTGCCCGGTGCCTCGCACATGCACAGCTTCTTCGGCAACGACACCACCAACGCCAACTCCGACGTCAACAGCCTGGCGAGGGGGCGCTCCACCTGCGCGCCGAAGGAGGACCTCTCCTCGTACTGGGTGCCCACCCTGTACGACGGCACGAAGGCCGTGGAGCCCACCGGCACCACCTTCTACTACCTGGGTGAAGGCGTCCGGGACGACATCATCGCCCAGACACAGCCGCTGCCCTACGGACTGCGGATCGTGGCGGGCAACGCCAAGGCGACCGGTCCCAACGACAACACGCGGGCGCGCTGGTCGTGTCTGCACCACGGCGAGGTCAATCCGTCGACCGACTTCGTCAACTGTCCGTCGGGCGCGATGCTGGAGTCGTATCTGGACTTCCCGCAGTGCTGGAACGGCCGGGACCTCGACTCGGCCGACCACAAGAGTCATATGTCGTACCCGGTGGCGGGCGCCTGCCCGTCGACCCACCCGGTACCGGTGCCGAAGCTGCGCCAGGTGCTGAGGTATCCGGTCAACGGCGACCCGGGCCGCTTCTCACTGGCGTCCGGCCGCGGTTACACGATGCACGGCGACTTCTTCAACGTCTGGCCGGTCGCGGAGATGGAGCGGCGCGTGCGTGACTGCATCCGTCCCATCATCAAGTGCGGCGCCAACGGTCAGCCTTCCTGACCCGGCACACCGGTCCGGTGTCCGGCCGGGGCCACGCCCGCCCCGGCCGGACACCGGCCACCCTCCCTCTCCGGCTCCCCTCCCCCGTACCTCTCGCGCATCTCCTACTCGAAGGGCTCCCCCATGAAGGCGGCAGGCGTGACGGCGGCGGCGCTCCTCGCTCTTCTGACGGCGACGGCGACGGGCTGCTCGGCGGCGGACGCGCATACGGACGCGGGCGCGAACCCGCGACCCCCCGCGGCCTCGACTCCCGCCCAGAACACAGAGCCCTCACAGCCCGCGCCGCCCACTCCCTCCGGCACCCCCGCCGACACCCCCTCCAGTGCCACCGACGCCGCCTGGCTCCAGCTCATGACCCCCATGAACGAGGGCGCGGTGGAGCTGCTGACGCTGGCAGCCGACCGTTCCACCGACCCCCGTCTGCGGAGCTGGGCGAAGAACCTGGCCACCGGGCACCGCGCCGAACTCGGCCGTATGCGACCGCTGTTGAAGCAGCTCGGCCTGCCGTCCACGAACGTGCACGAGGGCCATGAGATGCCGGGCATGGTGACCCCCGGCGATCTCACCCAGGCACGCGCCGCCGAGGGCGCGGCCTTCGAGAAGGTCTTCGTGACCCAGATCCGCGAACATCTGGAGCACTCCGCGCTCGTGTCCCGTTCCGAGGTCGACGCGGGCAGCGAGGCCGCGGCCAGAAAGCTCGCCGCCGCGCTCGTCGAGGCGAGGAAGGGCGAACTCGCGGGACTGAGGCGCATCGCCGCGTAGGAGGGGCTCCGAACGGCACCGGGCCCCACTCGGGGCGTCGAGTACCAACCGGTATAAAGGCTGCATGACTGCCGACGCCTCCCAGCCCGCGCGCCCGACCCTGGAGGACGTGGCCGCCGTCGCAGGCGTCTCACGTGCCACGGTCTCCCGCGTGATCAACGGAGCGACGACGGTGGATCCGGCGCTGCGCACGGTCGTTGAGCAGGCCATCGCCACGACGCACTACGTGCCGAACCGCGCCGCGCGCTCCCTGGTGACCCGCCGCACCGACTCGGTCGCGCTGGTGGTCTCCGAGCAGGAACGGCGGCCGGTGGCCGAGCCGTTCGTGGGCCGGATGTTCTCGGACCCGTACTTCGGCCGGGTCGTGGGCGGGCTGCTGGACGTGCTGCGCCCCGCGGGTGTGCAGATGGTGCTGATGCTGGCGGACGACGCGGCCTCGCGCGAGCAGTTGCTCTCGTATCTGCGCCAGGGCCATGTCGACGGCATCGTGCTGATCTCCTCGCACGCCGGTGATCCGCTGCCCCGGCTGGTCCATGAGACGCGGCTGCCCGCCGTTCTCGCGGGCCGGCCCGGACATCCGTCGCCGCTCACCTACGTGGAGGCGGACCAGGCGGCGGGCGCGCGGCTGGCCGCCGGGCATCTGGCGGGGCTGGGACGGCGCAGGATCGGTACGGTCGCGGGGCCCCAGGACATGCCGGCGGGGCAGGAGCGGCTCGAAGGGTTCCGGGCGGCGATGGCCGCGTACGGGATCGAGGACGTGGCGGTCGCGGAGGGCGACTTCACCCATACCGGCGGCGCGGCGGCGATGCGGCGTCTGCTGGCCGAACACCCGGACCTGGACGGGGTGTTCATCGCCTCGGACCTGATGGCGCTGGGCGCTCTGCCGGTACTGCTCCGGGCGGGCAGACAGGTGCCCGACGAGGTGGCCGTGGTGGGCTTCGACGACAGCAACGCGGCGCTGACCTGCGATCCGGCGCTGACGACGGTACGTCAGCCGGTCGAGGAGATGTCCTCGGAGATGGCCAGGCTGCTGCTGAAGCAGATCGCCGCGCCGGGCAGCCCGCTGCCGTCGATGATCTTCACGCCGACGCTGGTCGTGCGGGAGTCCGCGTAACGCCCGTGGCGCCCGTCGTGCACGCGTCCTCGCCGTGCCCGCCGTACCCGTCCGACCTGGGCGAACACTCGGCCCGTTCAGGCGGTGAGACCCCGGCCGCTGCCCGTGTCCGTGTCCTCTTCGTCGTCGAGCGCGGCGGCCTCCTGCGACAGCCGTACGGCCTGAAGGAGGCTGAGCCCCGGCTGAGCCTCACGCAGGGCCTTCACCGCCTTCACCGAGTCGGGGCGCCCGTCCACACCGGCCTCGACCAGTTGCCGGCGCGCCCAGGCCCCGCGCACCTCACTGTCGGTGGCCTCCCTCGCGGCGGCGAGCAGCGCGGCGGCCCGCTCCAGCCCGGGACGCTCCTCGGGATCCGCGGTCTTCAGTGCGCTGTCCACGGCCTCGGCGACCTCGTCGGCGTCGCGTACGACGAGGACGGCGAACTCCTGCTTCTTCTGTCCGAATAGCGTCATCTCCGGATACTCGCCGCCTCCGGCCTCCCCGTTCAAGGGAGTTGAGCCACTTCTGAGGTACCCACGACCGGCCTACGCCCGTGTCTGCACAGGGCCGGACGGCCCGGAGCCGACGAGCGCTCCGGGCCGGACGGACGGCACGGACAGGTGACAACGGAAACGGGTGCGGACAGCGATAGAGAGGCGGCTACTTCTTCGGGAGCCAGGCCTCCCACGTCGACTTGTTCTCCTTGACCCACTTCTCGGCCGCGTCCGGACCGCTCATCTTGTCCTTCGCGATCGCCTTCGCGACGGCGTTCTGCTCCTCGGTGCTCCACTTGAAGTTCTTGATGAACTCGGCGGCGTCACCGCCGTCCTTCGCGAAGTCCGCGTTGAGGTACTTCTGGAGCGGGGTGTTGGCGTACGCGCAGTCCGTCGCCGTCTCCGGGACGTTGCAGCCCTCCTCGTACGCGGGCAGCTTCACCTCGACCAGGTCGATGTCCGCGTTGAGCCACTGCGGGTCCCACCAGTAGGTGATGAAGGGCTCCTTGTCGCGGTACTTCTGCTGGATCTCCTTGATCTGGGCGGCCTCGTTGCCCGTCTCCTTGATCTTGAGGTTCAGCTTCAGGTTCTTGACCAGGTGCTCGTCGTACGTCGTGTACGAGGGGGCCGCGCCCAGGAACTCACCCATGTCCCCGCTGTTGGCGGAGCGGAAGTCCTTGGCGAACTTGTTGAGGTTCTTGGCGTCGAGGACCTCGGGGTTGGCGTCCGCGTAGTACTTGGGGACGAACCAGCCGATGTGGCCGACGACGCCGAGGTCGCCGCCCTTGACGATGGTCTTCTTGTCCTCGATGTAGAGCTTCTCCTTCTTCGGCGAGCCGCCCCAGTCCTCCAGGATCGCGTCGGCCTTGCCGTTGTTGAGCGCGTCGAAGGCGACGGGCTCGTCGAGCTGCTGGAGCTCGACCTTGACGTCCAGCTCCTGCTCCATGATCACCTTTGCGACCTCGGCGTTGGCACGCGCGCCGACCCAGGAGGGAACGGTCAGGGTGATCTCGTCGGAGGCGGACGCCGAATCGGTGTCCGCGGCGCAGGCGCTGAGCGCGAGCATGCCGAGCGCGCCGGCTCCGGCGACCAGGGTGGTGCGTATCCGCTTGCTATGGGTCACGTCGTGGTTCTTTCTGTCGCGGTTTCGGCTGCGTTTAGTTGTCGCTGTGTGCGGTTTTCTTCGGTTGCGGATGTGCGGGGGGGGAGGGAGAGGGGAGCCGCGGCCTGCGGTCCGTGGCGGCCGTCAGACCTGGGCGCGTTCCTTCGCCACCGCGCTCGGCTGCGAGATCCGGTCCAGCAGCAGGCCGAGGCAGACGATCGCGATCCCGGCCGTCATGCCGAGCCCCAGATCGCCCTTGGCGAGGCCCCTCACGACATCGACGCCGAGCGCGCCGCCGCCGATCATGCCGCCGATGACGACGATGGCCAGGACCAGCACCACGCCCTGGTTGACGGCGAGTTGGAGGGCGGGGCGGGCCAGCGGGAGCTGGACCTGGCGCAGTTGCTGCCCCGTACCGGCGCCCAGCGAGCGCGCGGCCTCCAGGGCGGAGGGGTCGATCTCCCGGATTCCCTGGGTGGTGATGCGTACGACGGCGGGGAGCGCGTAGACGACGGCCGCGGCGACGGCCGCCGTCCGGCCGCCGCTGAACAGCGCGATCACCGGGATCAGATAGATGAACTGCGGCATCGTCTGCATGATGTCGAGGACCGGCCTGATCAGCCGCTCGACCCTCTCGACGCGCGCGGCGAGGATGCCGAGGGCGAAGCCGAGCAGCAGGGTCACCACCAGTGCGGCGAGGACCTGCGAAAGGGTGTCGAGCGAGCGTTCCCAGAGGCCCATCGCGCCGATCGCGGCCAGCGACAGCACCACCGTGACGACGGCCCGCAGGCCGGTCCGCAGCGCCAGCACGGCCGCGACGAGGAGCAGCGCCCACCAGGGGGTGGCCAGCAGCGCGTCGCGCACCGGGTTGATCACCCAGTTGGCGAAGCCTTCGGACCAGGTCAGGGTGCCGCCCAGAACCGGTACTCCGGAGCCGAGTTCGCGCTCGATCCAGTCGACGACGTTGTTGACCGGTTCGCTGATCGAGACGGTCCAGGCCTCGGGCCACTCCTTGCGGCCGAGTACGGCTCCGAGCACCGCGCCGCCGGCGACCGCCGCGACGATGCCGGACCAGAGCATCCACCAGGTGGGCCGCTGCCCCGCGTCGGGGTCTTCGAGCTGTTCGCCGGCCGCCGCCGTCGTACGGTCCAGCCAGATCGCCAGCAGGACGACGGCGATTCCGGCGGGCAGCGCGAGGCCCACGTCGACGGTGGAGAGCGCCGTGAAGATCTCGTCGCCGAGCCCGCCCGCGCCGATCATCGAGGCGAGGACGACCATCGACAGACACATCATGATCGTCTGGTTGAGGCCGAGGAGCATCTGTTTGCGGGCCAGCGGCAGCCGCGCCGTCATCAGGCGCTGCCAGGAACTCGCGCCCAGCGAGGCGGATGCCTCAAGCGCCGCCGCGTCCGCGCCGCGCAGCCCGAGTGCGGTCAGCCGGGCCATCGGCGGGGCCGCGTAGATGACGGTCGCGACGAAGACGGAGGGGATGCCGATGTCGAAGAGCAGCACGAACGGCAGCAGATACGAGAAGGCGGGCAGTACCTGCATCGTGTCGAAGACCGGCCGCAGTATCCGCTGGCAGCGGTCGGACAGCCCGGCGGCGAGTCCGAGCAGCGCGCCGACGACCGCCGAGACGGTGACGGCGACGACCATCAGCGACAGCGTCTCCATCGCCGGTTCCCACATGCCGAGCAGCCCGATCACGGCGAAGGTGGCGAGCGCGGTGGCGGCGGTGCGCAGCGCGCGGCGGCGCAGGCCGGCGCCGCCCGCGTACCAGGCGATCAGTACGGCGGCCACGGTCACGCCGATGAAGCCGAGGCTCTCCAGCAGGCTGAGTACGCCGTCGACCGAGCTTTCGGCGGAGTTGCTGATGTGCAGGAGGAAGTAGAGGAAGAGGGGGTGGGTGGTGCGGTTGTCGACCAGCCAGCGGTTGAGGTCGTCGAGCGGCGAGCGTACGTCGACGGTCAGGTCGGCGGGCCAGGCTCCGCTTCCGGTGACGGCCGCGCTGACGATCGCGACGAGGACGGCGGCGACGAGCAGCATCGCGCGGGGATTGCCCGCGAGACGGGACCAGGCACCGGGTACCCGGTCGTCCGACACGTCGGTCTTGGACGTACGTATGTCCCCCGGGCCGTCGGCCGTCTGCCGCCGGGCGGGGTCGGTCTTCTCGGAGACCGGCTGGGGAGCGGCGCTCATACCGCCGCCACCTCCTTGGGTTCCGCGTCGTCGTCCAGCCCCGCGACGACGGCCAGCAGTTCCTCGTAGCCGACGACACCGAGCGTCCGTCCGTCCTCCACGACCCGGCAGTAGTCGCCGCTGCGCGCGACGGCCTCGATGGCGTCCGAGACGAGAGTGCCGGGCTTGAGCGCCACGCCCGACTCGCTCTCGCCCTCGCGCGCGGGGCGCATGGCGCGGCGTACGGAGATGACCTGCTCGCGCGGGACGTCGCGGACGAAGTCGCGTACGTAGTCGTCGGCCGGGTTCGCGACGATCTCCTCCGGCGTGCCGAGCTGGACGATGCCGCCGTCGCGCATCAGCGCGATGCGGTCGCCGAGCCGCAGGGCCTCGTTGAGGTCGTGGGTGATGAAGACCATCGTGCGGCCCTCCTCCCGGTGCAGCCGGATGACCTCCTCCTGCATGTCACGGCGGATCAGCGGGTCGAGCGCGCTGAACGGCTCGTCGAACAGCAGGACTTGAGGGTCCACGGCGAGCGCGCGGGCGAGGCCGACGCGCTGCTGCTGGCCCCCGGAGAGCTGGCCGGGGCGGCGTTCCTCCAGGCCTTCGAGACCGACCAGGGCGGCGACCTCGGCGGCCTTGGCCCGGCGCTCGGCGCGGGGCATGCCCTGGATCTCCAGGCCGTACGCGACGTTGTCGAGCACGGAGCGGTGCGGCAGCAGACCGAAGTGCTGGAAGACCATGGCGGCGCGGTGCCTGCGCAGTTCGCGCAGCCGGTTCTTGTCCATGGCGATGACGTCCTCGCCGTCCATGGCGAGCTGTCCGCTGGTCGGCTCGATGAGCCGGGTCAGACAGCGTACGAGGGTCGACTTGCCGGAGCCCGAGAGGCCCATGACGACGAAGACCTCGCCCTTGCGCACATCGAAGGAGACGTCGCGGACGGCGGCGGTACAGCCGGTGCGCGCCCTCAACTCCTCGGCGGACAGGGCCGCGTACTCGGCGTTGCCCGGTATTCGGTCGGCCTTGGGTCCGAAGACCTTCCACAGATCGCGTACGGAGAAGACCGGTTCGGTGGCGGTCATCACGCATCACCTCCCGGTGCGGTTGTATTGGCTGTCGCGGTGAGCAGTTCGGCGCACTTCTCGCCGACCATCAGGACCCCGATCATCGGATTCACGGCCGGCATGGTGGGGAAGACGGAGGCGTCGGCGATTCGGATGCCTTTCAGGCCACGGATCGTCAGATCCGGTCCGACCACGGCCTGTTCGTCGTCGGTCGCGCCCATCCGGCAGGTGCCGGCCGGGTGGTAGACCGTGTGGGCGCACTTACGGGCGTACTCGCTCAGCTCCTCGTCGGAGGTGAGGTCGGGGCCCGGACAGACCTCGCGGGTCAGCCAGTCGGCGAGCGGTTCGGCGGCGGCGATCCGCCGGGCGATCCTGATGCCGTCCACGAGGGTGCGTCCGTCGTAGTCGTCCTCGTCGGTGAAGTACCGGAAGTCCAGGGCGGGTTTGACGTCGGGGTCCGCGCTGGTGAGGAAGAGCCGGCCGCGGCTGCGGGGCTTGGGGATGTTCGGTGTCATCGAGACGCCGTGCGCGGGGCGTTCGTACCCCAGGCGCTCGGGGTTGTCCGTGAACGGAATCTGGTAGAAGTGGAACATCAGGTCCGGCCCCTGGCCGTCCGGGTCGCGCCGGACGAAGAGACCCGCGTCGGAGTCCATCGCCGAGTTCTCGGGGATCGGCCCGTCGGTCTCCCAGACGATGACCGACTCCGGGTGGTCGAGCAGGTTCTCGCCGACGCCCGGCAGATCGTGGGTCACGGGGATGCCGAGGGCCTCCAGATCGGCGCGGGGGCCGATGCCGGAGTGCAGGAGCAGCCGGGGTGTGTCGACCGCTCCGGCGCAGACGAGGACCTCACGCCGGGCGCGTACGTAGGACTCGGTGCCGTCCGCGGCCCGCACGCGCACGCCGGTCGCGCGGGTGCCGTCCAGCTCCAGCCGGTACGCCCAGGTCTCTAGCAGCAGCCGGAGGTTGGGGCGGTCCAGGAAGGGATGGAGATACGCCACCGAGGCGGACGAGCGCTTGTTGGTCGCCGGGTGGTAGGCGAGATCGAAGAAGCCGGCGCCCTCGTGGAAGGGCTTCTTGTTGAAGCCCTCGACGCGGGGGACGCCGAGCGCCGCCTGCGCCGCGTCGACGAAGTCGCGGGCGATGGGGTTACGGTCCTGCTCGTCCACGGGGACGATGTTGTTGCGCAGTCGCCCGAAGTACGGCTCCATGGACGCCGCGTCCCAGCCGTCGGCCCCGGCCGCCGCCCACTCGTCCCAGTCGGAGGGCAGCGGCCTGAAGGCGATCAGGGTGTTGTGCGAGGAGCAGCCGCCGAGCACCCGGGCGCGGCTGTGCCGGATGTGGGAGTTACCGCGTGGCTGCTCGGTCGTCGGGTAGTCGTAGTCCAGCTCACCGCCGAGCAGCCCCATCCAGCGCCGGAGCGTCAGGACCTCGGGCCGGTCGACGTCGGACGGCCCTCCCTCGATGACGGCGACGGTGACGTCCGGGTCCTCGGTGAGCCGTGAGGCGATCACCGATCCGGCGGTGCCGCCACCGACGACGACGTAGTCGTATGCGGCGTCGTGTTCGGCCATGGGTGTCGTCTACTCCACTTCACTGGGGCGATTCAAGGCTCTTGCGCGCAATAAGGCGTAATGTGACTCAGCCGTAAGGCAGTTGGCGATGTCGGGCGGGCGGGCGACGGCCGCCATGCCGGTACGGCCGACCGGGCCGGCCGGGCCGGCTCAGCCCGCGAACCAGCGGACGGGCCGGGGCGCGAGGTTCTGGTAGATGTGCTTGGCCTCGCGGTACTCGGCCAGGCCGGCGGGCCCCAGTTCGCGCCCGATGCCGGACTTGCCGAAGCCACCCCATTCGGCCTGCGGCAGATACGGGTGGAAGTCGTTGATCCAGACGGTGCCGTGCCGCAGCCGTCCGGCGACGCGCCGGGCGCGCCCGGGGTCCGCCGTCCAGACACCGCCGGCCAGCCCGTACTCGGTGTCGTTGGCGAGCGCGACGGCCTCGTCCTCCGTACGGAAGGTCTCCACGGTCAGTACGGGGCCGAAGACCTCCTCGCGGACGACCCGCATCTCGCGGTGGCACTGGTCGAGGACGGTCGGCTCGTAGAAGTACCCCCCGGCGGGGCGCAGTTCACCCGGCTCGGGCCGCTTGCCGCCGGAGCGCAGGACGGCGCCCTCCTTGAGCGCGGACGCGACGTACTCCTCGGTCTTCGCCAACTGCCCTGCCGATACAAGCGGTCCGCACTCGACGCCCTCGCCGGTGCCCCGCCCGGTACGGATCCGCGCGGCCCGGCGGGCGAGTTCGGCGACGAAGCGCTCGCGCAGCGACTCCTCGACGATGAGGCGTGAGCCGGCGGAGCAGACCTGGCCGCTGTGGATGAACGCCGCGTTCAGCGCCTGGTCGACGGCGGTGTCGAAGCCCTCGTCGGTGGCGCAGGAGTCGGCGAAGACGACGTTCGGGTTCTTCCCGCCGAGTTCGAGCGCGACCTTCTTCACTCCGGGCGCCGCGGCCGCCATCACCTTCGTACCGCTGGCCAGTCCACCGGTGAACGAGACGAGGTCCACGTCCGGGTGCTCCGCCATCCGGGCGCCGACGGGGTCACCGGCGCCGGTCACCAGGTTGGCGACACCGGGCGGCAGCCCGGCCTCGGTGAGCAGGCCGATGAGGGCGACGGTGCTGAGCGGGGTGATCTCGCTCGGCTTGACCACGAAGGTGTTGCCCGCGGCGAGGGCCGGGGCGATCTTCCAACTCGCCTGCAACAGGGGGTAGTTCCAGGGGGTGATGAGCGCGCAGACGCCGACGGGTTCATGGACGACGACGCTGTGCACGTCCGGGAGGCCGGCGTCCACGACCCGCCCGCCGCCTTCGTTGCCCACGAGATCGGCGAAGTAGGCGAACGCGTCGGCGACACAGTCGACATCGACGCGGCCCTCCTCCACGGTCTTGCCCGCGTCCCTGCTCTCCAGCGCCCCGAGCGTTTCCCGGTCCCGTCTCAGCAGCCCGGCGACGCGTCGCAACAGCGCGGCCCGTTCGGCGACCGGGGTCCGGGGCCAGGGGCCCGCGCCCCCGTCGAAGGCCCTGCGCGCGGCGTCGACGGCGGCGTCGACATCCTGGGCCCCGCCCTCGGACACCACGGCGAACGGTGTCGCGTCGGCGGGGTCGATGATGTCGCGTGTGGCACCGGAGGCGGCTTCGAGCCACTCCCCGTCCACAAAGATGGTCTGTTGTGCCGACACGTCGCGTTTGGCCTTCCGTTCCCGAAACCCACCACCACCAGCGGAGACTGGCGATCTGGGCCCCTGCCCCGAGAAGGGGGAAGCATGCGTGTTCGATGACCGGAAGTGTTCGGGGTCACTCGCCGCGGGAGTCTCCTCGGCGCGGGGACCCGGCCCCCGGACAGCACGAAGGCCCCTCGCTGGCGGGCGAGGGGCCTTCGAGTAACAGGCGGCGGTGGGGGGCTCCGCCGGGAGCGTCGGTCAGGCCACCGACTTGTTGCCGTCGACCAGCGCGGAGCGGCCGAAGATGCTGACGGCCTGGTAGTACGTCCACGCCGTGGCGTTGCAGGAGGCCTTCGTGGCGCCCGAGTAGCCGTTGCACACCCGCTTCAGGTCCTCGTAGAACGCGCTGTCCAGCCGCGCCTTGTTGGCGTCGAAGGAGCCGGCCGCCTTGTAGTTGCGGTAGCCGAAGTCGTGACGCGCGCAGGACGTCTGGAACGGGAAGCCGAACGGGTTGTCGGGGGAGGACGAGCAGTAGTCCGTGGACCAGTCGAAGCCGTACGCGGACCAGGCACCCTGGTTGTTGCGGGCGGAGACGAACGAGTTGTAGCTCGCGGCGCTGGTCTGCGTCCAGCTGCTGAGGACCTGCGGCTTGTCGGCCGGCGCGGCGGCGGCCGAGCTCGCCGACATCAGCGTGGCGGGGAGGACGAGGGCAAGTGCGGCGAGCGGCATCGCCAGACGACGGCGCATTTCGGATACCTCCGGTGGGGAGACAGGTTGGCGCCCCGTGCCCGGTGACACGGAGTCGTACCTCAGAGCGATCGGGGCGGTCACCACACGGGTCTACGCGCGATGACCGCCGCGGGAATGGTCCCCCAGAAACGCCGAGATGTAACCATGCTCATGACGAAACAAGAAGAAAACAGGGAACCAACTGCCGGACATAGCACGCAACTTGCCGCTCACCGACTGCGGGACCCCTCCTGGGGGGGTGGGCAGGGGGCTTCAGGGGCTGGTCCGGGGCCCCGAAGCCCCGCCCGGCTCATGGCGCTCGGCACGCGCGCTCGCCGCGTTGGCCTCGGTCGCCCGGGTACGCGTGCGACCCCCGGGGCTGCGGTCGCACGGGGCAACGAGCCACGGCCGCCTACCTGTCACGACTCCCGGCACGCGCGCTCGCCGCGTTGGCCCCGGTCGTACGGGGGCGACCGGGGCAGCGAGCCCGCCCATCGGGCGGGGCCGGAGCTCGGCGCTGAGCGGTCAACGCGGGCCCAGTACCTGCCCCCCCCCGCACGCGGTCGCGCGCGGCAGCGAGCCGTCCGCCGGGTGCCGAGCTTTCGACGTGGTGGATCGCTCGTGTGCCTGCCCCGCCCGTAGGGCTCCGGGTAGGACCTAGGACGGGCCCGGTTCGGGGTCCTTCCGGGGCTTGCGTTGTTTCCAGGCCGCGCGTCTTGCCTCCTCCTTGGCCATCAGGCGCTTCATCTCCTCCATGTCGGCGTTCAGTTCCGCCGCTGCCTCGGCGTCGTCCTCCGGCTGTCCCTGCTCCCGCAGCTGCCTCGTCTGCACCTCGATCGGCGGGTCCGGGTCGAAGTCCGACGGCCTCGGACCCTCCGGGCCGTCGGGCCCGATCCGTACCAACTGCTCGACCCGCGCCACCCGGAAGCGCCGCCCGCCCACCGCGACCCCCGCCCCGCGCTTCTCGTCCAGCCGGTCCGCCGCCTTCGCGTACTCCTCGCGCTCGGCCTCGCTCAGCCTCTGCTGAATGGGCGTCATGACCCGGAAGTCGATCGCCAGCCGGTCCCGCGCCGCCTGCGGACTCGGCGCGGAGCCCGAATGCGGCTTCCACCGCCCGTCCTCACCGCACTCGGCGATCGCGAACTCCGCCGGCAGCAGTACGCCACCGGGATGCGTCTCGACCGCCCGCAGCGAATCCCCGCGCATCTCGGGCGGCGCGGTGCCCGCCCTCAGCACGAACTGCATCAGATCGAACTTGAGCAGGCCCTCCGCCATCCCCGTACCGGTGTACGGGTCGATGACGAACCCCACGACCCGGCTGGGCAGTCGGTACGCCTCCCCCACCTCCCCCGGGTCCGGATCCGAAGGCCTCGGCGGCTCGGGGCCGTCCGGCCCCAGCCGGATGAACTGCTCCACGCGCACCACGCGGTACCGCGTGCCCAGCACCCTCAACTCGTCCACCGCGACCCGGTCGAGCTTCTCGTACGCCGCCCGGTACTTCTTGCGGTCCGCCGCGCGCCCCGCGTCCTCCGCCTCCTTGGCCAGCCCCCGGAAGTGCGAGGCGAGGGAGTCGCGGACGCTCTGGGGTGTGTCCCCGGCCGCACGCAGGATCTCCCAGCCGCCCCGCTCCGACTCCCTCGCCCCGACGAAGGCCGGCAGCCCCATGCCCACGATCGTGGGGTAGCGCTCCCGCGCCCGCCACGCCTCCTCGTCGGCGAATGCCGCGATCGGACCGTCCTGCGCCGTCATGCGGATGGTCCGGTACGCCGGCAGCCCCTCTCCGTATGCGTTCATGCACTCAGTGTGCGCGAAGGGTCGCCCTCGGTGGCACCGAACGCGTAATCAACACCACACCGGTGTACGGCGGTTGACCCACCGACCGCGATCCCGACCCCGATCCCGGCTCTGGCCCCGAGCCCCGGCCCCGGGGCCCGCACGACAGAGCTCCCGGCGTCCGCCTGGGCGGCTGCCGGGAGCTCTGTCGTAGACCGGTCGGAGCGGGCCTCCGAGATCAGAGAAGACCGAGCTCGCGGACGGCGTCGCGCTCCTCGGTGAGCTCCTTCACCGACGCGTCGATGCGCGCGCGGGAGAAGTCGTTGATGTCCAGGCCCTGGACGATCTCGTACGCCCCGTTCTTCGTGGTCACGGGGAACGACGAGATGATGCCCTCCGGGACGCCGTACGAGCCGTCCGACGGAACGCCCATCGAGGTCCAGTCGCCCTCGGGGGTGCCGTTCACCCACGTGTTGACGTGGTCGATCGCGGCGTTGGCGGCCGAGGCCGCCGAGGACGCGCCCCGGGCCTCGATGATCGCGGCGCCGCGCTTGGCGACGGTCGGGATGAAGGTGTCGGCGAGCCACTGCTCGTCGTTGACGGTCTCGGCGGCGTTCTTGCCGGCGATCTCCGCGTGGAAGATGTCCGGGTACTGCGTGGCCGAGTGGTTGCCCCAGATCGTCAGCCGCTTGATGTCCGTGACCTGCGCGCCGGTCTTGGCGGCGAGCTGCGAGATCGCGCGGTTGTGGTCCAGCCGGGTCATCGCGGTGAAGCGCTCGGCCGGTACGTCGGGGGCGGCGGCCTGCGCGATGAGCGCGTTGGTGTTGGCCGGGTTGCCGACGACGAGGACCTTGATGTCGTCGGCGGCGTTGTCGTTGATGGCCTTGCCCTGGGGCTTGAAGATGCCGCCGTTGGCGGAGAGCAGATCGCCGCGCTCCATGCCCTTGGTACGGGGGCGGGCGCCGACGAGCAGCGCGACGTTGGCGCCGGAGAACGCGGCGTTGGCGTCGTCGGTGATCTCGATGCCGCGCAGCAGCGGGAAGGCGCAGTCGTCGAGCTCCATGGCGGTGCCCTCGGCGGCCTTCAGGCCCTGCGGGATCTCCAGCAGACGCAGGCTGACCGGCACATCCGCGCCGAGCAGTTGACCGGAGGCGATGCGGAAGAGCAGCGCGTAGCCGATCTGGCCGGCTGCGCCGGTGACGGTGACATTCACGGGAGTGCGGGTCATGGCGGTCTCCGTTAGACAGCGGTGGAACGGCGGGCGGCAGGGGCCCTGCCCCTGGTGCGGGCCATCTCTCCGACGGCGGGATGAATCATGTCTTGACGTGAAGAGACAACCGCCCGCCAGGCTATCCGACGCGAAGCACGCGGAACGCGACGGGGCGCGGGCGGTGCGGTGGGGGGCGGTTCACGCCGGGTGCTCCGGGCCGAGCCAGCCCCCCGTACCGACACCGGGCCCGCAGTGACCTCACTGGCCCGGCGTCGTGCACCCCTCCGTGCCCGTCGTCAGCGTCGCGCACGCCTTTGCCTCGGCCGCCGCCGCCACCGCGACCATCGGGGTGTACGCGTCCTTGTCGGCGTTCACCGTGCCCGTCTGGGGCTTTCCCTCGCCCTTGTCGGCCGCGATCTCCACCGTGTCGCCCGGTGCCGCGTCGGTGATACGCGCCCAGGCCACCCCGCACGTCTCGCTGTAGCGGACCTCGACCACCGCCGTACCGACCGTCGCGGTCGTCGCGGTCTCGGCGAAGTCACCGCCGCAGCCCATGAGTTCGGGGTCCTCGCCGACGCACTCGTCACCGGAGCACTTGACGCCGGCGGGCAGTTCGGAAGCGGTGGGGGTCGGCTTCGGCGACGCGGACTGCGCGACCTTCCCCTTGCCGTCGTCGCCTCCGCCGCCCAGGTCGGTCAGGAGGACCGCGCCGGCTATCAGCGCCAGCGCGCCGACGAGGGCCGCCACGAAGATGACCGTCCGGCGACGGCCGCGCCCGCCGCCGCCGCGTCCGGGCGGCGGCACGGGGGCCGACGGCGGGAAGCCGGGCGGCGTCCCCCCGGGAGCGCCTGCCGGAGGGCGGTTCGCGCCCGGCTGCTCGGGACCGAGCCAGCCCCCCGACGCCGGACCCGGACCCGAGCCCGTCCGCGCACCCCCGCCGGGCGGCGTCGCCGTACGTCCGCCGGGACGGCTGCTCCCGGCACCGCCGGGGCCGCCGACCGGTTCGCCGCCGAACTCGCCGAGCGCGTCCCGCGCCTGGGAGATCCGGATCGCCTCCATCGTCATGTCGTGACGCATCTCGGAACGGCTCCACGCCCGCTCCGACAGTTCCCACATCGTCGTCAGGTGCAGCGGATTGGTGCCGGTGACCTCGGCGAGCGCCAGGATCGCGCCCCTGGGCGGGAGCAGGCGTCCGTTGAGGTACCGCTCCCAGGACGTCTTGCTGTACCCGGTTCGGTCGGAGACGGCCGCGATGCTCAGGCCGCTCTTGTCCACGAGCCTGCGCAGCTGCGTCGCGAACTCTCTGACCTGTGGGTCGAGCTCCTCCGGTAGTGCCTTCCAACGAGGCATTACTTCCCCCTTGTCCCCCCGCACGTTCCTGATGTGCTCCGCCCTGCCGCGCCCCCACGCCGGCCGACGACTACCCCAAGGGATGCGAGGAGCCGAGGTGTCAGTTCCAGATATGGGAGTGCACCGGAGCATTCGGGACAGTCCCCGCGCCCCCTCGCGCGCCGCCGCCGATTCCGTCCCACAGTCTCGCACCCGTTGCCCGACGATCACACCATGGCGGAATGGTCACTTCCGTGCCACAGGCGGCTGTCTGCCCTTGATCCTCTTTGGCGGGTCCGTGACGCTAGCCACATGCCGACGGCGCCCGTCCTGACTCGGGGGAGGGGATGGGCGCCGTCTTCTCGATCGGTACGGGATATGTCCAGGTCTACGGGACGGTGGAGTGGACGACATCCTCCAGGAACGGGATCTCCAGCCATGGATCCGGCTGCGTCATCAGCGACAGCAGCACGATCGAGACACCGAGCAGCCCGTAGGTCACCATGTCGGTGAAGCGCGACCGTACGGCCAGCATGCCGACCGACGGCATGACCCGCCGCAGCACCGCGCCGGTGATCAACGCCACACCGATCAGGATCGTGCCGTAGCGGGACGCCTCCTCGAACGGCTCGATCCCGACGATCAGCAGTCCGAGCCCCGTCATACCCAGCACCGTCAGCAGCGGCCACTGGCGGGCGGGGGCGGGAGCGTCGCCGGGGGCCGCCCGGCCGCCGCCCTCCGGGCGCGCGGTGTCCTGCGTCACCGTCGGGAAGCGCCGCGAGGTACTGGGCGCGGCAACCTCGGCGTCCGCCGCCCCGGCGGCCTCTCCGTCCGTCCCCCCGTCCGGCTGCTTCTCCCCCACGTACGCGGCCGTGCCCGGCCCGCCGTCCGCGGCCACGGGATCGCTCACCGCACGCCCACCGTCGCCGTCGGCGCCGTCACCGCCTCCGGGCCCGGCGGCCGCAGCCGCGTCGGCACCCGCACTCGTACCAGCACCCATGGGTGCCCCCTTCACGTTCCGCTTCCGCTTCCGGCGCGCTCCGCCGCCTCGACGACGTTGACCAGCAGCTGCGCACGCGTCATCGGGCCGACTCCGCCGGGGTTCGGTGAGATCCAGCCTGCCACTCCCGCGACGTCCGGGTGGACGTCCCCGGCGATCTTGCCGTGCTCGTCGCGGCTGACACCGACGTCGAGCACCGCCGCGCCCGGCTTCACGTCCTCCGCCTTGATGATGTGGCGCACCCCGGCCGCCGACACGATGATGTCGGCCTGCCGCAGATGTGAGGAGAGATCACGGGTGCCGGTGTGGCACTGCGTCACGGTCGCGTTCTCGGACTTACGGGTGAGCAGCAGCGGGATCGAGCGGCCCACGGTGATCCCGCGTCCGACGACCACGACGTGCGCGCCCTTGATCTCGACCCCGTGCGCGCGCAGGAGCTGGATGATGCCGTACGGGGTGCAGGGCAGCGGCCCGGTCTCGTTCAGGACCAGCCGGCCGAGGCTCATCGGGTGCAGCCCGTCGGCGTCCTTCTCCGGGTCCATCAGTTCCAGGACGCGATTGGTGTCGATGCCCTTGGGGAGCGGCAGTTGGACGATGTAGCCGGTGCACTCGGGGTTCGCGTTGAGTTCGCGTACGACTGCCTCGATCTCCACCTGCGTCGCGGTGTCGGGCAGCTCGCGCTGGATCGAGGCGATACCGACCTCGGCGCAGTCGCGGTGCTTGCCGTTCACATACCAACGGCTTCCCGGGTCGTCCCCGACGAGCAGGGTCCCGAGTCCCGGGGTGATGCCCCGCGTCTTGAGGGCCGCCACGCGGGCGGTCAGGTCGGACTTGATCGCGGCTGCGGTGGCCTTGCCATCGAGAATCTGGGCGGTCATGTGCCCATCTTCGCGGATGACCCCGCCCCTGTTCCAACCGAGGTCGTTCACGAGGTCGGCCATGGGGTCCGTCCCGTGCCCGGCGCGCCCGGGCGGACGAAGATCGACGAGGGATGTCCAGGTTGCGCTTGCACAACGCATACGAATACCGACTGGACAAAAAGTCACCAACAACCGCACGATGAGCCGCGCAGTACGCGGGCAGTGTAGGGGGACTAACCGCTCGGTTGTGTGATGTTTCCTCCTTCGGCTCCGCGATGTCCCCGCGTCACCAACGGAGGAAACCCGCCATGAGCTTCGGCGACCCGAACAACCCCTACGGACAGCAGGGGCAGCCCCAGGGCCAGCCGGGATACGGCTACCCGCAGCAGGGCCAGCCCCCGCAGGCGGGCCCCAACTACGGCTACCCGCAGGCTCCCCCGGTCCAGCCCTACGGCGGCTACCCCGGCGGCCCCATGGGCGGCGGCCCCCAGACGATGCCGGGCGGCGTGTCGGCGTCCCGCGTCTTCCTCTGGATACTCTCCGGGCTCAGCCTGATAGGCGGCGTGATCTTCCTCATCGGCGCGATCGCGCTGAACGCGGCGAAGGACAGCGACGAGCTGGCGGACGACTCGCAGTTCCAGAGCCTGGTCGACCAGTCGAGCGGTGTGCTCTGGTTCATGACCTTCATCGCCGTCGTGTGGACCGTCGCGTCGATCGTCCTGGCGATCAAGATCAGCACGGGTGGCCCGGGCCTGCGTACCGCGCTCATCGTCTACGGCGCCCTGACCATCGTCCTGGGTATCTACCCCTTCGGCGGTATCGCGGGCATCGTCCACATCGTCCTGAGCATCCTGCTGATCGTCTTCGTGTCGAAGGCGGACGGCGCGGCGTGGTTCAAGCGCCCCCGTTACTGACGCGGGCGAGCAGCGAGGGCACGCGCGCGCCGGAAGCACGTCCCCGCGCCCGCGCGTATGCCAGAAGGCCGTAACACCCGTCCTGGCGGCGGGGATTACGGCCTTCTGGCGTTCTCGGCGTTCTTCACGCTTTCACGCTTTCACGCTTTCGGGCTCTCGGGCTTTCGGACCCTCAAGCCTTCAGTCGTTCTTCGGTGTTCAGGAACCGGCCCGGGCTCAGTGGAAGAAGTGCCGCGTGCCCGTGAAGTACATCGTCGCGCCCGCCTTCTTCGCCGCCTCGACCGTCTGCTCGTCACGTACCGAACCACCCGGCTGCACCACGGCCTTCACGCCCGCCTCCAGCAGGATCTCCAGTCCGTCGGGGAACGGGAAGAACGCGTCCGACGCCGCGTACGACCCACGGGCCCGCTCCTCGCCCGCGCGCTCCACGGCGAGCTTCGCCGAGTCCACGCGGTTGACCTGCCCCATGCCGACGCCGACGCTCGCGCCGTCCTTGGCGATCAGGATCGCGTTGGACTTCACCGCGCGGCACGCCTTCCACGCGAAGGCCAGCTCGCGCAGCTCGGCGTCCGCGAGGGGTTCGCCGGTGGCGAGCGTCCAGGTCGACGGGTCGTCGCCGTCGGCCTGGAGACGGTCGGTGACCTGGAGCAGCGCACCGCCGTCGATGGGCTTCACCTCGACGGGGGCCGTGGGACCGCCCTCGCAGCGCAGCACCCGGATGTTCTTCTTGCGGGCCAGCACCTCGACGGCGCCGTCCTCGTAGCCGGGCGCGACGATGACCTCGGTGAAGATCTCGGCGACCTGCTCGGCCATGGCCACGGAGACCGGCCGGTTGACGGCGATCACACCGCCGAAGGCGGAGAGCGGGTCGCACGCGTGGGCCTTGCGGTGCGCCTCGGCGACGTCGTCGCCGATCGCGATGCCGCACGGGTTGGCGTGCTTGATGATCGCGACGCACGGCTCGGTGTGGTCGTACGCGGCCCGGCGCGCGGCGTCGGTGTCCGTGTAGTTGTTGTAGCTCATCTCCTTGCCGTGCAGCTGCTCCGCGTCGGCGAGGCCGCCGCCCCCGCCCGCCGTGTAGAGGGCGGCGGGCTGGTGCGGGTTCTCGCCGTAGCGCAGGACGTTCTTGCGCTCGTACGTCGAGCCCAGGAAGTCGGGGAGACCCGAGGTGTCGGCGGCGGCGTAGTCGGCCGCGAACCAGGAGGCCACGGCCACGTCGTACGCGGCGGTGTGCTGGAACGCCTCGGCCGCGAGCCTCTTACGGGTCGTCAGGTCGAACCCGCCGTCCTGTACGGCCTTGAGGACGTCGCCGTACCGCGCGGGGCTGGTGACGATGGCGACCGACGGGTGGTTCTTGGCGGCGGCGCGGACCATGGACGGGCCGCCGATGTCGATCTGCTCGACGCACTCGTCGGGTGTGGCGCCCGACTCGACGGTCTCGCGGAAGGGGTAGAGGTTCGAGACGACCAACTCGAAGGGCTCGATGCCGAGTTCGGTGAGCTGCTCACGGTGGGAGGCGAGCCGCTGGTCGGCCAGGATGCCGGCGTGGACGCGCGGGTGCAGCGTCTTGACGCGGCCGTCGAGGGTCTCGGGGAAGCCGGTCAGCTCCTCGACCTTGGTGACGGGCACACCGGCGGCGGCGATCCGCGCGGCGGTGGAGCCGGTCGAGACGAGCGTGACGCCGGCCGCGTGCAGTCCGCGGGCCAGCTCTTCCAGTCCCGTCTTGTCGTAGACGCTGACCAGCGCGCGGCGGACGGGCCGCCTCGTGCCTTCGGCCACTGCTTCGTCGGGCTTCTCGACGCTCACTGGATTGTTACCTTTCGTCCTTCGATGCGGTAGCCGTACCGGGCGAGACGCCCCACGACATCGACGAGCAGCCGTCGCTCGACGTCCTTGATGCGCTCATGGAGAGCGACGCCACCGTCCTCGTGGTCCTCGTCCCGCACCTCGACCACGCCTTGCGCGATGACCGGGCCGGTGTCGACACCGTCGTCGACGAAGTGGACGGTGCAACCGGTGATCTTCGCCCCGTACGCGAGCGCGTCACGCACTCCGTGGGCACCGGGGAAGCTGGGCAGCAGGGCGGGGTGGGTGTTGATGAACCGGCCGCCGAAGCGGGCGAGGAACCGCTTGCCGACGATCTTCATGAAGCCGGCCGACACGACGAGATCGGGCTCGTACGCGGCGGTGGCCTCGGTCAGCGCGGCATCCCACTCCTCACGCGTCGCGTAGTCCTTGACGCGGCGGACGAAGGTCGGCAGCCCGGCCCGCTCGGCGCGTTCGAGGCCGGTGATGGAGTCGCGGTCGGCGCCGACGGCGACGATACGGGCGCCGTACCTCTCGGGGTCGGCGGCGACGGCGTCGAGCAGTGCCTGGAGGTTCGTACCGGAGCCGGAGACGAGGACCACGAGCCGGGCCGGGGAGCCGAATACGACCGGAGAGCCCGGTTCCGTCGGGGCGACCGGGTCGTCGGGGGCGGGCGGGGACGGCGGGGAGGCCACGGCGGAACGCCTTTCTGGAAGCGAGCACAGCCTCGCGGGTCGTGCGGGTCGTGCGGCTTTGTGTGGTCGTACGAACGAATCGTGTCTCCCGTATCGGGGAACTCTACGAAGGAGCCGACCGTCAGCAACGATACCGGCACACCGAACCGCCCCCGGGGGACGGGGGCGCGGCCGGGAGGTAGCGTCTGGGGACACGGACCTGTCTCCAGAACAGGTCATACGACACGAGACCCCTTGCGCCAAGGGTCTGAGGGGAAGACGTTCACCACATGCCGGACCGACGACACCGCACGGCACTTCATGTCCCGCAGCCCACCGGGCCGGTGCTTCTGATGCGGGAACGCCAGTCCTCGTCCGCCGGGTCCTCGGGGCCCGAGGGCTCTTCGGGGCCGGAGGACTCCTCCGGGGCCTCGGGTGCTTCGGGGTCCTCGGACTCGTCCGGGAGCTCGGACAATTCGGGAAACTCGGGAGCTTCAGGAGGGTCCGGGGCCGAGTCCTCCGGGACGGGCGGAGGGTCCGGGCCGTCCGGGTCCGAGTCGTCCGGGTCCGGGCCGTCCGGAGCCTCCGGGTCCGGGGCCTCCGACGACAACCCGTTCGCGCCTCCGCCGGAGGACAGGCCGGACCAGCCGTGGCAGCCGCGCCATCCCCAGAACGGCGGCGGAACACCGGACGACCGGTCGGGCGACGACCGTTCGTCCTGGGGCAGCCAGTGGAGCAGCCGGCAGCCGGGCCGCTCGTCGGGCGGTTTCGGCGGCAGACCGGGTGGCGGCCAGAGCGGACCGGGCGGCGAGCGGAACGGCCCCGGTGGCCGCCAGGACGGTCCCGAGGGGCAGCCCGGCGGCAGGGGCGGTCTGCGCTGGGACCCGACCGACCCGTTCCAGCGCCGCGCCAGGTACTCGCTGCTCTCGGGCATGTGGGCCTTCTTCTTCGCCCTCTTCGACTTCCCGGAGATCGCGCTGCTCCTCGGAGCGCTCGCGCTCTACTGGGGCATCAGCTCGCTGCGGGCCAAGGCCCCGCTGCCGCGTGCGTCCTCGGGCGGCGAGGGCGGCCAGGTGGCGGCCCGCCGTTCGGACGTGGGGACGACCTCGGTCTCGGGCCCGGACACGACCCCTCCCGCGCCGACCGCGGCACCTCCGGCGCCGGGTGTGCCGGGAGCCCCCGCGCAGGGGACGACGGCGCACAAGCCGCAGACGACCACGGCCGTGAGCGGGATCGTCACGGCGACCATCGCGCTGCTGGTCGTGGCGGCGACGTTCACCGTGCAGTTGGTCTACCGCGACTACTACACATGCGTGAACGACGCGCTGACGAAGACGGGCCAACTGGCCTGCAACGACAAGCTCCCCGACTCGCTCGTCCCGATCTTCGGCGTCCAGAAGTAGCCGGGGGAAGAGCTCGAATCTGACGGCGGCCCCGTCCCTCCCCGATCCGGGAGGGGCGGGGCCGCCGCTCGTTCGAGTGGTGTGGATCAGCCGACGGCCTTCGGCTCGGGTTCCGGCTCGGACCGCGGTTCCGGCTCGGGCTGGGATTCGGGCTCCGGTGCGGGCTCGGCCTCGACCTCGGCCTCGGATTTCTGACCGGGCTCCTGCTCGGACTCGGATTCGGGCTCTGGTTCTGGTTCTGGCTCGGTTGCGGCCGTTGTCGCCGGTGGGGTCTCGGCCGTGTCGGCGCCCTTCTCCGGAGGGGCCGGCGCGGACTCAAGCTCCGGCGCGTGCTCGGCCCAACCCGAGCCCGAGTACGAGCCGGAGCCCGGGTCCGAGTCGGAGT